>DASTHN010000204.1:0-20912 GCA_035718185.1 Actinomycetota bacterium
CCGGGCGTCGATGTGGCAGCAGGCCGGGCGAGCCGGGCGGCGGGAGGGCTCCTCGCTCGCGATCCTCGTCGCCCAGGACGATCCTCTCGATCAGTACCTCGCCTCGCACCCGGCCGACCTGTTCGACAAGCCGGCCGAGGCCTCCGTGATCGACCCGTCCAACCCGTTCATCCTGGAGCCACACCTCCTGTGTGCCGCCCGCGAGCACCCCCTGCGCGACGCGGAGCTGGAGCGCTTCTGGCCGGGGTCGGAGGACACGCTCGAGCGCCTGATGGAGGCCGGCGAACTGAAGTGGCGACGCGGCCTCCTCCACCACGTCGGACGCGGGTCTCCGCACCGGGCGGTCGATGTCCGGAGCACCGGCGGGCGCACGTTCGCGATCGTGATCCAGGACTCGGGCGAGCTCTTGGGCACCGTGGACGAGGGGCGCGCGTACCAGCAGGTGCACCCCGGCGCGATCTACCTCCATCAGGGCGAGCAGTTCGAGGTGGCCGAGCTCGACCTCGCGGCCGGCGTCGCCGTCGTCTCGCCGGCGGACCCAGACTTCTACACGCAGTCGCGGGACACCACCGACATCGACGTCGGGGAGATCCTGGACCGCGGGGTCACCGCCGGCGGCGTGCCGATCGCCTACGGGGCCGTCCGCGTCTCGAACCAGGTCGTCGGGTTCGCGCGCAAGCTGGTCGCGACCGGGGAGGTCCTCGACGTGGTCCCGCTCGCGCTGCCGCCCCAGCGCCTCGAGACCCGAGCCGTGTGGTGGGCGATCCCGCAGCCGGTGATCGACCGCGCCGCCATCGCGCCCGCCGACCTTCCCGGCGCGGCCCACGCGGCCGAGCACGCGTCGATCGGCCTCCTCCCGCTCGTCGCCACCTGCGACCGCTGGGACGTCGGCGGCGTCTCGACGCCGTACCACCCCGATACCGGATCGGCCGCGATCTTCGTGTACGACGGCTACCCGGGAGGCGCCGGTATCGCCGAGCGCGGGTTCACCGACGCGGACCGGTGGCTCCGCGCGACGCTCGAGACCGTTCGCGAGTGCCCGTGCACGCACGGCTGCCCCTCGTGCGTGCAGTCGCCGAAGTGCGGCAACGGCAACGAGCCCCTCGACAAGGCCGGCGCGGTCGCCCTGCTTTCTGCGATGCTCGGGGTGTCATGGGGATGACCAGGGACGTCTACATCGCGGTCGTCGGACCCTCGGCGGCGACCCCCTCGGAGCACGCGCTCGGCGAGGAAGTCGGCCGGCTGATCGCCGAGGCGGACGCCGTCCTCGTCTGCGGCGGCCTGGGCGGACTGATGGAGGCCGCCGCGAGTGGCTGCGCGAAGGCGGGCGGCCGCTCGGTCGGCGTCCTGCCGACCGAGACGCGCGCCGGCGGGAACCCGTACCTGACCACGGTCGTCGCGACCGGTATGGGGGAGGCGCGGAACGCGATCGTCGTGCGCACCGCCGACGCCGTCATCGCGGTCGCCGGCGGGTTCGGCACGCTGTCCGAGATCGCGCTGGCGCTGAAGATGGGCAAGCCGGTGGTCGGGCTGGGGACGTGGGAGCTCTCGAAGGGCGGAGCGCCGGTCGAGGCCGTCGTGCGCTCGGACACGCCCGCCGACGCCGTCTCGACCACCCTCCGCCTGATCGAGCTCGGCTAGCGCCTCTCGCCGGCATCCTCAGCCCTGCACGCTGGGCTTGCGCTTCCGTCGTGCGAGAACTCCGTCGTCCGGATCGGCTCGCTCGGGATCGGAGCGGGGAGCGCACCCTCGCCCTCGATGTGCACACGCGGCAGGATGCGCTCGAGCCAGCGCGGGAGCCACCAGTTCGCGTGGCCGAGCAGCACCATCGTCGCCGGGACCAGCACGATGCGCACGATGGTCGCGTCGATCAGCACCGCGACGGCCAACCCGAACCCGACCATCCTCACCGTGATGCTCTCGCTCAGGAGGAACGCGAGGAACACGGCGATCATCACCAGCGCGGCCGAGGTGATCACGCGGGCCGTGGAGCGGATCCCCACCGCGACGCTCTCGACCGTGTCCCGGTCCACGAGGTACTCCTCACGGATCCGGGACAGGAGGAACACCTCGTAGTCCATCGAGAGCCCGAACAGGATCGCGAACATGACCATCGGGACGAACGAGACGATCGACACGGTCTGACCGACGCCGAGCGACTCCGATCCCCACCCCCACTGGAAGACGGCGACGACCGCGCCGTAGGCGGCGCAGATCGACAAGCCGTTCAGGATCGCCGCCTTCACCGGCACGAGGACCGAGCGGAACACGAGCATCAGCAGAACGAAGGACAACCCCACGACGGTGGCGATCAGAAGCCACAGCCGGCCGGCCACACGGTCGGCCAGGTCGATCAGGATCGCGGTCGCGCCGCCGACCAGCACGGTGGACCCCGTCGCCTGCTCGATCGGCGGCAGGGTCGTCTCGCGCAGCCGGGTCACCAGGTCCGCGGTCGCCCGGTCGGCTCGCGCGGTGCGCGGGACGATCGTCATGATCGCGGTGGCGCCGTCCTGACTCGCGGCCGGCGCCATGACCGCCGCCACGTTCGGGTCGGCGGCCGCAGCCTCGGCGACCGCACCCACCGCGGCCGTGTCGGTCGGGTCCGCGAGCTCGAGGACGAGCACGAGCGGGCCGTTGATGCCTGGCCCGAACGCCTCCTCCAGCAGCGCCGCGGCCCGCGCCTGGGTGGAGTCCTCGCCGGCGATCCCCACCTCGAAGCCGAGGCGCATCGAGGATAGCGGCGCCATCACCACGCCGATCACGACGAGCCCGGCGACGAGGGAGCGCCACGGATGCCGGGCCACCGTCCGAGCCCACCTCGCCCACATCCCCTGGTGGTCCACGCGCGACCGCCGCTCGAGCCATCCCAGGCCGAGGGCGTCGATCCGCGTGCCGATCACGCCGAGCAACGCAGGGAGAAGCGTGAGGGCGGCGACCACCGCGATCGCCACGGCGAGCGAGGAGGCCGTCCCGATGAGACCGATGAACGGGACTCCCGAGACCCACAGCCCCCAGATCGAGACCATCACGGTGAACCCGGCGAACAGGACGGCCTGCCCGGAGGTCGCGATCGCCCGGCCCACCGCCTCCGCGACCGGGTGCCCGCGCGCGAGACCCTCGCGGTACCTGGTCACGATGAACAGGGCGTAGTCGATCCCCACACCGAGGCCGAGCATCGTCGCGAGAGCCGGCGTGAGGGTCGGGATGTCGCTCACGTGCGACAGCAGGCCCACGATCGCGAGCGAGGTCCCGAGGCCGATCAGCGCGGTCACGATGGGCACCCCCATCGCGACGACGGAGCCGAAGGCCACGAACAAGACCACCACCGCGGCGATGACGCCCACGATCTCGGAGGCGCGGATCTCGGGCAGGTGCGTGTACTCGACGAGCGGCCCGCCGGTCTCAACCTGCAGGCCGGCCGCGCGCGCGGGGCGAACCGCCTCGGCCAGACGGTCCGCGGCGGGGCGGCCGAGCTCGGAGATGCCGCCCCGGTAGTAGACGGTGGTGAACGCCACCGTGCGATCGGCCGACACGCCCGCCTGCCCGCCTTCCTTCGTGGGGTCATCGATCCCGACGACGTGCGGCTGGAGCGCGATCGTGAGCAGCGTCCCCTTGACGGCGGACATCAGATCTGGGTCGGCGAGCGTGCCCTCCCTGGCCCGGAACACCACCGTCGCCGTTACGCCCGACCGGTCCGGGAACCGCTCGGCCAGGCGGTCGGTCGCCGCCTGTGCCTCGGCGCCGGGGATGCTGAAGTCGTCGATGAACGCGGTCCCGAAGACCCGGCTAGCGACGAAGAGCCCGGCGGCGACCACGACCCATACGGCGATGACCGTCCACCGTTGCCGTACCGCTCCCCGTCCGATGCGGTACAGGAACGGTGTCAGGCTCACGCGGGCCTCCTGCTCGACTGCCGCCCATGCTAGGCAGCGGCGGGTCAGCGACGCGTGGCCGATGGTCCCCTCGAGCCACGGACCTCCACGGACCCCGGGGTCAGCCCGTCGAGCGACGCTCCGGCACGACCAGGTACCGGACGCCGAGCGTGACGAACAGCCCGATGAAGCACGCCAGCCCGAGCAGGATCCCGGCCTCGACCCAGGTCGGGATGTAGATCGGATCGGGCGCGAACTCCTGGCCGGCGCGGCCGCCAGGGATCCCTGGGGCGAGCCCGACCAGCGGCATGAACATCGAGGTCATCACGATGTTGATCCGCTTCGCGAACACCCCCAGCATCGCGAGCGCGCCGGCCGCGACCACCCATCCCCGGCGTTCCCGCAGTCGGCTGGCGCAGATCGCGAACGGGACGACCACCCCGATCGCCACCTCGGCCCAGAACACGGGCGCGAGCCGCCCGATCAAGAGGACGTTGAGCTGCTTGAGGTGATCGGGCACGCGCGAGGCATAGGTCGTGAGGATCTCGGCGAACAAGAGGAAGCCGTCGACCGCGATGAACCACACCATGAGCCGGCCGAGATCGTCGAAGACGTCCCGGTCGGGCTCCCACTCGGTCGTGCGATCGACGATGTGCGCCGTCACGATCAGCAACCCAAGACCCGACACGAGCGCCGAGGACACGAACATGGGCGCCATCAGTGCCGTGTTCCAGAACGGCCGGGCGACGAGCAGCCCGAAGATCCACGCGGTGATCGAGTGCACGAGGACCGCAGCCGGCAGCGCGAAGAAGGCCATCGTCCGCAGCGCCCCCGGCTTCGGGTTCGGCCGCGTGAGGATGTACAGGTCGATCAGCGCGATCGTCAGATACACCCCGATGATGATCACGTCCCAGATCAGCGGGGAGGTCCAGTGCGGTTGCCGGAGCATCCGCCACACCATCTGCGGCCGGCCGAGGTCGGGGAGGATCGAGATCGCCGCCGCGAGGATCGCCGTCCCCGACAGCAGCACCGCCAGACGTTGGAGCGATGCGAATCGCTCGCTGCCGACCAGCTCGGCGCCGGCCGCGACGATGAGGCCGCCGGCCGAGATGCCGACGAGGAACATGAACGTGATGATGTACATGCCCCAGCTGATCGTGTTCGACAGACCGGTCACGGCGAGGCCGTTGATCCACTGGTAGACGAAGCAAGCCAGGCCGACGACCATCCCGCCCACGAGCAGCCCGTACCAGGCCGCAGCCCACGAGCGGCCCTCGGCGGTGCGTCCGGCGGTCGCCACCGCGCTCACAGGGACCGCCTCCTCCGCTCCTCCAGGTAATAGACCTTCGGCTTCGTGCCCTTCTCCTCGAGGAGCTGCGTCGCGCCCCGGTCCTCGATCGTTCGGACCAGCCTGCCGTCGGGGTCGTTCAGGTCGCCGAAGATCCGCGCCTGCGCCGGGCAGGACCACACGCACGAGGGGACCTGTTCCTCCTCAAGTCGGTGGATGCACATCGTGCACTTCTCGACGGAGCCGATCGGCCGGGGCTCCACCATGCCGAGGTCGAACCCCTCGACCGGATACTCGGGCTCACCCCAGTTGAACACGCGGACGCCATAGGGACAGGCCGCCATGCAGTAGCGGCACCCGATGCAGTCGTCCTGGTTCACCTCGACCAGGTAGCCGTGCTCGGTGTCGACGAACGTCGCCGAGGTCGGGCACACCTTCATGCAGGGCGGGTCGTCGCAGTGCTGGCACGCGAGCGGGACCCACGACATGTCGAGCCGGCCGAACTCGCCCGTCTCCGGCGTGTCGAGCTCCTCCCCCCTCGTGAGGATCCGGTTCCACCACATCCCGAGCGGCACGTCGTTCTCGGATTTGCAGATGACCGCGCACGACCAGCAGCCGATGCACCGCTCGGTGTCGACGGCCATCCCCCACCGCGGATCGTCCGACACCTCGCCGATCGCGCCGTACTCGCGCGAGGCCTCGGGGAGCGCCTCCACCGGCGAGACCTTCGTGGGCTCAGGCACGGCGCACCTCGCAGCGGCAGTCCTTCCACCCGGTGGACGGGGCCCACATGTTCGGCACGTACCAGACCTCGTGGATCGGGTTGACCGCCGAGCTCGTGAGCTCGTTCACCCCCTTGCCCTCGAGGAAGTAGCGGGACCACCACCCCTCGGGGAGCGTCGCCGTCCCGGGTCCCGCCGCGTCGTGCACGTGCGCCCACGCCTTCACCGACCCGCGCGAGTTGAAGACCTCGATCGGGTCGCCGTCGGCGATCCCGCGCGCGGCGGCGTCGCCTGGATGCAGCAGGACCTGCGGCCTGCCGCCGTGGATCTCCTCGAGCCACGCGTTGTTCGAGTAGGTCGAGTGGATCCGCCACTTCGAATGCGGCGACAGCAGCGTGAGCGGGTACTCGGCCGGGTCGTGCACCCCGTCGTCGTGTGGATCCTTGAAGGTGACGACCTGCTCGCCGAGCTCGAGGAACCGATCCTCCTCCTTGTACAGCTCGATCCGGCGTGTCGGCAGGAAGACCTGGGTCGCCTCGATCGGGCTCGGCGGCGAGATCGGCGGGAACGGCGCCAGCTTCTGGACCTGCGCGAGGAAGGGGACGTCGGGATCGGGGACGTTCAACCGGACCGGCCCAGCCTTCAGCTGCTCGAGCGTGACGCCCTGCGTCGGGCCGCCCTCGACGTCGCCCGCCGCGAGGATGGCCTCGATCGCGCGCTCCTCGTCCCAGCCGTCGAAGTACGTTGCGTGCTGCTCGGGGTCGATCCGGCGCACCAGCTCGGCCCAGATCCACAGCTCGGGACGCGACTCGCCGACCGGCTCGATCGCCGGCTGCTGCAGCTGGAGGAACGGGTGGAGCGGCGTGGCCGTCAGGTCCCACTTCTCGTACCACGTCGCCGCGGGGAGGACGACGTCGGCCCACCTGGCCGTCTCGGTCATCTGGTGGTCGACGTCCACGACGAGCTCCATCTCGGACAGTCGCTCGTAGACCTGGTTGATGTTCGGCGACTGCAGCAGGAAGTTGCTGAACGTGAGGAACAGCGCCTTGAAGCCATCCTTCGGGTAGGGGACCGACGGATGCATCGTATCGGTCGGACCCGTGACCCAGTAGATCGTCGAGACGATGGGCCCGTGGATGTCGTCGGGGAAGTTCCAGGGCGCGGCGGCGACCCGCACGCGGTACTGGCCGACGTAGACGCTGAACCCCCCGCCGGACCTGCCCACGTTGCCGGTCATCACAGCGAGCAGCGCGTACGCGCGGCCGGTGAGGTCGCCGTGGTACCAGTGGTTCGAGCCGCCCCCCATCAGGATCGCCGCGGGCTCGGTGCTCGCGTAGGCGATCGCCAGGCGCTCGATCACGTCGGGGTCGACCCCGGTGAGCTCGGAGGCGGCCTCCGGGGTCCAGGTCTCGATCTCGGCGCGGACATGGTCCCACCCGGGCCGAGCGACCACCGTCGCTCCGCTCGCGAGCGAGACCTCGTACGAGCCGACGAGGGCCGGCTCGACCCCCCGCGGCATCCCGAGCCTGTCGATGCCGACGGTGACGGGAGCCTCGGTTCCGGGGTCCCACACCACGAACCGCTCGGGGGAGCCGCCGGGCCGCAGGTCCGCCTCCCGGAGGCGCTTGCCGGTGCTCTCGTTCACGAGCAGTGGCGCGTCCGTGTACGTCCTGAGGAAGTCCTCGTCGTGCAGTTCCTCGCGCAGGATGACGTTCGCGACGCTGAGCGCGAAGGCGGCGTCGGTCCCGGGGCGCAGCCGGATCCAGGTGTCCGCCTTCGAGGCCGTGGCGCTGAACACTGGATCGACCACGACGATACGGGCGCCGTTCGCCGCGGCGTCGAAGAGGAAGTGCGCGTCGGGGATCCGCGTCTCGAGCGGGTTCGCGCCAACGACCAGGAGGAACCGGGAGTTCGCCCAGTCCTTCGCCTCGTGCTCGGCGTTCTGCACGCCGAACGTGATCGGCATCCCCATCGGGAGATCGCCGTTGTAGTCGAACGACGTGCCGTGGCTCATGCCCAGGACGGCCGACGCCCGGTAGTTCGCACCCTTCTGGATGTAGCCCGAGCCCGGCACCTGGCCGAAGACGTGGATCGAGTCGTAGCCGTAGGTCTCCCCGATCCGCTTCATCTCGGACGCGACATGGTCGAGCGCCTCCTCCCACGTCGCCTCGCGGAACTCCCCCGAGCCGCGCTCGCCCGTCCGGATCAGCGGCGTGGTGATCCGATCGGGGCCGTAGATCTGGAGGTGGTACGAGAGGCCCTTCATGCAGCCGCGCGGCGAATAGACCGGGTCCGGGTAGTCGGCGGCCTGCTGGATCTTCACGATCTTGCCGTCCCGGACGAACGCGAGCTGGCCGCACGATCCGGTGCAGTTCGGCGAGCATGTCGTCCGGACGATCTTGTCGACGAGCAGGGACGGGCTCGGCTCCTCGCCGACATCGTCGGCGAGGACGGTGGCGCTGGCGGCGACGGCGACCCCGGCGGTCGCTCCCGCCCCGGCGAGGAACTGCCTCCTGGTGACCGGCATCGCTCAGAGCACCTCCCGGGCCGCCGGGCACGTCCGGTCGAGCATGTCGTGATCCGCCCTGCCGCAGGCGGCGCAGCGGGTCGTGCTGCGACCCTCGGGCGCGGGTCGGGCGAGTCGGGCGGTGCGCGACGCCGCGGTGACGGCGCGAGCGCCCAGGAACAGCGCCGGCAGGGCGAGCGCGCCAGCGAGGAACCCTCTCCTCGAGGCCGGACCGGCCACGGACCCCACCTCCTACGTTGAGCGAGTCGCTAAAGGTCTAGCAGGGGTGGGGTCGGACCGCGTCGGGACGAAGGTCCCGGGAGTCGCGGGACCGGCGCCAGGCGATCAGGCGCTCGGACCGCGCTCGAGCTCGATCTCGTCGTGGATCTCGATGCCGTCCCGCCCGACGAGCGGGATCGACGGCTTGCGCTCGCGCGCGCGGTCGACCGCGCCCTGGCGGACCGTGACGATGCGGAAGCCGTGGTGCTCGTAGAACGCGATCGCCCCCACGTTGTCGTTCGTCGTCACTGCGCGCACGCGCGCGTGACCGAGCTCCAGGAGAGCGTCGAGGAGCGCCGTTCCGACCCCACGCTCGACGTCCAGCGAGTCGAGGCTCACGATCTCGCAGGCCTGGTCGCTCACCGTGTAGGTCAGGAGCCCGACACGCCTACCGTCCTCCTCGGCGACGAAGCCGTCCAACGCGGCCGGCTCGAACACATGGTCGTGGACGACCATCGTCTCGCCGGTCCAGCGCTCGCGCATCAGACCCCGGATCCACGGGCGATCGTCGTCCCGCACCGGACGGACCCGGAGCGCCTCGCCCCCGACCGGCCGCCCAAGGACCCGCCTGATCACCCGCTCTTCCGGGGCGGTGAGGCCGACCAGCAGCAGGATCGGCAGGTAGACGACCGACCCGGCTACGGCGACACCGAGCACCTGGGCTATCCATCCCGAGTCCGTCAGGAGCGCGTTCGCGCCCACCATCGCCGCGAAGCAGGCTGCGGCGGGCACGAGGAGCCTCGCGTACGTCCGATCGAACGGCTGGATGCGCACGAACCGCCACACCAACAGCAGGCGCAGCGTGTTCGAGACCGCGATGGTGGCGGTCTGCGCGATCGCCGCGCCCTCGGTCCCGAGCCGCGGCACCAAGACGAGCGCGAGCACCAGGTCCAGGAGGAACGAGGCGACGTACACGGCCAGGTCGACCCCGGTGCGTCCGACCATGATGAGGATGAACCCGACCGCACCCACCGCGACGTTCACGGTCTGACCGAGCAGCAGGATCCGGAGCTGCGTCTCGCCCCCGGCGAAGGTCGCGCCCCCGAACACCCGCAGGAGCGGACCGGGCACCACGAGGAGCAACGCGAGGAGGGGGATCGTCCCGGCGACCGTCCAGCGCGTGAGCATCTTGAACAGTCGGTCGAGCCGGTCGCGCTCGCCCCGGGCGTGCAGGTCGGCGACGAACGGGCTGAACATGTAGCTCACCGCCGTGAGGAACAGGACCATCACCTGCCCGACGCGAACGGCCGCCGAGTACACACCCAGCTCGGCCGCCGTCACGGCTCCACGGGCGACGAACGCCGACGCGACGAAGTAGTCGGTCCAGAACAGGGCCTGCGACAGCAGCGCGGCGGGCGCACGGGGCGCGCCGAACCGCATGAGCTGGCGGGTCTCGCCCGGCTCGACGTCGACCGAGCCGAGCGGGACCGTCTCCCTGTGCCACAGCGCCCAGGCCGCGACCGCGGCGACCCCCCACGACGCGGCGTACGCGAGCACCGTTGCCCCCACGGTCTTGCTGAGCTGCCACGCGAGGACCATCAGCGCGATCCACAGGAGCGGCTGGCCGACCCACTGCACGTAGAGGGTGTGCCGCATGATCTTCAGCCCCCGGCTGCTGCCGAGCGCGACGAACGTCAGCGCCACGAACGGCAGCGCCAGGGCCGCGCCCTGGATCGCCGCCTTCGCGCCCGCCTCGTCGCTGAACTCGTGTGCGAGCGGGGCGGCGAACGCGAAGACGATCAGCGCCGCGACCACGCTGACGACCCCTGCGACGGCGAGGGCTCGCAGACCGATCCCGCGAACGCGGCCGTGCCGCTCGGCCCCGACCTCGATCGCGATCCGACGCACCGCGGCCATGTCCATGCCGAACCGCGTCGCCGCGGCGCCGATGAAGGCCAACTGTGTCGCGAGCGTCACGACGCCGAGCGCCTCGGCGCCGCTCGACCCCCCACCGAACGAGCGCGAGATCACGACGTTCGCCGCGAACGTCGCGAGCACGAACACACCGAGGCCCGCGATGTTCTGCACCGTGCCCGCCAGGATCACGGCCTGGTCTCCGCCGCGGGTCGAGCCCCGCAGGCGCGCGATCCGCGCCCCGATGCTCACGCCGCCGGCCGCCGCAGCACCTTGCCGGCCATCCGGAACGCCGCCCGACGTTCGCTCGGCAGGAGCCCGACCACGAACAGCGCGACGACGTAGAGGAGGCCACCCAGCGCGAACGACCCCACGAGGTCGACGAGCCATTTCCTGTCCGGGATCAGCGCGTCGCCGAGCACCATGCCGAGCGCGCCGACGACCGTCGGCACCACCAGCCGCAGGTACGCCGCGTCGAACGGCCAGATGCCGAGGAAGCGCCGCACCAAGAGCAGCCGCGCCACCGCGCTGAACGACAGCGTGAGCGCCTGAGCGATCGCGGCACCTCGGATGCCGAGCGCCTCGGGGCGCGCGAGCACCAGCGCGACCCCGACGTCGATCACGAACCCGCCCATGTACACCAGCAGGTCCCATCCGGTGCGCCCCGCCATGATCAGGATGAACCCGACGGTCCCGACCATGACGGGCACGATCATCCCGACGATCAGGATCCGCAGCGCCGCCTCTCCCTGCACGAAGTCCTGTCCGAAGATGCGCAGGACCGGCCCGGGGGCGATCGCGAGGAGCAGGAGCACGGGGATCGTCGCTGCGAGCGTCCACCGCGTCACCTGCTTGTAGAGGGCGTCGAGCCGCTCGCGCTCGCCCCGGTGGTGCAGGTCGGCGACGAACGGGCTGAACGTGAGCGACACCGACGTGAGGAACAGGAACAGCGACTGCCCGGCGCGCAGCACGGCCCCGTAGATGCCGACCTGGGCCGCCCCCGCATCGCCGCGAGAGGACATCAGCGCCGAGAGCACGAAGAAGTCGGTCCAGAAGATGAGCTGGCTGAACAGCGTGGCGGGGGCCCGCAGGGCTCCGAAGCGGAGCAGCGCCCCGGTCTCCTCCTCGGGGATGCCGGGCCCGGTGAGGTCGCGGGGGAACCGACGTGACTCCTTCTCCCACCCGAACCACGCGATCGCGAGCGCCAACACCCACGACGCCCCGAACGCGAGCGTCGTCATCCCCGCGGTCCGGGAGACCGACCACAGGCCGAGCGCCAGAAGGATCCACCCGATCGGCTGGGCGATCCACTGCGCGTAGAGCGTGAACCGCATGATCTTCAACCCTCGCGTCGCCCCCATGTACGTGAAGGCGAGGGCGGTCACCGGGATCGTCAGGGCGGCGGCGCGGAAGGCGGGCTCGGCGATGTCGGGGATCGCGCTGAA
Source organism: Actinomycetota bacterium (assembly GCA_035718185.1). Lineage (GTDB taxonomy): Bacteria > Actinomycetota > UBA4738 > UBA4738 > HRBIN12 > HRBIN12. The sequence continues at coordinate 11,967 of DASTHN010000204.1, forward strand.
GCGATCGGCGAGCCACCCCGACAAGGCGAACGAGACCGCGGCGAACGGCACGCTCACTGCCGTCGCGATGAGGACCGCACGCCGCACGAGGCCGCGCGTCCGGGCGGCCCCGTCTCGACCGACCAGGATCGCCACCAGCCGAACGTTTGCGACGTCCATCCCGAACCGCGTCGCGGCGGCCGCGATGAAGGCGAACTGCGTCGTCAGGGTGACGATGCCGTACGCCTCGTCGCCGAGCTCGCGGGTGAACAGGACCTGGGCCGCGAACGTCGCGAGCGCACCGATCGCCAGTCCCAGGACGTTCTGCCCGGTGTTGCCCAGGATGATGCGCTGGTCGCGGCCGGTCATCCCCGCCGCGGCCGCGGCGTCGCGCTCGAGCGCCTCGCTGTCCATCGGGGCGCAGTATCTCGGAAACGCCCCGCCACCGACCGTGAGCGCTCGCCTAGGGCGCGACCTCCGGGAGCGCGTCGACCCCGGCGTCCTTGGCGATGCGCTCGACGAGGGTGCGGAGCTCGGCCTCGTGCGCCGGGTCGAGCTCGGGCCGGTCGTAGGCCTCGAGCAGCGCGGCCGTCCGATGCTTCGCGCGCGTCCACGCGTCGAGGCCTCCCGACTGCAGCCATCCGCGTGTCGAGTCGCGGTCGATCACCTTCGAGGGCACGTGCTGCTCGACCGCGAACAGGTCCTTCGTCGCCCGCTGCTTGAGGAACTCACCCTTGAAGGCGATCCCCTCGAACAGCTCGAGCGCGAGCGTCTCGGTCCTCTGCTCGATCCCCGCGACCAAGCGCTTGGCCATCGCGATCGCCTCGGCGTCCAGGACCAGTTTCTCCGGGCTCTGGCACGCGAGGAAGTCGAGCATCCCCGCACCCGAGATCATGTTGATCCCTGCGAGCGCGCCGACCACCGCGGAGACGCCGCTCTCCAGGCCCGCCTGCGCGTCCACCACCTTCGCGTCGCTCGCGCCGAGGTAGGTGTGCGTCGGCAGCCCGAGCGACTTGCCGACCTGCGCGTAGCCGGCGTCGATCATCGCGGTCTCGATCGCCCCCATCGGCGTCGTCCCCTTGCGCATGTCGAAGATCGCGGGCGCGCCTCCCCATACGATCGGCGATCCGGGTGCGGCGAGCTGGTGGATCGCGATGCCCGACAGGCACTCGGCCGCGTGCTGCGTGATCGAGCCGAGCAGCGTGACGGGCGCCGCAGCCCCGGCGAGCGGCATCGAGACCATCTCGGCGGGCACGCCGGCGCGGGCGAGCTCGATCAGGTTCTCCGAGCCGAAGGCCGACCAGATCAGCGGTGGGGACGGGCACACGTCGAACACCGCCTGCGGCGTACGCGCCAACGCCTCCCGGCCGCCGGCGAAGATCGCCACCATGTCGATCATGTGGTGGAGCGTGGCGATCGAGAAGGCGCCGGTGACGATCGGTCGCGTCGAGTGCTCGAGCACCACGTACAGTCGCCACAGGTCGCCGATCCCCTTCGGGACCTCGTCGCAGACCACGGCGGTGGACTGCGCGTCGATCTCGGGCAGCATCTCGGCCACCTTCACGAGCCGCGCGAGGTCCGCGGTCGTGGACGGCCGGTGCTCGAGCGTCTCGGGATCCAGGACGTGCACCCCGGAGGATCCGGGGTCGAAGTGCACCGCGTCGCCGCCGTAGGTCACCTTCGGCTCTCCCCGACGATCGTGCAGGTGGAAGGCGCTCGGCACCGTGGCGAGCGCCTCCCGGATCACCGGCTCGGGCAGGCGGACCACGTCCTCATCGGCGGTCGCCCCGGCGGCGACGAGCAGCTCCACGGCCTCCGGCGACTGCACCTTCACGCCGTGTTCGCGCAGGAGCAGGAGCGCCTCGTCCACCACGCGCTTCACGAGCTCCGACGTCAGCAGGTCGAGCTTCGGCCGCATCGCCACCATCCCCCTCACGCCCCGACCAGCTCGCGGGCGAGCGATACGGCCCGCGCGGCGTCCTCGCCGAAGCCGTCGGCGCCGATCTCGGTCGCCCACTCCGGCGTCACGGGGGCGCCGCCGACCATCACCTTCACCGAGTCGCGGAGCCCGGCCACGGTCAGAGCATCGACGACGTCGCGCTGGCCGACCATCGTCGTCGTGAGCAGCGCGCTGATGCCGACCAGGTCGGCGTCGACCTCGCGAACCGTGTCGACCACCGCGTCGATCGGCACGTCGACGCCCAGGTCGACCACGCGGAAGCCGGAAGCCGAGAGCATCGTGCCGACCAGGCTCTTGCCGATGTCGTGGATGTCGCCGTGGGCGGCGGCCAGGACGACCGTCCCGTGGATCTCGCGCTCGGCGCCGGTGCGTTGCATCTCCGGCTCGAGCACGTCGACGGCCGCCTTCATCGCCTCGCCGGCCAGTACGAGCTCGGGCAGGAACATGTTCTCGGCGGCGAACTCGTGGCCGACGTGGTCGATCCCCGGAACGAACCCGCGGTCGATCGCGTCGAGCGGGGCCACGCCCTCCTCGAGTCCCCGCCGCGCGAGCTCGGCGGCCGTCTCGGCCTCCCCGTCGATGATCGCCTGGCCCATCGCCGCGAACAGGTCCTCACGTTGCATCGATCGCTCCTTCCGAGAGGTCCGCCGCTCCAGCGTGACGTCCTGCGGGAGCGCGAACGGGTGCCGGATGGCGGGCGACGCAGGGCCAGGGGTCCCGAGCCGCTGACCTCAGGTCACCCCCCGGATGCCGGGGCGGGGTCCCAGCGCATGAACCACACGCGGGGGCCTCCGTCCGGCGCGTTCCCGTCCCGTTCGACCACGAACCCGCGCCGCTGGTAGAAGCCGACGTTGTCCGGCCGCGAGGTGCATAGGAACGCCGGAAGCCCGTCGGCGCGCGCGAACGCGAGCCCATGCTCCACGAGGGCGTTCCCCAGTCCCGATCCCCGCGCCGAAGGGTCGACGGCGACGTGGTCGAGGTACCAGTGCGGTCCCGAGGGTCGCGCCGCCTCGGCCCAGCCCCAGAACGAGTCGTAGCGCCCGGCCGCGTCGCCCAGGAGCTCGCGCACGCCGTCGCCGAGCTCGAACGTGAGCGCCTCCAGGGCGGCCTCGCTCTCCGGCGGCGCCCACAGGGCAACGCCACGCCGTCCCTCGGTCGTCCAGAGCCACCCGTGCTCGGCGGCCCCCGCATCGAACCCCCGGAAGAACGCCGCCACGCGCGCCTCACGGTCGGGCTCGGGCGTGGTCCACGCCATGATCGCGTCCTCCGCGAACGCCCGGGCGAGCAGCGCCGCCAGCTCCGGCACCTCGCCGACGGTCGCGCGCCTGACGTCGATCACACGCGTGAGCCTACGCAACGGCCCCGTCGCCCCGCCCCTCCTGCCAGGCGTTCGCGAGCGAGGTGGCGATGCCGAGCGCGACGAGCGTGACGGCCCAGGCCGGATACCCCGCGAACCACAGCGCCACCCCCGAGATCGTGAACAGGTCGATCTCGATCGAGACGCGGAGGGCAAGGCGCACCGGTCGCAGGGCCTTCGGTGCAACGAACGTGGCCCACACGGCCGCGGCGACCGCCGACGCGCCGATCCCGAGGACGAACGCCCACGACCCCTCGCCGACGTGGAAGCCCCAGACCATGAGGGCCGCGAGCATGCCGAGCTCGCACAGGAACCGCACGGTCAGGACCAGACCTCGGGGTCCGCTCACGGCGGGGGCGAACGACGGGCGAGGATGTGGTGATACGCGTATCCGTCGTCCCACGAACCCTCGAGCTCCTCCTCGACGACGAAACCGGACGCGGACAGCCAGGCGCGGACCCGGTCGAGGCTCGGGTAGTGGTGGTAATAGGGCTCCGGGTCGCGCCAGATGACGTCGCCGTCCACGACGGGGAGCCCGGCGGCGCGGGCCTCGGCGTTAGCGGCGGCGATCTCCGCCTCGGGGAGGAGCTCGACCGTCAGGTAGACCCAGCCACCCGGTCGCAGGGCTCGGCGGAAACCGTCCAGGACCGCCGGCCACTCCTCCGGCGGGACGAACTCCATCGCGTCCACGCACATGACGCCGTCGAACTCACCCTCGAAGGGCAGCTCCTGGAGGTCGTGCTTCTCCGTCGGCACCCCGGGGAACTTCTCCCGCGCCCGGTCCAGGGACCCCTGGGCGTGATCCGAGCCCGTGACCGACCGTCCGCTCCCGAGCACCAGGCCGAAGTACTTGCCGGTCCCGCAGGCGGCGTCGAGGACCCGCCCGCCCGCCGGCAGGCTCGAGCAGAACCGCTCGACGAACGCGCGGTGCGCGTCGCCCATCCGCCCCCAGTGCTCGTCGTACTCGGGCGCGAGCGCCGACTCCTGCTCCTCGTTCTCGAGCCTGAGCCGTCGCAGCCACGTCGCGCGATCGAGCGGAGGAGAGCTGTCCGCCATGGAGGCACCGTACACTCGTCGCCTCGCGGACGGGAGGACGCGTGCGAGGGTACGACTACACGGGACCGATCCAGACCGAGCGGCTCGTCCTGCGCGCCTTCGAGCCGGGCGACTTCGACGCGGTGCACGCGATGCGCTCGGATCCCGAGGTCGTCCGATACCTCTACTGGGACGTCCACACCGAGGAGGGGTCGCGCCGGGCGCTCGAGGAACGGATCGGGTTCGGGTCGATCCATCATGAGGGCGACGTCCTCGCGCTCGCGGCGGTGCTGCGCGGCACGGACGAGATGGTCGTCGACATCATCCTGCGGTACGTCAGCGAGGAGCATTCGCTGGGCGAGATCGGATACATGGTGCATCCCGATCACCAGGGGCACGGCTACGCGACCGAGGCTGCGCGGGCCGTGCTCGGGATCGCGTTCGACGGGGCCGGCTTCCACCGCGTCATCGGGAGCCTGGAGGCTCGGAACACGGCCTCGGCGCGCGTCCTCGAGAAGCTCGGGATGCGCCGCGAGGCCCACCTCGTCGACAACGAGTGGGTGAAGGGCGGGTGGCAGAGCGAGGTCATCTACGCGATGCTCGACCGCGAGTGGCGCTCGATCCGTTGACGCTCATCGGCCGTAGACGGCGAGGTCCCACCCGAGCCGACGGCGCCGGAACAGCGGCGAGAACCCTGCGGCCCGGACGTTGGCGTCCAGCTGGCCGACGTCGTGGATGTGCGTCCGGAACCCGCCGAACCGCCGCGGGCGCAGCCGGTACCAACCGTTCTCGATCCTCGACAGTCCCCGCGCGATAACCCCGCGGACGCCGGACGACGGCGGGACCGCGAAGGCGTATACGGAACGGGCGGCCGAGAGCGAGTTCGCGAGGAGCCGGTCGACGTCCGCGAAGCAGCAGAAGACCTTGTCGAGCACGACGACGTCGTGTGGGCTGAGTGACGCGATGGAGCCGTCCGCCACCGAGAACGTCGCTCGGTCGTCCAGACCACGTTCCGTCGAGATCAGGTGCGCCTGTTCGATCGACGCCGACGAGAGGTCGACGCCCGTCGCCGACGTCGCGCCGCGCTCGAGCGCCTCGAAGATCAGACCTCCCGCTCCGCACCCGAGATCCAGGATCGTCCGGTCACGGAGCCCCGCTTCCTCGAGCCCGCGGACCAGGTCACGCGAGACGCCACCCAGACGATGCTCTCTGGCTCGCTTCGCGTACGTGGGCGTCCAGTCGTCGAAGCAGCACCGGTCGGGTTCGTCGTCCATGGGTCGTGACGCTCGCACCCCGGACGCCGGCCCGTCAAGGACGACCGGATGCCGGTGCGAGAGACCGGGTTCAGCGGACCAGGAGGAACCACCCGATCACGATGCCGCTCGTCACGAGCGTCGCGATCATCGCGAGGGCGAAGATGACCTCGTCGAGCCCCCAGGGTCGCGCCCGTCGCAACCGCTCGGCCTTCACGGCGCGGAGCGCCTCCGCGGGCATGTCGCTCGTCTCGTACCGCAAGATGGCGGTCAGCGCCCGATCCGAGAGGTCCGACGGATCCGGCGGCGCCGTCGCGAGATCGTGAGCCGCCCACGCCGCCTCGTGGTACTCGAGGGCGCTCATGCTGTCTCGCACCATCACGGACTCAGGGTTCCCGCTCATCCCGATCCCTCCCTCAAGATCGGAGCCTCGGACTCCCCCACCCGTACGTCCGGGCTGCTCGTTGCCGTACCCAGATGGTCGGCATGCGAACCGCGCACCTTCAGTCTGGAGCGACACACCTGACTCCAGGCTGAAGGCCCGGTTAAGCCCTCGCTAAGGCTGGTGGGCCGCGCTCAGGAGTCGTTCAGCGTTCGTTCAGCGTTCTGTCATGATGATGTCGCTCGACCGCCGATCGTCGAGGAGGGATCGGTGCGCGTCCTGGTGGTCGAGGACGAGAAGCGGCTCGCCGCCGGCCTGAAGAAGGGTCTCGAGGCGGAGGGGTTCGCGGCCGACGTCGCCCTGAGCGGCACAGACGGGCTGTGGATGGCGCGCGAGAACCCGTACGACGCGATCGTCCTGGACATCCTGCTGCCGGGCATGAACGGCTACCAGGTGTGCGCGACGCTCCGCGAGGAGGGCGTCTGGACCCCCATCCTCATGCTCACGGCCAAGGACGGCGAGTACGACGAGGCGGAGGCCCTCGACACGGGCGCCGACGACTACGTCACCAAACCGTTCTCATTCGTCGTGCTCGTCGCGAGGATCCGCGCCCTCTTGCGACGCGGCGCGAGCGAGCGCCCCGCCGTGCTCGAGGCCGGCGACCTCCGGTTCGACCCCGCCACCCGACGCGCGTGGAGGGCGGATACCGAGGTCGACCTGACCGCGCGCGAGAGCGCCCTCCTCGAGTTCCTGTTGCGGCGCAAGGGGGACGTGGTGTCCAAGCGGGAGATCCTGGACCACGTCTGGGACTACACCTTCGACGGCGACCCGAACATCGTCGAGGTCTACGTCGGCCACCTCCGGAACAAGCTCGATCGACCCTTCGGGCGCGCCACCCTGGAGACGATCCGTGGCGTCGGCTATCGGCTGGCGGACGATGGAAGCTGAACCCGCACCCGCCTCGGCGTGGACCCGTCTGCGGCAGCGCATGGAGACCATCCGCGTGCGCACGACGGGTGCTGCCGTGTTCGCGGTGGGGATCACGCTCGTCGCCGCGTCGATCCTCATGGTCGTGCTCCTCGAGGCTTCGCTCCGCGACAACGTGCGGAACTCGGCCGCCGCGCGAGCAGAGGCCACCGCGGACGAGCTCGAGAGCGGCATCGAGCCGGCCTCCCTCACGACCCTCGACGAGGACGAGGAGTTCGTGCAAGTGGTGGACGCCGACGGCCGTGTCGTCGCGGCGAGCGCCAACGTGGAGGGACTGGACCCGCTCGCGCGGCTCGCCCCCGGGGACGAGCGGGTCCTCGACGAGGTCCCCTTCGAGGACGGACCCTTCTTGCTCGTCGCCGAGTCGGGCCCCGGCCCGGACGCCCCCCTCACGATCGTCGTCGGCCGCAGCCTCGAGGTGGTCCAGGAGACCCGCGGATCGGTCGTCGGCCTCCTTGCCGCGGGCGTTCCCCTGCTCCTGTTGGTGGTGGGTCTCGTGACGTGGCGGGTGGTGGGCCGGGCGCTCGCACCGGTCGACGCGATCCGGGCGGAGGTCGAGGCGATCTCGAGCCGAGAGCTCCATCGCCGGGTGCCGCAGCCGCCGGGCAAGGACGAGATCGCGCGGCTCGCGACGACGATGAACGGCATGCTCACGCGCCTGGAGCGGGCGCGCCTGCGCGAGCGTCGGTTCGTGTCCGATGCGTCGCACGAGCTCCGCTCTCCGGTCGCCGCGATCCGCCAACAGGCCGAGGTCGCCCGGTCCTATCCGGACGGGACGTCGACGCAGGAGCTCGCCGACGTGGTGCTCGAGGAGGACGCGAGACTGCAACGCCTCGTCGAGGACCTGCTCCTGCTCACGAGGGTCGACGAGGGCACCCTTCCGCTGCGATCCGCGCCGGTGGACGTCGACGACGTCCTGTTCGACGAGGTGAAGCGGCTCCGCGCGACGACCGAGCTCACCGTCGATGGCTCCGGCGTCTCCGCCGGCCGGGTGCTCGGCGACCGCGAGCAGCTCGAGCGGTTGGTCCGGAACCTCACCGACAACGCGGCGCGCCACGCCGTCCACCGGGTCCGTCTGGCGCTCCGCGAGGACGACGGACGCGTGGTGCTCGAGGTCGACGACGACGGTCCGGGTGTCCCGGAGGACATGCGGGAGGCCGTGTTCGAGCGGTTCACGCGCCTGGACGACGCGCGCGACCGACAGCACGGCGGCGCGGGGCTCGGCCTGTCGATCGTGTCCGAGATCGCGCGAGCGCACGGCGGCTCGGTCGCGGTGGCGGACGCGCCGCTCGGAGGGGCCCGGTTCACGCTCACGCTGCCCGCGGCGGGCGCCGACTGACGGTCGGGATCAGGCCGACACGAACTCGGTCAGCTGAGCCCTCTCGTCCACGACGAGCCCGATGCCCTTCGCGTAGACCTTGCGGTCCTGGCCACCGCTCAGCGGATCGAAGTCGAGCATCGTCACGGTGTCCTCGAACGTCCCCCCCGGGAGTACAGCAACCTCGCCGATGGCGACGATCGTCGAGCGATCCTCAGCGATGCCGGGCGCGATCTCTTGCGGGAAGGCTTGGTCCACCTGCGGCGAGCCGGGCATGAAGATCCCGGGGCGGAGCCGGTCGCCATCCGCGACCCAGGCACCAGCGTGCGACGAGACGTTCCCCTCCTCGTCGTACATGTCGACCTCCTCGCCCAAGTAGCAGACCGTCCCGTCCTGCGCCTGCGCGAAGAAGTTCCTCGAGATCTCGACCACCCTGCCGTCGATCTCCTCGTACTCCTCGACGACGCGCGTCTCGACGCCGGCCACGGTCCGGACCTCGTCGAGGGAGGTGATCCGGACGAGGGAACCGCCGCCCTCGAGCACCACCTTCTGGCCCACCGGCAGGGGGAAGTACGGGTTGTCGATCTCGGCGCTGAACCCCCCCGCCTCCGGATCGCAGACGCCCACGTCCATGAGGCTCTCGGCGCTATTCGCCTCCCCGCACGCCGGCGCCAG
>DASTHN010000205.1:0-36672 GCA_035718185.1 Actinomycetota bacterium
GCTGTTCTTCCCCTGCCTCGACTTCGCCGTCAACGGCATCCAAGGCGCCGCGCTGTGGGTCGGCGGCATCGACATCGCGGGAGCGCACCTCTCGGTCGGGACGTTCTTCCAGTTCTGGATGTACCTGGGGATGCTGCTGACGCCGGTGCGCGAGCTGGGCGAGCGCTACAACGTGCTGCAGTCGGCCTTCGCCTCGGCCGAGCGCATCTTCCAGGTGCTCGACACGCGCCCCGGACTCGCTCCCCCACCGGCCGCGGCACGGCGTTGCGACCCGCAGGCCTTCCGCGGCCACGTGCGCTTCGAGCACGTCTCGTTCGAGTACCTGCCCGGCGTGCCGGTGCTCGCGAACGAGGACGTCGCGCGCTCGTCCCAGGTGGTGTTGCTCGGGACCGCGGACGCCGCGATCGAGCCGGTGTGCACCTCGCTCGTCCGATCGGGCGCGCTCGGACCCGGGCAGACCGTTGCGCATCTGTCGGGGGCGACCGGACTCGAGGCGCTCGGGACGGCCGAGGCCGCGGGTGCCGGCGTCCTGTGCCTCCACCCCCTCCAGACGTGCCCCGACGTCGAGGCGGCGATCGCCCGGATCCCCGGGAGCGCGTTCGCGGTCACGGCTCGCGAGCCCGAGCCTCTCGAGCTCGGGATGCGCCTGGCCGAGGACGCCGGCGGCAGGCCGTTCGCGCTGGAGGACGCGATGAAGCCCCTGTACCACGCGGCCGCCGTCTTCGCCTCGAACTACCTCGTCGCGATCAGCGCGCTGGCCGAGGACCTCGAGGGCGTTGCCGGGGTCCCGGACGCGCGGGCGGCGCTCGCGCCGCTGCAGCGGGCCACCCTCGAGAACCTCGAGGCCGTCGGTCCGGCCGCCGCCCTCACCGGCCCGGCCGTCCGGGGCGACGCCGGGACCGTCGAGCGCAACCTGCGGGCGCTCGGCGAGCACGCGCCCGAGGCCGTCCCGGCCTACGTGGCCCTGGCCGACCTGGCGCTCGACCTCGCGAGCAGGTCCGGTCGGCTCCCGCGGCAGAGCCGCGTCGCCGTCGAGGAGGTGCTCGCCCGGTGGAGGTGATCCGGACGCTCGCCGCCACACTCTCGGCATGCGAGACCGCGCGCGCGGGCGGGCGAACCGTCGGCCTCGTCCCGACGATGGGCGCCTTCCACGCGGGCCACGCCTCGCTCGTGCGACGCGCGCGCGAGGAGTGCGATCTGGTCGTGGTCTCGATCTTCGTGAACCCGACGCAGTTCGACGAGCCGGCGGACCTGGCCGCCTACCCGCGCGACGAGGAGCGGGACCTCGGCGAGGCGGAGACGCTCGGGGCGGACGTGGCCTTCGTGCCGAGCGTCGAGGAGATGTATCCGGCCGGCGAAGGCGTCGTCACGGTGGACCCGGGCCCGCTCGGCGACCGACTGGAGGGCGCCAGCCGCCCCGGGCACTTCCGCGGCGTGGCCACCGTTGTCGCGAAGCTCTTCCACGCCGTCGGCCGCGCCCGGGCCTACTTCGGCGAGAAGGACGCCCAGCAGCTCGCCGTCGTGCGGGCGATGGTCCGAGATCTCTCCTTCCCGATCGACGTGATGGTTTGCCCGACAGTCCGCGAGCCTGACGGCCTGGCGATGTCCTCGCGGAACCGCCGCCTCACGCGCGAGCTGCGCGAGGCGGCCGGCTGCCTGTTCCTGGCCCTGTCGGAGGCTGCCGAGCGGGCGAGGGGCGGCGAGCGCGAGACCGCACGGCTCGTGGCGGTGATGGCGCGCGAGATCGGGGCCACGCCCGAGGCCGGTCTCGACTACGCCGTCGTCGTCGACGACGAGACCTTCGAGGAGGTGGCGACGATCGAGCGACCGGCGCGCGCGCTGGTCGCCGCCCGGTTCGGAGACGTCCGGCTCATCGACAACCTCCTGCTCCCAACGGCCTGAGCGGCGTGTCGGGCCGAGCTCCCGTGTGCCACGATGGGCGCCGTGCTGCTGGCGACCAACGTGGGGAACACGAACACGAGCCTGGGGGTGTTCCGGGGGGACGAGCTCGCGCACCACTGGCGCCTCTCGAGCTCGACCCGCCGGACCGCCGACGAGATGGCCGTCGTCTTCGGGGCCCTGCTGGAGGAGGCGGGGCTGTCGTTCACGAACCAGATCACCGGCGTCGTGATCGCCTCGGTCGTCCCGAGCGCCACCAGCGCCCTGCGCGAGATGGTCCACCGCTACTTCAACTTCCCGCCGGTGGTGGTCGAGCCCGGAACCCGCACCGGCATCCCGATCCTGACCGACAACCCCCGCGAGGTCGGTGCCGATCGCATCGTGAACGCCCTGGCCGCCTACCACCGGTATGGCGGTCCCGTCATCGTCGTCGATTTCGGGACGGCGACGACGTACGACGTCGTCTCGGCGAAGGGCGAGTTCCTCGGGGGCGTGATCGCGCCCGGGGTCCAGATCTCGAACGCGGCCCTGTCGAGCTCGACCGCTCGCCTGCCGCAGGTCGAGCTCAACGCTCCGAAGACCGTGATCGGTAGGAACACGGTCGAGTCGATCCAGTCGGCGCTGATCTACGGAACGGCGGCGGAGGCCGACGGCGTCGTGGACCGGATCCGGAAGGAGCTCGGCGGGCACATGACCGTGGTGGCCACCGGCGGCCTGGCGCCCCTGCTCGTCCCGTTCTGCGAGACGGTCGATCACCACGACGAGTGGCTCACGCTCGAGGGCCTGCGACTCGTGTTCGAGCGCAACGTCGGTTCCGACCATGACTGACACGCCGCACGATCAGGACCCGATGTCGGCGGGAGACGCTCGCGGACGGGAGCGCGAGGTCCTGCTCGCCCGGCGCCAGAGCCTGGAGCGGCTCCGGGCGAAGGGGATCGAACCCTACGCGTGGGGCTTCGATCCCGACGCCCATGCCGCGGACGTGCGGGAGCGTCACGGCGACCTGCCGCCCGAGACGGTCACCGAGGACCGGGTCGCGGTCGCCGGCCGGATCGTGCTGGCGCGGCGGTTCGGGAGGCTCGTGTTCTTCACGCTCCGCGATCGGACCGGCGACCTGCAGCTGGTGTGCTCCGCCGAGGCCATGGGCGCGGACGCGTTCGCCCTGCTCGACGACGTGGACCTGGGCGACGTCGTCGGGGCGCGCGGTCCGGTCATGACCACGAAGAAGGGAGAGCTGTCCGTCCGGGCCGACGATCTGATCCTGCTGTCGAAGTCGCTCCGCCCCCTCCCCGAGAAGTGGCACGGGTTGAGGGACGCGGATCTGCAGCAGCGCCAGCGGTACCTGCACCTCGCGACCGACCTGTCCTACCGGGCCGTGGTCGAGGCCCGGGCGAAGACGTTGAACGCGTTCCGCCGTGTGCTCGACGGGCGCGGCTTCGTCGAGGTCGAGACGCCGGTCCTGCAGCAGACCGCGGGCGGGGCGATCGCGCGCCCGTTCGTGACCCACCACGGCGCGCTCGACATCGACCTGTACCTGCGGATCGCGCTCGAGCTCTACCTGAAGCGGCTGCTCGTGGGCGGGCTCGAGCGCGTGTACGAGATCGGGCGCAACTTCCGCAACGAGGGCATCGACCGGGACCACAACCCGGAGTTCACGATGCTCGAGCTCTACCAGGCGTACGGCGACTACTTCTCGATGATGGAGATCGGCCAGGCGCTGATCTGCGAGGCGACGCTGGCCGTCCGGGGCGCGCTCAGGTTCGACTACCAGGGTCGCGAGCTCGACCTCGAGGGCGAGTGGCGGCGGAGCACGATGCTCGAGCTGGTCTCCGAGGCGACGGGGGAGGAGATCTCGCTCGACCGAGAGGACCTGGGGCCGATCGCGAAGCGGCACGGGATCGACGTCCACCCCACGTGGGGCCCGGGCAAGCTGGTGCTCGAGCTGTACGAGAAGCTCGTCGAGGAGCACCTGTGGCACCCGACCTGGGTGATGGATCTCCCGCGTGAGGTCTCACCGCTCGCGCGGCCCCATCGCTCCTCCCCGGGTGTTGTCGAGCATGCGGACCTGGTGATCGCCGGGATGGAGCTGATCCCGGCCTACTCGGAGCTCTCGGACCCCGACGAGCAGCGCCGGAGCTTCCAGATCCAGGTCGAGGCGCGATCCCGGGGCGAGGACGAGACCCACCCGATGGACGAGGACTTCCTCACCGCGCTCGAGCACGGGATGCCGCCCGCGGGCGGGCTCGGCCTGGGGGTGGACCGGCTGCTCAAGATCCTCGCGGACCAGCCCAGCATCCGCGACGTCATCCTGTTCCCCCACCGCCGCCCGGAGGGCGGCTGACGTTCAGGCCGTCTCGGCGTCCTCCTCGTCCTCGGAGCCCTCGGCGGCCTCGTGGATCACCAGCACGAGGTCGGCCAGCGCCGTCCCCTTCGCCAGGAACCCCGAGGCGCCCGCCTGGCGCGCCTCGCGCTCGACCCCCGGGTCGGCGTGCGCCGTGAGGAACACGACGGGCAGGTCGGGCTGCTTGCGATGGATCTCCTTCATCGCATCGATCCCCGAGATATCGGGCATGGACAGGTCCATGATCACGAGATCGGGCTCCACCTGAACCGCCTGCTTGGCGGCGTCGCGCCCCCCGTCCGCCTCCCCGGCGACCTCGATGTCGTCCACCATGCGCAGCGCCGACGTGAGCGCTCGGCGGAAGGCCGGATGGTCGTCGACGACCAGTACCCGCAACGTCATCCTCTCCTCACAGGGAAGTGTCTCGGGGGAAGGCACGGTCACGAGGAAGCGGTTCCATCTTCGCCGAGCGTCCAGGGAACGGACAACGCCCCAGAAGGGGGAAACTCGAGTGGTCCATTCGGGCCATATCACGTCGTTCGACGTAGGGCTCATCTCCGGGGGGTAGGGTTCCGAAGAACCTTCAGGGGCCCGTCGACCGTAGGGAAGAACATGAGCGTCCGCCGAGAAGTGGAATCGGGGCCCCGGGGTATACTTGCGCGTGTGGGGCGCTTCGGGGGCGCGCACGGTGCGCCCGGGGGCGCCCGACGTGCCTCGAGGGGAGGACGTGGTCCGGTGATCCTCGAGGCAGTTCGATAACGGAGGGGCCCGTTCGCCCCAGGGGAGCGACATGTTCGAGCGATTCACCGACCGAGCCAGGCGGGTCGTGGTCCTCGCCCAGGAAGAGGCGAGGATGCTCAACCACAACTACATCGGGACCGAGCACATCCTGCTCGGCCTGATCCACGAGGGCGAGGGCGTCGCGGCGAAGGCGCTCGAGTCCATGAACATCTCCCTGGAGGCCGTGCGACAGCAGGTCGAGGAGATCATCGGCCAGGGCCAGGCGGCCCCGACCGGGCACATCCCGTTCACGCCCCGGGCGAAGAAGGTCCTCGAGCTGTCGCTCCGCGAGGCGCTCCAGCTCGGCCACAACTACATCGGGACCGAGCACATCTTGCTCGGCCTCATCCGCGAGGGCGAGGGCGTCGCGGCACAGGTCCTCCAGAAGCTCGGCGCCGACCTGAACCGGGTCCGTCAGACGGTGATCCAGCTGCTCTCGGGGTACACGGGCGGCAAGGGCGAGCCCGCCTCGCCGGAGCAGGGAGGCCAGCAGGGCGGCCAGGGCTCGATGGTGCTCGACCAGTTCGGGCGGAACCTCACCCAGCTCGCGCGCGAGCAGAAGCTCGACCCCGTGATCGGGCGCGAGAAGGAGATCGAGCGTGTCATGCAGGTCCTGTCTCGGAGGACGAAGAACAACCCGGTCCTGATCGGGGAGCCCGGTGTCGGCAAGACCGCCATCGTCGAGGGCCTCGCGCAGGACATCGTGAAGGGCGAGGTGCCCGAGACCCTGAAGGGCAAGCAGATCTACACGCTGGATCTCGGCGCGCTCGTCGCCGGGTCCCGGTACCGGGGTGACTTCGAGGAGCGCCTGAAGAAGGTCCTCAAGGAGATCCGCACCCGCGGCGACATCGTCCTGTTCATCGACGAGCTGCACACGCTCGTCGGCGCCGGCGCCGCCGAGGGCGCGATCGACGCCGCCAGCATCCTCAAGCCGATGCTCGCGCGGGGCGAGCTCCAGACGATCGGCGCCACCACGCGCGACGAGTACCGCAAGCACCTCGAGAAGGACGCGGCCCTCGAGCGTCGGTTCCAGCCGATCAGCGTCGAGGAGCCCTCGGTGGCCCACACGATCGAGATCCTGAAGGGACTGCGCGACCGGTACGAGGCGCACCACCGCGTGAACTTCACCGACGACGCGCTGGTCGCGGCCGCGAACCTGGCCGACCGCTACATCAGCGACCGGTTCCTGCCCGACAAGGCGATCGACCTCATCGACGAGGCCGGCAGCCGCATGCGGATCCGCCGGATGACCGCCCCGCCGGACGTGCGCGAGGTCGACGAGAGGATCGCCGACGTCCGTCTGAAGAAGGAGTCGGCGATCGACGCGCAGGACTTCGAGAAGGCCGCCGCCCTCCGCGACGAGGAGCGCCAGCTGATCGAGGAGCGCCAGCGCCGCGAGCAGGAGTGGAAGTCCGGCGAGATGGACATCCTGTCCGAGGTCGACGAGGAGGAGATCGCCGAGGTCCTGTCGATCTGGACCGGCATCCCCGTCTTCAAGCTCACCGAGGAGGAGACGGAGAAGCTGCTCCGCATGGAGGACGAGCTCCACAAGCGGATCGTCACGCAGAACGAGGCCATCTCCGCGGTCTCGCGGGCGATCCGTCGGACGCGCTCCGGCCTCAAGGACCCTCGGCGTCCCGCTGGTTCGTTCATCTTCCTCGGCCCCTCGGGCGTGGGGAAGACCGAGCTCTCGAAGGCGCTGGCCGAGTTCCTGTTCGGCGACGAGGCCGCGCTGATCCAGCTCGACATGTCCGAGTACATGGAGAAGCACACGGTCAGCCGGCTGATCGGCTCGCCGCCCGGCTACGTCGGGTACGAGGAGGGCGGACAGCTGACCGAGGCCGTGCGCCGCAAGCCCTTCAGCGTGATCCTGTTCGACGAGATCGAGAAGGCCCACCCGGACGTGTTCAACACGCTCCTGCAGATCCTCGAGGACGGCCGCCTGACCGACTCGCAGGGCCACCAGGTGGACTTCAAGAACACGATCATCATCATGACCTCGAACCTGGGCACCCGGGACATCCAGAAGGGGCCCGGGATCGGGTTCGCGGCCCGGCCGAACGAGGAGCTCACCTACTCGAAGATGAAGGATCGCGTGACCGACGAGCTGAAGAAGAGCTTCCGGCCCGAGTTCCTCAACCGCATCGACGAGGTCATCGTCTTCCGCTCGCTCACTCCGAACGACGTCAAGGAGATCGTGGACCTGATGATGAAGCGGGTCCGCGAGCAGCTCAAGACCAAGGACCTCGACATCGAACTCACCGACGCGGCCAAGACCCTGCTGGCCGAGAAGGGCTACGACCTCGCGCTCGGCGCCCGGCCGCTGCGGCGGACGATCCAGCGCCTGGTCGAGGACCCGCTCGCCGAGAAGCTCCTGTGGAAGGAGTTCCGCGCCGGCCAGACGATCATCGTCGACGCCCGCGACGGCGAGATCGTGTTCGAGGTTCCCACGTCGCCGGAGACCCCGCCCGTCGAGCTCGCCGGCTCACAGGAGGGATAGCCGTCACGGTGTGCCGCTCGGGTCGGTGAGCCCGGGCGGCCGCAAGACCGATGGCCCGGCAACCGAGAGGCTGCCGGGCCGTTCGGTTCCCCGCCGAAGTGGTCTGCCACCGGTCCTCCGTCCAGACCACGTGGCCGGATGAGGCGAGTGGTGCCACGGCCACTGCCGAGGAAGACCCTACGGCGAGTGCTCAGAGCAGGCACCCTCCACGCTCAGGGCTGCGAACGCCGATCGATCTGGATCGACGCGACCATCTGCTCCAGCTCCGCCTGGATCCGCCGCGACGTCCGGTGCTGGATCGTGGCGTCGATCACGAGCGGGACGCCGTCGACGTCGACGATCCACAGCCGCTGAAGCTGAACACCACCGGTCAGCCACCGGTCACCCCATCCGGATCGGTACACGTGGAACTCGCCGAGGTCACAGTCGCGGACGTCCGTCCCCTTCGGCACCCGACGCTCGAGGTACGTGCCCGTGAAGCCGTCGACGGTCGCGGCGGTCGATGCGGAAACGCGGAGCCCTTCCTGGCTCGCGAGCGCTGCGGCCATACCGTTGGTCGACGAGATCGCCGACCTGTTCACCAACCGCCCCTCCTGCCACCGGCAGGGATCCACGTAGACATCGCCGATCGCCAGCGTGCTCACGGAGGTCTGGCCGAACCCTTCCTTGAGGACGGCGCCCTCGCCGACGCTGGAATATCGGTCCGGAACGTCGATCGTGATCTCGTACGTCGCGTCGAGGGCCGGATCGCCCGAGGAAAAGACGTAGCGTCCAGGCTCGACGGCCCCGCCGGGCAGCGAAGGGATCGGATCGGCCCCGGGGTTCACGATCCCATCCGTCGGTCGATCCGCCGGCCGCTCCTCGGCCCCTTCGTTCATCGCTCGAACGACTGCCACGAACCCGATGAACCCGATGACCGCGGCGAGCGCCACGGCACCGAGCTTGCGGTTCCGGGTGCTCGCTCGCTGGCGAGAAAGCTGACGGTCGACGTATCCCTCGTCCGGGCGGATCTTCTGCGTCGCCATGCGGAACACCTCCTGCACGTCAGGCATCCCGCGCTCCTTCCGTCGCTCGAAGGGCCCTACGTCCCTGGCTCGCCAGGTTCCGCACCGTCGACGGCCGGACGCGCAGGATGCGCGCCGCCTGCTCGGACGGATAGCCGAGCAGGTCCACGAGCAGAAGGGCGGCCCGTTGGCGCGACGTGAGGCCGAGCAGGAGCCTGCGCACGTCCGCGCGCATCTCCGCCTCGGCGAACCCATCGCCTTCGTCTGCGATCGGGAGGAGCGGAACCTTCCGCAGCGCCATCGCCGCTCGGCGGCGCCGCATCCGGAACCCGTTGAGCGCCACCCGGAACAGGTAGGCCGTGGGGTCCTCGATCGTGTCGATCCGGTCCCATCGCTCCCAGAGCTTGAGGAAGGCGTCCTGCGACAGGTCCTCGGCTTCCTCGCGGCTCCCGGTCACGAAGTACAGGGCCTTGTAGAGGCGCTCGTGTTCGTCCTCGACGAACTCGTCGAAGCGGGCCCGTGCCTCGACGCGCTCGGTGGGGAACCACACGACCTCACCCTCTGCCCGCATGGACCATGGATGCACGAGTGTCGCTCCGCGTCTAGCGATGACGGAAACGTCGAGCCTACGCCCGAACGCCTCCGGACGCCCGGTCGGAACCCGACGCGCCGTTACGGGAAGACCCGGCAGTCGTTCGGCATCCGGGGTGTAGCCTGCTGCGGAATGGACGCGCCTCCACAGGCATGGGCGGTCGAGACGTCGAGGGACGGCGACCGATGGCGCTTCTACGGGAAGGCGTGGAAGTGGCCGGAGGAGTCCGTCCTGCTGCACGCCGCTCCACGGTACGTTCGCTTCCGTCAGCTCGTCCCCGTCGAGCAGACGGAGTGGTGCGTCCCCCTCGAGGGCGATGGCGGGACGCCGATGACCTTGCTGCGGATGGAGGCTCGCGAACGCCAGGACCTGTGGCCCGAACAGGAGCACCTGGGGCTGCCGGTGCTCCTTCCGGGCGGCGAGGTGGGCCGGCTCCTGCGATTCGAGCGCGGCGCCGAGAGCGGGACGTGGACGTACGCGCTCGAGTTCCGAGGACCCTGAGGGCGGACGCTACGGGTCCACGATCAGCTCCGTTCGGAGGTCCTCGGGCACGAGATCCGCGAAGGTCCAGGCGGTCCATAGGTCCCGGGTGAGGCCGCCGGGATCCGAGTCGATGCCGAGCCGGGCGAAGTGGTCGCAGATCCGACGGACGTCGCGCTCGAGCAGGTGCTCCGCGTGGCGGTTCTTCCGCGGGTCGACGGCCTGGGGGAGGTCGATCACCGTGACCCGGCCCTCCCAGACGAGCACGTTGAACGGCGAGAGGTCGCCGTGGATCACGTTGCCGTACAGGAAGCGCTCGACCTGCGCCATGAGCTGGTCGAGCAGGCTCTGGGCCTCGTCCGGGTCCGGGCGGTACCGGTGGAGCTGCGGCGCCGCTGTCTCTTCGTCGCCGATGTAGGACATCAGGATGGCATCCCCGGTCCACGCGATCGGTTCCGGCACCGCCGCGCCGGCCGCCGAAAGGGTCCGCAACGTCTCCCACTCACGATGGACCCAGATCCCTCCCTGGACCTCGCGCCCGAACCTCGTCTTCTTCGCGAGCGCCGCGCGGATGCGGCGCTCCTTGATCCACTCGCCGTCTCGATAGATCGACTCGTCGCGGAAGTCCCGCCGGTCGAGCGGGTGGTAGACCTTCAGCGCGACGAGGTCGTGCCCGATGGTCGAGCGGTTGCCACGGCAGAGGTGCACCGAGGCCTCCTTCCCACTCTTGATCGGACGCAGGACCTTCGTGACGAGCCCCTCGTCGAGGAAGTGCTCGATCGTCGATGCGTTGGTGTCGTCGTGCAACGTCCTGTCCTTCCGTGTCGGTGGATGGTCGTGGCGTGAGCCGTGCAGGCAAGCGCAGTCATCTCGTGTACCCCCTCTCGGGTGGTCGGGGAAGACCCCGGAAACGGAAAACGCCGCCCCGCGGGGCGGCTCAGCGGCGGCGACGGGTCAGGGTCGCGCTAGTGGCGCTCCGAGGGATGCGGCGTGGCGGCGGAGACTTCGGCCATCGTGCATCCCTCCTCCCTCGCTCGCTCGGACGTCGGAAACGTCGGACGGAGTGTACCGGTTCTCAGGCAGGAAGTGCCAGGACCTCACGAGCCGACAGCTTCCGCGTGGTCGGGGAAAGGCGCAGCCCGGCCATCCGGACGTTCCCGGCGACCCAGGCGCCATCCTCGAGGATCTCGACGCGGATGGCTCCGTCCTCTGCGACGGAGATGCGCAGCGTCTTGCCCTGTTTGGTCCGGTAGACCTCGGACTTCACCCGATCAGATTACGTCATCTTCGGTAATCACGGGTCCCGTGGGATGTCGGACCCGGCTGCTACGGTCGCGCGGTGGGCAAGGTACGGACGTTCCTCGCGTGCACGTCGTGCGGTCAGCAGCTCGCCCAGTGGGCGGGACGCTGCCCCGGGTGCGGGGCCTGGGGGACGATCCAGGAGCGCTCTGGCGGCACGGGCGACGCGCGGGTCGACCTCCAGACGCTCGAGCACGACGGCTCGGTCGAGCGGCGGGTCCCGACCGGGTTCGCCGGCGTCGACCGCGTGCTCGGCGGCGGGCTCGTCCCCGCGTCCGTCACCCTCCTGGCCGGCGAGCCCGGCATCGGCAAGTCGACCCTTCTCCTCCAGTTGGTGGCGAACCTGTCGGCTGCCGGGCTCTCCTGCCTGCTCGCCTCGGGCGAAGAGTCCCGAGCGCAGGTGGCGGCGCGCGCACGCCGGCTGGGGGTGCCCGGGGACTCGGTCGTATTCGTCTCCGGCCGCGAGCTCGGGACGGTGGTCCACGCCGCCGGCTCGACGGGGCCGTTCCTGCTCGCCGTCGACTCGATCCAGGCCCTGCGCGATCCCGATGCCGGTCAGGTGCCGGGGGGTCCCGCCCAGGTGCGCTCGTGCGCGGACGCGCTCGTCGGACTCGCCAAGGCGAAGGGGATCGCGGTCCTGCTCACCGGGCATGTGACGAAGGACGGCGATCTCGCCGGGCCGCGGACGCTCGAGCACGCCGTCGATGTGGTGCTCACGTTCGACGGGGACCCGCGCTCGGGGCTGCGGATGCTCACGGGGGGGAAGAACCGGTTCGGAGCGGAGGGCGAGGTGGCCTGGTTCGAGATGTCCGGCGCCGGCCTCGCGGAGATCGACCCCACCACGCTCTTGGTCTCGGGTGCGGGCGAGCCCGGGGCGGCCACGGCGCTCCCGCAGGCGGGGCGCCGGGCCCTCGCGGTCGAGATCCAGGCGCTCGTCGCCCCGACCGATGGCCCCGCCCGCCGGCAGGTCACGGGGCTCGACGGCCGCCGGTTCCAGCTGGTCGCCGCCGTGCTGGATCGGGCGGGGATCCGCCTGGGGCGCTCGGACCTCTTCGGCGCGTCCTCGGGCGGGGTCCGCGTGGACGATCCCGCCTGCGACCTGGCCGTTGCGGCCGCCCTGGCCTCGGCGGCCACCGGGGTCGCGCCGCCCGCGGGGACCGCGTTCGTCGGCGAGGTCGGACTGACGGGTCTCGTCCGGGCCGCTCCGGCCATGGGGCAGCGGCTGGCCGCCGCGCGTGCGGCCGGGATCGGGACGGTCTTCGGTCCCTCCGGCGTGAACGCGGATGGCGTTCGGATCCGGCCGGTCCGCCACGTCCGCGACGCGCTGACCTGGGCATCTCGACGTGACGGGGGCCCTCCGACCTAGGTCGGACCGCCGGCGTAGAACGCTGAAATGGGCCTCTGACCAGCGGTTTCGGTTTGCGGGCGGAGGAGGCCCCGTGTTACCCTGTCTGGTGGTTCAACTTCTGCCTACCCGATGCATCCCGAGGGGGTCTCGTGTTCCGCAAGGGCGACACGGTCGTACATCCTGAGCACGGCGCCGCAGTGATCGAGGAGCTCTGCGAGCGAGAGTTCCTGGGTGAGAAGCGCAAGTACTTCAAGCTGCGGGTCTCCTACGGGGATCTGACCCTCATGATCCCGGTGGAGAGCACCGAGGAGGTCGGGCTCCGTCAGGTCGTGAGCAAGAATGAGGTCAAGAAGGTCCTCAACGTCCTTCGCGAGGACGAGTCCAAGATGGCCGCCAACTGGAGCCGCCGCTTCAAGAACAACATCGAGAAGCTGCGCTCGGGCGACATCTACCAGGTGGCAGAGGTGGTCCGGAACCTGTCGATCCGCGAGCGCGAGCGCGGCCTCTCGGCCGGTGAGAAGCGCATGATCCAGAAGGCCCGCCAGATCCTCGTCTCCGAGCTCACGTACGCGACCGGAGGCACCGAGGAGAAGGCCGAGGCGATGATCGACAAGGTGCTGGACGAGTCTCACGGCGCTCGGGTGCTGCAGGGCGCCTGAGCCCGTCCTCCGAGCCTCGAACCCCCCGCTGTCAAGTCCGGCCTCCCGCACGTCGAGGCATGTATCAGACATGCCAGATCCCGGAAGCGATCCGGGGACGGGAGGCGCGCCTTCCCAGTCCCAGGACGGACGCACCCGACCGCCCGGCGCGCGGCTCGTCGAGTTCGTCCGTCTGATCTTCGTCCTGCTCTTCGCCGCCGCCGGCTACACGATCGCCACGCGGCTCGGCGCAAGCAGCCCCTCGCGGACGCTGGTTGGCGTCGTGCTCGGCATCTCCACCGGCTTCGTCCTCGGCGGGGTACTCGGTCGTCAGACCGTCTCGGCCGTGACCTCCGCCGAGCAGCAGCTGCGGCGCGTGCCGGCGGCCGAGATCGTGGCGGGAGCGGCCGGCCTGCTCGTCGGCCTGGGCCTCGCCGCGCTCATCTCCGTCCCGGTCTTCCGCCTGCCTCCGCTCGCGGCGTGGACGAGCGTGGCGTTCATGTACGTGACGCTCGCGTACGTCGGCTACCGGATCGGGCGGTCGAAGCACGGGGAGCTGTTCGACCTGATCGGCCTGAAGCCGAGGGCGGCCGGCGTCCACCGAGGTGAGGTCACGGTCGTCGACACCAGCGCCCTGATCGACGGCCGGATCGTCGACCTAATCACCACCGGGTTCTGGACCGGTGACCTCCTGATCCACAGCGCGGTCCTCCGGGAGCTCCAGGCGATCGCCGACTCCTCGGATCCCAAACGCCGCGGCCGCGGTCGCCGCGGGCTGGACGCAGTGGCCGAGCTGCAGCGCGCGAAGACGGTCGACGTGCACCTGGTCGAGGAGGACGGCGTGTTCGACGTGGACGCCGCGCTGGTGCGACTCGCGCGCGACCGCGGCGCGTCGCTCCTGACCGCGGACCACAACCTGTCGAAGGTGGCGCAGGCGCTCTCGGTGCCGGTGCCGAACCTCAACCGCCTGGCCGCCGCGTTCCGGACGCCGGTCGGGGTCGGCGACGAGCTGGTGGTCGAGCTGGTGAGGGACGGACGCGAGCACGGCCAGGCGGTCGGGTACCTCGAGGACGGCACGATGGTCGTCGTGGAGCGCGCCGGCGAGCACATCGGCGCCGAGGTCCCGATCCAGGTCCGCAACGTGATCCAGACGGCCACCGGCCGGATGGTGTTCGCGGTCCTGCGCTGATCCCCACGGGTCCGCCCGGCCAGCCCCGAGCAAGTACGCTGCCACCGTGCGGGAGGCCATCGCGATCGTGCTCGCAGCCGGCTCCGGCGACCGGCTGGGGCTGCCGACGCCGAAGGCGTTCGTGCCGCTCGGCGGCCGGCCGCTCCTCGCGCGGGCGGTGGCGGCCGCGCTCGCCTGTCGGGGGATCGGGAGCGTCGCCGTGACCGCGCCGGCCGGCTCGGAGGAT
Source organism: Actinomycetota bacterium (assembly GCA_035718185.1). Classification (GTDB taxonomy): domain Bacteria; phylum Actinomycetota; class UBA4738; order UBA4738; family HRBIN12; genus HRBIN12. The sequence continues at coordinate 14,297 of DASTHN010000205.1, forward strand.
CTGGCGCACTCGATCGTGGAGCCGCTCGGCGGCCACGCCGTGGTGACCGGAGGGCCGACGCGCCACGCCTCCGTGCGCGCGGCGCTCGCGGTCATCCCGCCCGAGGTCGAGGTCATCCTCTGTCACGACGCCGCTCGAGCGCTCGCGAGCCCGGAGCTGTTCGCCGCCGTGATCGAAGGCCTGGCGCGGTGGGACGGTGTGGTTCCCGTGGTGCCCGTCCCAGATACGGTGAAGCGGGTCCGCGAGGGAGCCGTCGTCGCGACCGAGCCGCGCGAGGACCTGGCGCTCGTGCAGACGCCCCAGGCGTTCCGCGCCGCCGCGCTCCGCGACGCGCACGCGCGATCCGAGGACGCGGAGGTGGAGTTCACGGACGACGCCGCGGCGCTCGAGTGGGCCGGGTACCGGGTCGGGACCGTGCCTGGCGAGCCACACGCGTTCAAGATCACGACGGCCGAGGACCTCTCGCGCGCGGAGCGGCTGCTCGAGGAGGCCGTCCGTGGGTGAGCCTAGGGTCGGGCTCGGGTTCGACGTGCACCCCCGCGCGAGCGAGCCCAGGCTGCTGTTCCTCGGCGGCGCGCGGTTCGAGGAGGACGTGAATGGCCTCGAGGGCCACTCGGACGGGGACGTCGTGTGTCACGCGCTCGCCGACGCGCTCCTCGGCGCGGCGGGGCTCGGCGACGTGGGGGAGCACTTCCCCGAGGACGACCCGAGGATGGAGGGCATCCCCGGTATCGAGCTCCTGTCCCGCACGGTGGCGAAGGTGCGCGTGCAGGGGCTGGCCCCGGTCTCGGCCGACGTGACGATCGTCGCCGAGCGCCCGGCGATCGGCCCCCGGCGGGACGAGATCCGTCGGCACCTGGCCGCGGCCCTCGGCGTGGCGCCCGAACGGATGTCGGTGAAGGCGACCCGCCCGGAGGGGCTCGGCCTCACCGGGGATGGGGCGGCGTGCATCGCCCTCGCGGTCGTGTCCGGGTCGTGAGCCGGGGAGACGTCGTCGCCGGCCGCCGTGCGGCGCTGGAGGCCGTGCGCTCCGGGCGGGCGTCGGAGGTGCTCGTCGCCTCGGGCTCGCGCCACACTCCCGGACTTCGGGACCTCCTCGAGGCCGCGCGCGAGGCCGGCGTCCCCGTGCGGTCCGCTCCCCGAGACGATCTCGATCGCCTCGCGCCCGATCACCAGGGCGTCGTCGCCAGGGCCGAGACGCCCCGAGAGCTCACCGAGCGCGACCTGTCGGATTGGGCGTTCGAGGAGGATCCGATCGTCGTCGTCCTGGACGGTGTGACCGATCCGCAGAACCTCGGCGCAGCGGCGCGCTCGGCAGAGGCCGCAGGCGCGCCGATGCTCGTGACGCGCGTGCGGCGCTCGGCGCCGGTGAGCGCCGCCGCCGTGCGAGCCTCGGCGGGGGCGCTGCTGCACCTGCCCCACGCGCGGGTCGCGAACGTGACGAGGGCGCTCGGCCGCCTGCAGGAGGCGGGCTTCTTCGTCGTCGGCCTCGACGGCGCCGCGCCGTCGAGCGTCTACGACGAGCCCTGCCCGTCGGGCCGGATCGCCCTCGTGCTCGGCGGTGAGGGCGGTGGGCTGTCCCGGCTGGTCCGCGAGCGCTGCGACGCGCTGGTCGCCCTCCCGATGGTCGGCCGCGTGTCTTCGCTGAACGCCTCGGCGGCGCTCGCGGCCGTCCTCTACGCGTACGTGGTGCCGTCCCGGAGGCCGAGCCGGGCGTAGACTCGGCGTGCGCCGGCGTAGCTCAGTGGCAGAGCAGCTGTCCTGTAAACAGCAGGTCGTCGGTTCGAATCCGACCGCCGGCTCGAGGCATCGCCGCAGGTCCGATCACACGCATCCTCGTTGCCGTGAAGCAGCTGTGCCTCAGGTGCGCCTCGCCCCGAACCGAAGGAATGTGAGATGGGGACTCACCGCCCGTACGTGGGTGAGGCGACGTGAGGGCTTCGGGGAGGTGGCTGTGGGTGCTCCCCGTCCTCTTCGTCGTGGGCGTCGTCCTGATCGCAGACGCCCTGTGGTTCGACGACCCGGTGAACGAGGCCCGGCCGGTGCCGACGAGGCCGTCGCCCTCCCCGGCCATCCCAACGCCGACCGCGTCGTCGACGGCACCTCCATCCTCGCCGTCCGCGACGGCCGGGACCTCAACGCCGACCGCCGTGCCAACTTCCTCGCACTCACCCGAGCGGTGGTCGTTCTGCAAGAACGTCTCGGACGTCGAGGACCTGCGTCGAGCGGTCCTGAGGGGAACGCGGCCGCCACGAGGGCTCGTCGAGCAGGCCGAGGAGCTCGAGGCGCACCTCACGGACCCTCGGCTCGACGACCTGAAGGACGTCGTCGGACGGCTCCGGCGCGCGATCCTCGACGCCGACGCAGAGTACCCGTCCGACTTCGAGGTGCAGGGGTGGGCCGAGGCCCTCGAGCTCGTCTCGACCACGGCGCAGGTCCAGCTCGGCTGCAGAGGCGGACGCTAGTGCTCGAGGACGGCGACCCCGCGCTCCGTCAGGGAGCGACCACCTCGAAGTCGGCACGCGCCAGCAGCTTGTAGCCGTCGTCGGCGAGCAGGTACACGCTGTACCGGCCGGCCTCCAGGGGCCATGGCCCGTACGAGGAGGCGTCGAGCGTCGCCTGTCCCTCGACCGTGGCACCGGTGTAGAGCCAGAGCAGGTACCAGGCGACCCGCGGGTCGCGCCCGCGCTTGTAGACGCCGATCCAGTCCCATCGCTGTCCCGGCGCGGATCGCCAGGTCACGCCGATCGGCTCGCCCTCGGCGTACGTCGGCGCCGAGGTCTCGAGCGACGGGTCACCGCCCGGCTCCTGGAGCCAGAAAGCTATCCGGGAGAGCTCCGCGTTGCCGTCGAGCAGGACCGCCTCGTACGAGCCGGGCGTCCAGCCATCCGTGACGAAGGCCAGCGTGCCGTCGGCCGCTCCGCCCGTCGTCAGCACGGCCACCTGATCGGCGATCGGATCGCCCCCCGCCGGCACGACCGCGACCGCGCCCGCCGGCGCCTGCGACGCATGGAAGCGCACGAGCACGTCCCGACCGACGTCCGAGAGCCGTCGCTCGACCGCGACGAGCGTCGGCGTGCGTCCAGGCCGCACGCTGAACGTGGACACGACGCCGCGATGGTCCGTCGGCCAGGGCCGCACCGACCGGTCCACCCACGGCACCCCACGCTCGCCGACGATGATGCTGTCGGTCGCCTCCGCCCTGCCGGCCGCGTACACCAGGTCGATCCGGTCCTGTGGCGCGCCCTTCCACGGATCCCACCCCGGAACGTCGGGTCGGTCCGCCCACCACGTGAGGCCGGGATCGCGTGCGGGGTCCGGGTAGATGTCGCGGTACGAGTCGACGAAGCCGCTGCGCTCCACGGCGACGCTCACCGGCCATCGCAGCGGGAAGCGGATCTGCGGGCGAGCCCCGACCATCTCGGGTGCCCAGTCACGCCACGACGGCGAGTTGAAGTCTCCGACCAAGAACACGGGGATCCCTTGCTCGACGAGGGCCCTTCCCGCACGCAGGAACGGCCGGATCTCCGGGAGGCGCACCCGGCGCTCGACGTCCACGATTTCGGCACGGCTGCTGCCGCGCCTGGCCATCCCCGGTCCGTACGGGCTCGAGGGCAGATGCACGTTCTCGATCGCCACGACCCTGCCCGGCGACGTCTCCACGAAGACGTACCGGCCGTTCGCGTCGGGCGGGTCGATCAGCGGCAGCCTCGAGACGATCTGCAGCCTGGTGCTGAAGAACGGCCACCCGAGGGCGCGGGCCAGCCGAGGGATGTGGCCCTGTCCCTCCTCGATGCCGACCACGTCCGCGCCGCCACGGCGGATCGCCTGGACGATCTTGTCGAACGACACGTGCGCGCCGCCGTACTCGATGTTGAACGTCGACACCCCGAGCTCGACCGGCTCGGGGCGCAGCGGCTCGCTCGAGCTCTGCGCTCGAGCCGTGGCGAACAGGGTCGATCCGGAGAGGAGGACCGCCACCGCGGCGGTGCGCGCCACGCGGCGCGCGACACCCTTGCGGCTCATAGGCTGGATTCTGGCACGGCACGCCAGACGAGGCGTCCGGCCGAGGCACGGAGAGGAGGAGGGATGGCCGAGTTCCACGTCCTCAGCGAGGGATACCTGTCGGATGACGACGATCGCGTCGGCTCGACCGTGAGCTTCGCGCGCGATGGCGACACGCTCGTCGTGATCGACCCGGGCCTGGTCCGGGCCCGCGACACGATCCTGGCCCCGCTCTCCGAGCTCGGCGTCGCGCCCGAGGACGTCACCGACGTCGTGATCTCGCATCATCACCCGGACCACACGCTCAACGTCGCGCTGTTCCCGAGGGCGCGGCTGCACGACCACTGGGCGTGGTACCGGGACGACCTGTGGATCTCGCGTCCCGCCGAAGGGTTCGAGCTGTCGCCTGCGATCCGGCTGATCGAGACGCCGGGACACTCGCCGCAGGACATCTCGACGCTCGTGGACACGGACGACGGGCTGGTCGTCGCGACGCACCTGTGGTGGACGGCGACGCACCCGGTCGAGGATCCGTACGCGCCGGACCCGGCACTGCTCCACGAGCAGCGGGGGCGAGTGCTCGCGCTCCCCGGCTTGGTGAGGGTCGTGCCCGGACACGGCGCGCCGTTCGAGCCGAGCGAGGACACGCCGCGCTGACGCCCGGCTTCAAGCTCCCACGGGGGACCGGCCGATACCCTGCGGTATGAGGCTCGTCCGCGCCACCATCGTGCTCGCGGTCGCCGGCGCGGCGCTCACCCCGCCGAGCGCTCCGGCGCTCGCGCGGACCGACGAGCGAGCTACCCCCGCCCCCGCCCGGGCGGTGCCGGGGAGCGGCTGCCGCCTGTTCCCGAAGAACGACATCTGGAACACGCGCGTCGACACGCTCCCCGTCCACGACATGTCGGACACGTGGCTCGCGTCGTCGAACGCGTCGTCGACCGACCTGCATCCGGACTTCGGGCCGCCGCGCTACGGCATGCCCTTCGAGGTCGTGGGACGCCGTCACGCGAGGGTCGAGATCGACTTCGTCTACGCGGGTCAGAGCGACCCGGGCCCGTACCCGTTCGACGGACACACGCCCGTCGAGGGCGGCTGGGACCGGCACGTCCTGATGGTCCGGAAGGGATCGTGCACGCTGTACGAGCTCTTCGCGGCCGAGTGGAACGGCGGCAGCCCGACGGCCGGCAGCGGCGCGATCTGGGACCTGGACTCGAACCGCCTGCGGCCCGACGGATGGACCTCCGCGGACGCCGCCGGCCTGCCGATCCTCCCCGGTCTGGTCCGGTGGGACGAGGTGAAGGCCGGCAGCATCCGGCACGCGATCAGGTTCACGGTCGGGTGCACCACCCAGGCGTACCTGTGGCCGGCCCGGCATCAGGCCGGCGTGGACGACCCGGAGTGTCCGCCGATGGGCGCTCGGTTCCGGCTGCGGTCGGACTTCGACCTGTCCGGGTTCTCGCCGAAGGCCAGGACGATCCTGCTGGCGATGCAGCGCTACGGCCTGATCCTCGCCGACAACGGTTCGGACTGGTACTTCCAGGCACGCGCGACCGTCACTGGCGCAATCGGCTGCTCGACCAGCTGAAGACGGTGCCGGCATCGGCGTTCGAGGCGGTGGACGTCTCAGAGTGCATGGTCCGGCCCGACAGCGGCAGGGCCGACTGCGGATGATCCTGACTAGCGTTCGCCGCGACGAAGGGCGCGGCCGGCGCGCTCGCCGGGGGTCCCGTCCCACGCGATCCGCCCGTTCACGACCACGAGGTCGACACCCTCGGCGAACGCGTGGGGAGCCTCGAACGTGGCGCGATCTTGAACCGTGACGGGATCGAACACCACGAGGTCCGCGGCGGCCCCCGCGGCGATCCGACCGCGTCCGGCGAGGCCGAACCGGTCGGCGGGCAAGGAGGTCATCTTCCGCACCGCGGTCTCGAGCGAGAGGAGCCGCTCCTCGCGGACGTAGCGCCCGAGCACGCGGACGAACGTTCCGTAGTAGCGCGGGTGCACCGCGAACGTCCCGAGCGGCCCGTGGGGCGAGATCGCGACGCCGTCGCTCGCGACGAAGGCGTCCTCTCGCGACACGATCGTGCGGACGTCGTCCTCGTGCATCCCGTGCCCGACGACGCCCGCGTATCGGTCTCGGACCAGCAGCCGCGCGACGGTCTCCCACGGATCGACGCCCAGGTCGCGCGCGATCGCCTCGATGCTCCGGCCCGTCAGCGTGGGATCGGGCGTGAAGCTGCCGAGGACCACTCGATCCCACCCGACCGTGAGCCCGAGGGTCTCCCAACCCGGCTCTCCCTCGGAGATCGAGGCGCGCAGGCGCTCGCGCTCGGGCGGGTCGGCGAGGAGCTGGGGCAGCTCCTCGGGCGTGACCCACGGAGGGAGGGCGGAGGCGAGCTCGGTCTCCCACGCCGTGTATGGGTACTGATCCACCGTGACGTCCGCGCCGCTCGCCCGCTCGGTGTCGACGAGCGCGAGGAGCTCCTCGGACCTCCCCCACATCGCCGGGCCCTCGACCTTCAGATGGCTGACGTGCGAGGGAACGCCGGCGCGGCGGCCGATCAGGATGCACTCGGCCACGGCGTCGAACACGCGCCCGCCCTCGCCGCGCACGTGGCTGGCGTAGACGCCCCCGTGGTCGGCGAGCGCGGCGGCGAGCTCCACGATCTCGTCGGTCGCGGCGTGCAGGCCGGGCGAGTAGATCAGGCCCGTGGACAGGCCGGCGGCCCCCTCGTCGAGCGCGGAGGCCAGCGAGAGCCGCATCCGTCTCATCTCGTCCCGAGACGGAGGGCGTCGCTGGTCCGCGCCGAGCGCCGCCAGGCGCAGGGCGCCGTGCCCGACGAGCGCGGCGATGTTCACGGCCGGACGTTCGGCTCCGACCAGGTCGAGGTATGTCCCGAACGCTCGCCAGTCGAGCTGGAGGTCGGCGGGGTCGGCGCCGACGAGCGCGGCCAGCTCCGGCGCACCCTCGACCGGGTACGCGGAGGCCCCGCAGTTGCCGACCACGATCGAGGTGACGCCCTGGCGAAGCATGCTCTCCATGGCGGGCTCGACGAACGGGCTGAGATCCGAGTGCTCGTGGACGTCCACGAAGCCGGGCGCGAGCGCGTGACCGCGGGCGTCCACGTGTCGGCGGGCCTGGGGCGCCGGCTCGCCCTGAGGCACCACCCGCCGGATGCGGTCGCCCTCGACGGCGACGGCTCCCTCGACGGACGGCGCTCCGGTACCGTCCACGATCCTCGCGTTCGCGATGACGAGGTCGATCATCGCGCGAGCTCGAGCTCGAGCTCGAGCGCGGGGGCGCTCACCCCGTGAACGGAGCCAGCCAGAGCCCCGAGGTGAACAGGATCAGGGGGAGCACGAACAGCCCGAGGACGAACATCCAGAGTCGACGGTTGGAGGCGATGAGCCAGTCGTTCAAGCCGATGATGCCGCGCTTGATGGGCCCGTACACGAGCGCGAGATAGACCATCGACACGAGGAAGACGCCGATCGCCTCGGCGAGCACGATCTGGACGGCGACCGCGTTCCGGAGCAACATGGCCGCGACGAGGGTGTCGGCCAGCGTGGTGATGTTCGCGCCCATGATGTAGGGGATCGACTCCTCGCGCTTCACGTACCCGCGGCTCGCGAGCGGTACGAGGACGGTGAGCGCGACCGACACCGAGAGCGTCAGCGTCGCGACCGCGCACCCGATGAAGAACATCGGCCAGGGGCGCTTCAGCCACTGGGCCCGTTCACCGGACACCCTGTTACTGCTCACCTGCGGCAGCACGCGGTCGAGGAGCTTGAAGGAGACGAGGATGACGCCGAGTCCGAGGGGGAGCAGGAGCAGGCCTGGCAGGTGGTCCGTGGCGAGGTTGAGGATCGGTCCCCAGACGAAGTCGACGACGCTGGTGACGTCGCCCGAGGTCCGCCACCGGATCCCGTCGAGCAGGCCCGAACGGAGCAGCCAGTAGCCGAGCGTCATCCCGGGCAGATAGGCGAGCGCCGTCAGGGTCAACGCCAGGATGCCCATGCCGACCGATTCCTGCCGGTTGGCCCCGCGGTTGCGGACCGCGTACAGGAATCCGACGAGGAGCACGATGAACGAGGCTCCGAGCCGCGATCCCGAGAGCATCGTGAGGGTCTGGAGCTTCGTGATCGCGCCCCCCGAGAACAGGCCGAGCGAGACCGCCGCGATCGGCGAGCCCGAGAGGACGAGGTAGGCGCCGAGCCACCCGGCGCCGAGCGTCGAGGCACCGTTCTCGAACAAGGCGCTCTGGCGGATCGAGGGAGCGAGCTCTCCCGCGCCGTTCTTCATCAGCTGCAGCGCGAGGACGAACAGGAACAGCGCGGCGGCTCCGCTCGCGACCTTGGCGGAGATCCGGGTCCAGCTCCGGGGTGCAACCCCCGTGTCTGCGCGTTCCTCGACATCGGTGAGGGCCAGATCGCCTGCGCCGGCCATCGGGGGCGGCTCCGCGCTCACGGTGGGGAGGCGCGGGTCAGCCCTTCGTGGGTTGGGCTCGGGGGCGTCGTCGTCGCTGGTCACGTCGGACACGATGGCAGGGGGGAGATCCGCGCCACCGTACCCGCTGTGTCCTGTTGCGGCAACCGGGAACGATCGGTCCCGCCGTCATCCGACGGCCAGAAGTCCCGCCCGGGACGGGAGAGAGGACCCCTTGCCGCTCCCGCCCCCGTTGGCACCCTAGGGTGCGGACGGAACCGAGGGGTGCGAGATGGACGACTCGACGTTTTCGCTGGTGCTGTTCTCGGGCACCGACGACAAGCTGAACGCTGCTGCAGTGCTCACAGCCGGGGCGGCCGCGATGGGCAGGAAGGTGAACATCTTCCTGCAGTACTGGGCGTTGGACGCGTTCCGGGCCGACCGGGTGCTGAAGGACCACGGTGTCGCACCGGAGGCCGGCGACGAGGGCGCCGAGGCCTTCCAACGGCACGGGGGTCAGCACTGGAGCGAGATCTTCCGCCAGGCCAAGGACATCGGCGCCGTGGGCATCCACGCGTGCTCGCTCTCGATGGAGATGTTCGGACTGACCGTCGACGATCTCGATCCGCTCGTGGACGACCAACACGGGGTCGCATCCTTCTTCATGGAGGCCGACGGCCCGGTGACGTTCATCTAGGAGGTGGGGGAACGATGACGACCGTCAACATCGACCGTTCGATCGACGCCCGAGGCATGCCCTGCCCGGGTCCGCTGATGAGCCTCATCGGTGCGATCCGCGAAGGCGAGCTGGGCGACGTGATCGAGGTGCTCTCGAGCGACGAGGGTTCGAAGACCGACATCCCAGCCTGGCTCGAGAAGTCCGGACACGAGCTGGTCGAGACCGTTCCCGACGACGGCTTCATGCGTTTCATCGTCCGCAAGACCCGGTGACCCGCGGTGCCGGCCAAGGTCCTCGTCCTGGGCGGTGGCGTGGGAGGAACGCTGACCGCGAACCTCCTCGCCGAGGAGCTCGGGCGTGACGGGGAGGTGTCGGTCGTGGATCCGACCGGCATGCACCACTACCAGCCGGGCTATCTGTATGTGGCGCTCGGTCAGGCGAACGGGCGATGGCTGGTGCGCGACGAGCGTTCGCTGCTCCGGCGGGACGTCCGGCTGGTGGTCGAGCGCGCGACGAAGGTCGATACCGAGGCGGGCAGCGTGCACCTGGAGCGGGGCGGTTCACTGGACTTCGACTACGTCGTGCTCGCCACCGGCGCCCGTTTGATGCCCGACCGTATCCCCGGGCTCCTCGAGGGCTCGTACGAGTTCTACTCGCTCGAGGGTGCGCAGCGTCTGCGCGAGGCCCTGCGCCGGTTCACGGGAGGGCGGATCCGGGTCGGGGTCGCCGGGATCCCGTACAAGTGCCCCCCCGCACCCGTCGAGTTCGTCTTCATGGTCGAGGAGTACCTGCGGCGGCGCGGCATCCGCGACCGCAGCCAGATCACCCTGCTGTCACCGCTGAACAGGGCGTTCACGATCGAATCCGCATCGAAGGTCATCCAGCCGATCATGGAGCAACGGGGCATCGAGCTGACGACCTTCTTCAACGTCGAGGAAGTGGACCCGTCGGCGGGGACCGTCTCCTCGCTCGAGGGCGAGAAGGTCGAGTACGACCTGCTCGTTCTCGTCCCACCGCACCGCGGACAGCAGGTCATCGACGACTCCAGCCTCGGGGATGCGTCGGGATGGCTCCCGGCCGACAAACACACGTTGCAGGTCGGCGACGACGGGCGCGTGTTCGCGCTCGGCGACGCCACGAACCTGCCGATCAGCAAGAGCGGGTCCACCGCGCACTTCGAGGCGCCCGTGGTGGCCAGCCGGATCGCCTCGCTCGTCAAGGGCTCGGCGCCGAAGGACAACTACGGGGGCAAGGTGATGTGCTTCCTCGAGACGGGGAACGGCAGATCCACGGTCCTCCGGTTCGACTACGAGCACCCTCCCGCTCCGCCACAGCCGAGCCGTCTGTGGCACGCGGCGAAGTGGATGTTCAACCGTCTGTACTGGCACACGGTCCCGCAGGGTCGGCTCCCGGACACGCTGCCGCTCCCGATCCCGACCGGAAGGAGTGAATCATGAGCATGCAGATCGCGAAAACCCTCGACCTGAAGGGCCTGTCCTGCCCGCTCCCGATCGTGAAGACCGCACAGGCCATGAAGGAGGTCGACACCGGCGAGCTCGTCGAGGCGCTCGCGACGGATCCCGGCTCGGTCGCGGACTTCAACGCGTGGTGCAAGTCGACCGGTCACGAGCTCGTCGAACAGAGCGACGAGGGCGGCGTGTTCCGGTTCGTGATCCGGAGGAGATGAGGTGGCGGAGATGGGCGTGGAAGGCGCGACGCTCGAGGTCCCGACGCACGAGCACGAGGAGCACCCGAAGCACCGGAAGCTGGTGATCATCGCCTGGAGCGGCGAGCTCGACAAGGTCTGGCCGCAGATGATCCTGGCCACCTCGGGGGCCGCCATGGGGATGGAGACGACGATCTTCTTCACGTTCTGGGGCCTGTTCTCCTTGGTGAAGGACGATCGGCACATCACCGGCGACAACTGGATGCAGAAGATGGTCGCGATGATGGACCGGCCGGGCATGGAGCACCTCAAGCTCGGCAAGATGAACTTCGTGGGCGCGGGGCCGGCGATGATGAAGAAGCTCGCGAAGGAGCACAACGTCGCGAGCCCCGGAGACCTGCTGAACATGGCGGTCGACCTCGGCGTGAAGCTCGTGCCCTGCCAGATGACCATGGATCTCCTCGGGCTCAAGCGGGAGGACATGATCGACGGCGTGGGAGAACCCGCCGGCGCCGCCGCGATGCTGCTGGAGGCGCAGGACGCCGTCACGCTGTTCATCTGACGGCAGGATCGGGGACCGGACCTGGTCCCGGTGAGGAGGAGTCGGGGGTGGCGAGCCCCCGAGGGAGATGTCGGGAGAGTCCATCGCACCCCGACACCGAGGGCCGGGAGGGTCAGTCCCCCACCGCCTCCCGGCCCTCACCTTTCCCGGCGCGAGGGCACCGCGATCGTGCCGTGACGCGGCGGAGGGAGCGGGCGTGGCGCCCGCTCCCTCGCGCGTACGCGAGACGCTCCTCCCTACGCCTCGTCGGTCAGGTTGGACCAGAGCGCGGCTTGCCCGACCCAGAGCCACTCCCGCTCCGCGTCCATCCGCGAGAATGGGTTGGAGGCCAGGGCCGCGTACCGGCTGTCGGCGGTGGTCGTCCCGTGGACGGCCATCGGCGCCTCGGCGACGGCGGGGCTGCGGTTCCGCCACAGCCCCGCGACGAACAGGTCGTCCACGCTCGGCAGGTAGCGTCCGTCGATCACCGCGTCGTTCGGTGTGGCCGAGAAGTACGTGATGTTGTTGTCCAGGAACAGGTAGTCCTGGGCGGGGTACCCGGCCGTGAGCGGGCCGCCGCCGTTCGCCCAGATCGCGATGCCGCCGTCCGCGCCGCTGTCCGAGCCCTGCGACAGCGGGCTCGCGAGCAGCCCGGCGTTGGTCAGGAACGTGAAGTTCGTCCCGCTCACGCTCGTCCCGATGTAGCCACCCCCTCTCGCGAAGAACGCATCGAGCCGGCCGCGGGCGATCGGGTTCGCGGACGACGGGTAGTTCTGGCCCGTGTTGTAGATGACGTCGACATCCTCGAGCGGGTCCGTCGCGGCCTGCTGGAGCGACCCGGCTCCCAGCAGCACCGACACGGACTCCACGTTTGCGGGTCCGAAGATCCGCTCGAGCGAGTTGAACGAGTCGCTGCGGAGCGGGGTCGCGCTGTTGACGAGGACGGCCACCCTCGGAGCCTCCGCCACGGCCGTGGTGCTCGGCACCGGCCCCTTGCCGCGCTCGAACCACACGCCGGTCTGCTGGCCGGCCGCTTGGAGCGCCGCGACCGTGTCGGGGTCGTTCGGGAAGATCAGCGAACCCGCCGGCATCGTGCCGGCGCTGAGGGTCGTGAACGGCTCCTCGGCCAGCTCGCCGTCGATCCCGTTCCCGAGCACGGACACCACAGCGCTCACCTCGAGCGGTCCCCGAAGCGTTAGCGCGTACCACTCGGCGGTCCCGTTCCGGACGCCCCCGCTGAGCGTGTTCGGGCTCGTGATGGGCACGGTCGTCGGCTTGAACAGCTTGTCTCCCGCCGCGACCTCCAGGGTGTCGGCTCCCCACAGGAGGCCGTGGCTCCAGGCGCCCGGTGGCGCGTAGAGCTGGGTGATCCGGTCCGAGACGTCCTGCCCCGCGCTCAGCGTCGTGAGCGCCAGGCCACGGAACGGTTGGTCCATCCACACGACGTACGAGCGAGCGGGGACGAAGGTACGCACCGAGGACCCCGCGGGCTTCCACGAGAAGTCCTTCGTCGTCCGGTCCACGTGGATCCCGTTGTCGAGGAGCCACTGGGCCAGCCGATCGGCCTCGGCGTCGCTCCGCTGGCCGGTGCCGTCGAAGGGGATCACGTACGCCTTCGGGTAAGGCACCATCCAGTTGTGGTTCGCCTCGTCGAACCCTCGGCCGCTCAGCTCCGGGTCGTCGCAGCAGTTCGGCCGGGGCGCTCCCTCCAGACCGCGGCGGAAGATCTCGGCCTGATCGTGGAGGATGGCGTTGCGGTTCGAGATCCAGAAGTCCGCCGATGAGTAGAACGTGATGTACTGGGCGGTCTTCGAGCCGATCCGGCCGTCGCACGTGGTGCTGCACATCTCCACGGTCGAGCTGTCCACGCCGTAGAAGGCCATGTACGTCTGGGTGTAGAAGGGCCCCCAGTCGTCCCAGCCCTCGGCCACCGCGGGCCCGACCGGCGGTGGGGTGAGGTTCCCGTCGGCGTTGTAGTCGTTGACCGGCCGCTGGATCTGGCGACCGATCGCGTTGTGGGCGGCCTCGTTCGCGTCCAGGCGCCGCTGGTTCCAGTACGCGAAGAGGTCGTAGTCGATCCCCGGGTTGTGCGGCTTCGTCAGCCCGTCGATCAGCGTCGGGTTGCCGCAACAGTGCATCGCCAATCCGACCGGCGCGAGCCACTCGAGCTGGAGCGCGCGCTCCGCTCGAACCTCGGGCTGCGACTGCACGAGGAAGTCGCGGTTCATGTCGAGCCCGCCGTCGTTCTGACGCCGCCCCGCGAAGCGACCGTCGGGGTTCTCGGACGGGATCACGATCAGGACCGCGTGATCCAGGATCGTGTCGACGGCGGCGTTGTCGCCGTACGGCGTCGTCACGAGGTCGCGGATCACCTGCATCATCGCGTCGGTGCCCTCTTCCTCGCCGCCGTGGATGTTGGCCTCGACGAAGATCGGGGTCTTGACCTCGTCTCCCCAGGACGCGAGGAGCGCCTGCGCGCCGGCGGGGTCATCGAGCACCATCGATCGGAGCTGGACCCACCGGTCGTAGTCGCGCTGCTGCTCGGGCGTCTCCAGCGCGTTCACGACGACGCCGTAGAGCTCGCGTCCCCCGACCGAGTGGCCGATCACCTCGTAGGTCATCCGTTGCGGGACCCCCACGGCGTCCGCTTCCGCGAGGAACTGGTCGAGGGTGCACCGGATCGCCTCCTGGGGCATCAGGGCGAGCGTGTCCGGAGCCGGTCCCGAGTAGCCCTGCTGGGTCGCGATGCTCGAACCCGGTGCGGCCTCCTGGCACCAGGGCTCGCCGTACGTGGGCCCGAGCCCCTGGGAGATCGGGGTGCCGTCCCACGGGGGGCCCGGGTCGGCCCCGGCCGGGGTGGTGAGGGCGATCGCGGGCACGGCCAAGGCGATCGTCACGACGACCGTGAGCCAGGTCTTGGAAGGTCTCCTGATCGTTCGTTGCACGGGGAACACCTCCGTGATGCGCTCGACGATGGATGCCGGAGGTGCGCTCCGGGCGGGCCCCGGACGCTTGGGGGCGGCCAGATCGATCGTTCCCACGCGCCGCGCAAATAGTGGTTCGCCCGCCTCACCCTTCCCCTCTCCGACGGGTCACGCTCGCGCGGATCCGGGACCGGTGCCCCCCGGGATCCCCGATCCGGAAGAGCCGCGCGCTCCCCAGAACCGAACCACCAGCACGCAGCGTTGTGGAAGGGGACGTTCAGCCTATGGCAGACGCGCCAGGGAGGCGGACGTAGGACGATCGTCCGATGCGTCAGCGCTCGGGCAGATACACGCGGAACGAGGCCCCGCCGCCCGGACGGTCCTCGACCCACACCGCGCCGCCATGGAGCTCGGCGAAGCGGGCGACGAGCGACAGGCCGACACCAACGCCCGGCGAGTGCTCGGCCGGTCCCGGGCCCTGTCGGAACGGCTCGAAGACCGCCTCCCGGAGCTCGGGCGGGACCCCGTCGCCCTCGTCGTCGACCGTGAGCAGGACGCCGTCGCCGTCTCGCCGCACGGTCACCCACACCCGGCTCTCGGGCGGCGTGTGGCGCGCGGCGTTCGCGAGCAGGTTCTCCACGATGCGCTCGACCTTCGCGGCGTCAAGCTCCGCGACGAGCGTCTCGGGGACGTCCACGTACACCGCTCGTCCGCCGAGCAGGTCGGACTCCTCGACGGCCTCGCCCACGAGCTTCGCGAGGTCGGTGGGCCGCCGCTGCGGGGAGATGATGCCCCGCTGCAGCCGGTCCAGGTCCAGCAGATCGGAGAGCAGGCGCTCCAGCTTCCTGGCGTTCGCTGCGATCCGTCGCAGCAGGTCCGTCGCGTCCTCCTGCGTGATCGTGGCGGACGCCTGCTCGAGGGTCACGGCCGAGCCCAGGATCGAGGTGAGCGGCGTCCGCAGGTCGTGCGAGACCGCCTCGAGGAACGTGTTCTTCATCTCGTCGAGCGCCCGGAGCCGCTGCGTCGCCTCCCGCTCGCGGCGGAACGCCTCCGAGTACTTCCGTTCGCTCCGTCGCAGGGCCTGCTCGGCGCGTTTCCGCTCGGTGATGTCCACGATGAGCCCTCGGAGCATCGCCACCCCGCGCGCGTCGTGGACCACGTGGACGAAGTCGCGGAGCCAGACAGACTCCCCCTCGCGTCCGAGCGCCCGGTACTCGAGGTGGTGATCCCCGCCATCCGCGATCGCCGCGCGCAGCCGGATGCGTGCCGGTTCGCGATCCTCGGGGTGGATGTGCGCTCCCCACGTCGTCAGCGCCGGGGCGTCCTCGTCCGGGCCGCCGAGTGAGCGCTCGGCGCGTCGGGACAGGAACGTGAACCCAAGCGTCTCCGGATCGGCCTCCCAGAAGATCGCGTCGAGGCTCTCGACGAGCTCGTGGAAGCGCTCGAGGTCGTGGAAGCGTCGGGCGCTGCCGAGGGCGAGCGAGGCGATGTCGGCGATCCCACGGAGCAGCGTGAGGGCGCCGTCAGGGAGGACCCCGTCGTCCCCTGCAGGCGACACGACGAGCGCGCCGAACCCCTCCGGCTCCCAGTGGAGCGGTGCCACGGCGACGGTCCGCGGGTGGTCCGCCAGCCGGAGGGGCGGCGGCACCTGTTCGATCGCGCTCGGCGGGAGCACGAAGGGCTCCGTGGTCGAGAGCAGGAGCCGGGCGGCGGTCTCGGCGTCGACGAGGGTCGCCGTCGCGGCGCGTCGATCGTCCGCGCCGCGCTGCCGCATGAGGCGGAACACACCGGACCCGGGGTCGCGGAGGTACGTGGCGACGATCGCCGAGGGGACGATCGCCGGGACGGCGGCCGTGACGCGCTCGAGCACCATCTCGACGTCGTGAGCCCCGGTGAGCGCCTGGGACAGTCCGAGGAGCGCCGACGCGGTGGCGGCCGCACGCCGCTCCTCCTGGAGCAGGCGAGCGTTGTCGAACGCCACGGCCGCGTGCGAGGCCAGCACCTCGACCACGCGGATGTCCTCCTCGTCGAACTGGTCGATGCCCAGGTTCGACAGGACGATCGCGCCGGTCGTGCGGTCGGCCGTCTTGAGCGGGACGACGAGGATCGACTCGTCGATCTCGGACGTCCCCTCGATCTGCACGCCCACGTCGTCGCGCAGGGCGTCCGGCGCGTAGTACGTCTCCCCGATCTGGACGGCGTGGCCCGTGAAGCCCTCGCCGACGTGCGTGACCAACTCCTCGTACGTCTCACCCTCGTACTCCGTCAGCTCGCCTCGGAACACGATCGGGGACAGCGTCCAGCCATCGTCGCCCAGCAGGTAGATACGGCAGTTGTGATAGTCGATGAGCGTCTTCAGCTCGGTGGTGATCGCCGCGGCGATCTGGTTCGCGTCGTCGAGCTGGTTCAGCTGCAGAGCCAGGCTGTGCAGCATCTTGAGCTGCGCCACCGAGCGCAACTCGGTGTCTGCAGCGGATCGTACGCGACGCGCGGCTCGGACCACGGTACCTCGACACCTTCCTATGGCGGAGCGCCCATCATCTCATCTCGGCATCGGTGGGCTCGAGGTGAAGCCGCAGGTCAGGTCGCGTGCCGGAGCGGCCGGGGCGCTGGGTAGGATGGCTGGATGGACGCGATCGACCCATCGCCCGAGGATCCGCGGGTTCCCGACGGCGAGCTGACCCGCCACCTCGCGGAATGGGTCCCGGCGGAGCGCCTCGCGACCGTCCAGGCATTCGCTCGGGCGTACACAAGGCGGCTCGGGACCGACCGGTCCGTGCTGCGGCCGGAGGAGATCGCGGGGCGGGTCGCCACCGCGTTCGCGCTCGTGGACGGCCGGGACGGCGCGGACGTGGCGGTCCGGGTCTTCAACCCCGACGTCGAGCGCGACGGGTACGGCTCGGTCGGCTCGGTGCTCGAGGTGAACACGACCGACTCGCCGTTCCTGATCGACTCGCTGAACGAGGAGCTCGAGGCGCGCGGGCTCGCGATCCGGCGGGTGATCCATCCGGTGATCGGGACGCGGCGCGACGATGAGGGTCGCGTGCTGCAGGTGCTCGACGCGCGCGAGGCCAAGGTCCGCGAGTCGGTGATGCACTTCGAGATGGACCGCCGCCTCGGCGATGCCGAGCTCGCCGAGCTGTCGGAGTCCGTGCGGGCGATCCTCGGGGACGTGCGGCTCGCCGTCCGCGACTTCCGCGCGATGCGCGAGACCGTCCACCGGATGATGCTCGTCGCCGAGGCCGCCGCGCCCGCGTACGGGCGCGAGGAGATCGACGAAACGGTCTCGTTCCTCCGGTGGCTCCTCCAGGACAACTTCGTGTTCCTCGGAGCGCGCGAGTACGAGATCGTCGACACACCGTCCGGCCCCGCTATGAAGACCGTCGCGGGCAGCGGCCTCGGCATCCTCTCGAAGCCCGGCTGGTCCACCTTCGAGGATCCGGTGCCGCTCGCGTCGCTCGACCCGAACCTGCGCGCACGGATCGAGGGCGGTGATCTCCTCGTGTACGCGAAGACCAACCGCACCTCGACCGTCCACCGCCGGGAGCGCATGGACCACATCGGCGTTCGCCGCGTCTCGTCCGACGGACGCATCGTGGGCGAGGTTCGGCTGCTCGGCCTGTTCACCTCCAAGGCGTACACGGCACCGGCCAGCCAGACGCCGTTGCTCCACCGGAAGCTGGGGCAGATCCTCGAGGCCGAGGAGCTGTTCGAGGGCTCGCACGACTACAAGGCCGCGGTCTCGATCTTCGACAGCTTCCCGAAGGCCGAGCTGCTCGCCGCGCCGGTCGCCGATCTCCGTCGTCAGGTGGTCGGACTCCTCGCCCTGCAGGAGCAGCGGCACGTCCGACTGTTCGAGCGCCGGGACCCGTACGGCCGCAACGTCTCGCTCCTGGTCGTGATGCCGCGCGACAGCTTCAGCGCGGAGCTGCGCGATCGTCTGCAGGACCTGTTCATGCGCCGCTTCAAAGGCTCGAGCGTCGACTACCACCTCTCGCTCGGGGAGAGCCAACTGGCGCAGGTGCACTTCACGGTCCACGTGGGGCTCGGCGACGTCCCCGATGTCCCGTTCGGCGATCTGGAGGAGGAGGTCATCGAGCTCGCGCGGACCTGGGACGACCGCCTGCGGGACCAGCTGGTCGAGCTGGCCGGCGAGGGGCCAGGGACGACGCTCGCCGAGCGCTGGTCGCCGCGCTTCCCCGAGACCTACAAGACGGCGACCGACGTCGAGGTGGCGTCGACCGACGTCCTACGGTTCGACGAGCTCGAGCGGGGGGACGACCCCTTCGTCGTCGGCCTGTCGAACGAGGTCCACGACGCTCAGACCCTCACGCGCGTCCGTCTCTACAAGATCGGCGGGAAGATCCAGCTCTCGGACTTCGTCCCCACGCTCGAGTCGCTCGGCCTGCGCGTCGTGGAGGAGGTACCGACCGACCTCATCCACGACGTGACCGACGAGCGGTTCCTCCAGGACTTCGGCGTGCTCTCGGCCGACGGCAAGCCGATCGACGTCGATGCGATCGGGCCGCGCATCGCCGACTGCATCGCCGCCGTGTGGCGCGGCGAGTGCGAGATGGACTCCCTGAACCGGCTGGTGGTCTCGGCCGACCTGGATTGGCGGCAGGTCCAGATCCTCCGCGCGTACCGGAAGTACCACCACCGCGTGAACGCGAGCTTCCCCGTCGAATACAAGAACGATGCGTTCGCGGCCCATCCCGAGATCGCGGCCGGCATCGTGCGGCTCTTCGAGATGCGGTTCGACCCGTCCGCCCGGCACGACCTGGCGGTCGTCGAGGACCTGCGTCGGGGGATCCTCGCGGCCCTCGACGCCGTGGCGTCGCTCGAGGAGGATCGCATCCTCCGCAACCACCTGGGCCTGGTCGACGCGACCGTCCGCACGAACGCCTACGTGCCGGCTCGCTCGGCACTCTCGTTCAAGTTCCGCTCCGCGCTCGTGCCCGAGATGCCGAGGCCGACGCCGCTGTTCGAGATCTTCGTGTACTCGCCCGAGATGGAGGCGATCCACCTGCGTGGCGGGAAGGTCGCCCGCGGCGGCATCCGCTGGTCCGATCGTCGCCAGGACTACCGGACCGAGGTCCTGGGGCTGATGAAGGCGCAGATGGTGAAGAACGCCGTGATCGTGCCGACGGGATCGAAGGGCGGCTTCGTGCTCAAGCGCCAGATCACCGAGCCCGCGGCGCTGAAGCAGGAGGTGACCGCCCAGTACGTGGCCTTCATGCGGGGGATGCTCGACGTGACGGACGACCTCGTGGACGGCGCGGTCGTGCACCCTCCGGACGTGGTCATCCACGACGATGACGACCCGTACCTGGTCGTGGCGGCCGACAAGGGGACGGCGACGCTCTCCGATACGGCGAACGCGGTGTCGGCGGAGTATGGCTTCTGGCTCGGGGACGCGTTCGCCTCGGGCGGCTCGGCGGGCTACGACCACAAGGCGCTCGGGATCACGGCCCGCGGGGCGTGGGAGTCCGTGAAGCGGCACTTCGTCGAGCTCGGCACCGACGTGATGAGCCAACCGATCACGGTGGTCGGGATCGGGGACATGTCGGGCGACGTGTTCGGCAACGGGATGCTGCTCTCCGACCAGATCTGCCTGGTGGCCGCGTTCGACCATCGGCACGTCTTCGTGGACCCGAACCCCGTCCCCGCCGTGGGGATCGCGGAGCGCCGGCGGCTGTTCGAGCTGCCCGGCTCCACATGGGACGACTACGACCGCTCGCGCATCTCCTCCGGAGGCGGCGTGTGGCCGCGCACGGCGAAGGCGATCCCGCTCACCCCAGAGATGCGCGGGGCTCTCGCCGTGGACGGCGACACGCTCACGCCGGACGAGCTGATCTCGGCGACCCTCCGCGCCCCCGTCGACCTGCTCTGGAACGGCGGGATCGGGACGTACGTCAAGGCTCACAACGAGTCCCAGGCCGACGCCGGCGATCGCGTGAACGACTCGGTGCGGGTGGACGGACGGGACCTGCGCTGCCGCGTCGTTGCCGAGGGCGGGAACCTCGGATGCACCCAGCGAGGGCGGATCGAGTTCGCGCTCGCGGGCGGGCGGATCAACGCCGACTTCATCGACAACTCGGCCGGAGTGGACTGCTCGGACCACGAGGTGAACCTCAAGATCGTGCTCGGGCTCGCGATTGCCCGCGGCGACCTGTCGCTCCAGGATCGGAACGCGCTCCTAGCCGAGGTCGAGCAGGACGTCGTCGGGCACGTCCTGTACGACAACTTCCTGCAGGCGCAGATCCTCTCGCAGGAGACGAAGCTCTCGGGCGGGCGGATGGAGGCGTACGAGGACCTCATGCAGACGCTCGAGGCCGAGGGCATGCTCGATCGCGACATCGAATCCCTCCCCGGCGCCGAGGAGATGGCCGAGCGTCGTCGGTCCGGCCGAGGCATGACGCGCCCCGAGCTCGCCGTCCTGCTGGCCTACGCGAAGCAGAGCCTCGCGAACGCGCTGCTGGACTCCACCCTCCCCGACTCGCGGTACCTGGAGCAGGACCTCCGCGGCTACTTCCCGCCTCGCGTCGCCGAGCGGTTCGCGGATCTGATCCCCGAGCATCCGCTCCGTCGGGAGCTGGTCGCCACGATCGTCGCGAACGACGTCGTCAACTCGCAGGGCATCACGTTCGTGACCCGCCTGACGGCCGAGACCGGGGCCTCGGCTGCCGACGTCGTCAGCGCGTACCGCATCGCGCGCGATGTCTCGGGTGCCGTCGGGCGATGGGAGGCGATCGAGGCCCTCGTCGGCCGCATCGACCCCACGCGCTCCGACGAGCTGATGGGCGACGTCGATCACCTGGTCGAGGTCTCGGCACGCTGGTACCTGCAGCACGCGCACGGGCAGCTCGGGCGCGCGGTCGAGGCGCACGCCGGGCCGTTCCGCCAGCTGGAGCGGGCTCTGCCGTCGATCGCGCCGGAGCGGTTGCTGCGGGCTCGTGAACGGGAGACCTGGCGGCTGGTGGACGCCGGCGTACCGGAGGACCTGGCGCGCGAGCACGCGTTCCTCGGCATCCTGTCCCACGCGCCGAGCGTGATCGCGGTCTCCCAGGAGGCGGGCGTTCCGGTCCAGACGGCGGGGCGCGTCTTCTCACGCGTCGGCGAGGCGACGTTCATCGACTGGCTCGAGGAGCGTCTGGGGCAGGTGCCCACGATGACCCGGTGGCACCGCTGGGCCCTCCACGCCGTCTGGGACGACCTGCGGATGGCGCGCCGACAGATCGCCGAGCGGGTGCTGGCCGAGACGCCCGGCGTCGAGCCCGACGAGGCGGTCGCGGCGTTCCTCGCCTCCCGTGGCGAGGTCCTCGAGCGCTTGCGGCGGTTCATGTCGGCGCTGGCGGTCGAGGAGGTCTCGGACCTGGCCGCGGCGACCGTGGCCGTCCGGCAGATCCGCGCGCTTGGGGCCGCGGGTACCCCGGGGTAGGATGTCCGGCAGACACCAGCCACCGAGCAACAGGAGCTTCTACCTCTCCTTGGCTACCAGCACGCTGCGCGCCGCGATCGTCATCGCCCTCGTCGTCGGCGGGATCGTCGTGATCAACTCCGCGTTCCCCGAGTCCGGCGTCAGCGGCGGCGGCGGCGCGTCGCCGAGCGCCCCGACCAGCCCCACCGGAGGCACCGGCCCCGACGGGACGACCGGCAACGGCACCGGGCCCACCGGCCCGACCGGCACCACCGGGCAGGCGCCTGAGGTGGTCGACCTGCCCGTCGCGGTCCGCAACGGGACCTCGGTCACCGGGCTGGCCGAAGACACGGCCCGGAAGCTGGAGGCCAAGCTCGAGGTGAACGCGATCCAGGTGGACGACGCGCCGTCCACCGTCTCGGTCACGACGATCTACTACCGAGGCGCGGACAACCAGGACGAGGCCGAGTACCTGGCGACCGAGTTCTTAAAGAAGATCGAGCCGAAGATCGCGAGGCTCGAGGCCGGAGGCGGCGTCGACCGCGACGTCCAGATCGCCATCTACCTCGGCACCGATTACGCATCCTCACGGTCCTGACCTGTCGGCCCTGCGCGACCTCGCGCCGAGCGCCGGGATCCTCCTGGACTTCGACGGCTCTCTGGCCGAGATCGTCGCCCGTCCGGAGCTCGCCCGGCCGGTGGAGGGGGCGCGTGA
>DASTHN010000206.1:0-8943 GCA_035718185.1 Actinomycetota bacterium
CTTCGACAGGCGATCGCGCTCGGCTGGTTCGGTGTGCTGCCACATCCGGTGCTCGTGCCTGGCGACCGGGGCATCGACGACGAGCGCCCGCAGGCCCTGGTCGCGGACCCGGAACGAGCACTCGATGTCGGCCGTCCGGTACCAACGGAACTTCTCGTCGAACAGGCCCGCGTCGCGGAGGACGTCGCGCCGGAGCGCCATCAGGTAGCCCTCGATCGCGTCCACCTCCGGCCCGGGCGACTCCTCGAAGCTCCTCAGGTCGTGCGTGACGATGCCGAACGGGCCGCACACACCGACCGTCGGATCGGCCAGCGCCGTCTCGAGCGGGCCGAGGACGTCGCCGGTCGGCTCGACCGACCCGTCCATCACCAGGACGATCGCTCCACGGCTCCGCTTCAGCCCGGCGTTCCGGGCCGCGCCCCAGCCGGTGCCCGGCTCGAGCAGGAGGACCTCGACGTCCTGGCCAAAGACGGCCGGATCGCTCTCCGTCACGTCGGCGACGACGTACTGGACGCGGCGATCCCCCTCGATGGCGCGGAACGCGTCGAGGGCTCGGACGACGTCCTCGGGCCAGCCCTCGACCACCCAGTGCACGCTCACGTCCGCCGTCGGCGACCCGTCGAGCACGCTCGGGACGTCCCGCGCCCGCAGACGCGCGGGCGCCGACGGCGCGAGTGGCTCGAAGGTCGGCCCCTCGGGCGAGTCGACGACGCGGAAGCCGAGCTCGACGATCGCATCACGCAGGGCGTCGGCGCGCGCGAAGTCCTTCGCGGCCCGGGCCTGCTGACGCTCGGCCGCGAGCGCGCGGATCTCCTCCGGGACGTCGCTCATCCCCGGTGCCTCCGCACGAAGTCGAGCACCACCTCGTCCGCGCGCTCGGCCTGCTCCGAGTGGTACACGTGCCCAGCGCCCTCGAGGATCGCGAGCTCGGCGCCGGGGATCCGCGAGGCAAGCGCCCGAGCGTTCCCGACGTCGATCAGCTGGTCCTCGGACCCGTGGACCACCAGCACGGGGACCCGCAGCTCGGGCAGCCGGTCGTACGCGTCCCAGCCCTGGACCGCCTCCCACTGCCGCCGCTGGCCACCGGGGTGCTGCGGCTGCGCGCGGCCGACGCGCAGGTCGTCCGCGACGTGCTCCGGATGCGCCGCCGCGAACGCGGGCGCGTACAGCTGGAGCCATGGCTGTTCCTTCGGGGCCCGACCGCGGGCCGGCACGATGTGCGAGTGCCCGGCGTGCGTACACGCGAGGATCAGCGAGCGGACGCGCTCGGGCCGCGTGAGGCCGAGCTCCTGGGCGACGAACCCGCCGAACGACTGGCCGTACAGGTGCGCGCGCTCGATCCGGAGCTCGTCGAGCACCGCCAGGCAGTCCTCGACGAACGTCGGCATCGGCGCCGGCGCGTCGGGCGCCTCCGAGTGGCCGTTGCCGCGGTGGTCGTAGGCGACGACGAAGCACTCGGCCGCCAGGTGCGGGAGGTTGCGACGCCACCCCGGGATGTCGCCGCCCATGCCCTCGAGCAGGACGATCGGCTCGCGCCGCGGGTCGCCGTGGACCTCGTAGTACAGCCGGGCCCCGTCGGGGCGATCGACGAACGGCATGGCCCGCGTCCGGGCTAGACCGGCTCCTTCGCGACCGAGCGCAGCCGGCCGGCGAGCGCCTCGAGCGTCTTCAGCGCGATCGAGGGGTGCTCCATCAGCAGGCCCCGGAACACCCAGCCGGTCAGGCCGACCAGCTTCACCGGCGTGAGCGACGTGACCGTGGCCGTGCGCGGGCCGCCGTCCAGCAGCGCGACCTCGCCGAAGAAGTCGCCGGGGCCGAGCTTCGCCTTGCGCTTGCCGCCGATCGTGACCTCGCACTCCCCCTCGAGGATCACGAACAGGCCGATGCCGCGCTCGCCCTCGCGGGCGATCATGGTCCCCGCGCGGTGGGAGACCTCCTTGGCCGAGCGCGCGATCAGGGCGAGCTCACGCTTCGAGCACGCTGAGAAGAGCGGAACACCGCCGATCTTCGCGACGATCTCTGACTGCGACACGGTCGGGACCCCCTTCGCGGCCACGGACGGCCGCCACGGTCGTCGGCTCTCGAGCACGCGCATCCTATCGCGGTGGTGGGCGCCCGCGCGACGGGCGGGCACGAGCGGCCGCGCGTGAGAGGATGGGCGCCGTGAGGGACGTGAGCGAGGGACGCCGCTTCCTGGCCATCGTCGTGCTCCTGCTCGTGGGGTTCGGGATGGTGGCGTTGGCCGACGTGCTCGACGAGTGGTGGCCGCTGTTCGTCACGCCGATCCCGTACGCGACCATCCCGTGGCTGATCGTCCGCCACGAGCGCGCGGTCGCGGCCGCGGGTGCGGGCGAGCCCCATCCGGACGCCTGAGCCTCCGCCCTACGCGACGCCCTTCGCGTGCCTGCGCGAGACCTCGTCCACGGCCTGTTCGACCAGGTCGCACCCGAGCGAGAACACCTCAGGCGGCATGTTGAGTGCCGGCGTCGGGCGGAGGTAGCTGAAGGCGGGCTCGCAGATCGCGACGACGCCCAGTTGGACGAGCCGCTCGTTGATCTCCTGCGCCAGCCCGCGGGCCGGCTCCTTCGAGTCGCGGTCCTCGACGAACTCCACGCACATGTACGCGCCGATCACCCGGACGTCGCCCACGATCTCGTACCGGTCCTTCAACGCGCCGAACCGCTCCTTCGCGATCCGTTCGAGCTCGAGGACGTTGTCGAGGACCCGGTCGCGCTCCATCACCTCGATCAGCTTGACCCCGACCGCGCACCCCACGGGCGAGCCCGCGAACGTCCCGCCGGTGTAGATCCTCGCGGCGGGCGCCGACATCCGGTCGGCGCCGAGCGTGTAGCAGATCGGGATCAGCCCGCCCGAGCTGCCCTTGCCGAGCGACAGCAGCTCGGCCTCGACGCCCGGCCAGTGCTCGATCGCGAAGAACGTGCCCGTGCGCCCCAGGCCCTCCTGGACCTCGTCGTTGTAGAGGATCCAGCCGTACCGCTTGCACAGCTCGAACAGCCGCGCCGGCCACTCGGGCGGGGGGATCTGGACGCCGTTCTCCCCCTGCACGAGCTCGACGGCCACCCCCGCGATCGCCTCGGGGTCGGCCTTGTACTTCAGGATCAGGTCCTCCACGTACGTCAGGCACGCGATGTCGCACGCCGGGTACTCCAGCGTGTACGGGCACCGGTAGCACGTCGGGAACGGCACGTTGATCCACCCGCTCATGAACGGCTCGATCGCGTGCGCGTAGTGCGGCTGGTGCGGTCCCATCGCGCCGGTGCCGTAGTTGCCACCGTGGAAGCTCCCGAAGAACGTCAGGACGTACGGCGCGCCGGGACCCGCGGCCTCACGCATGATGCGCACGGCGTTCTCGACGACCTCGGAGCCGGTCGTGTCGTAGACGACGCGCCTCAGCGGCCCGGGCGCGATCTCGACCAGCTTCTCGGCGAGCGCCAGGTGGTGCCAGGTCTTGATCGCCGAGAGGCACTCCGTGCCGTACTCGCGCATCGCCTGGGTCGCCGCCTCGACCAGCTCGGGATGGTTCCCGCCGAGCGGCGCGGCCGCCCACCCGCTCACCCAGTCGATGAACCGGTTCCCGTCGACGTCCTCGAGGAACCAGCCGTCCCGGTGCCGCGAGACGAACGGGACCAGGCTCTCGCCGTCGCTGAGCCCGATCCCCATCAGGATGTCGCGCCCACGCGCGTTCAGCCGATCGCTCTCCGGGCCGGGGATCGGGGTCCGCACGCTGGGTCGCAGCTCGGATGCCATGTGGTGCCTCCTCGGATCGCTCGCCCCGCATCGTTGGGCGGGACGCGGGCCCGAGATAGGGAGAGGAGACCCCGCGAGCGCGGGACCAGGCTAGGGGCCTTGCTGGACGAAGTGGGTCTCGTCGGGGTTCGTGCCCTCGGGCCAGTACGTGTCGCCCGGGTACTTCCACGGCGAGCCGAAGCACGACATCTCGGGAGCCGGCCTCGCGTCCTTCCGCGGGTTCCGCCCGAACGCGAAAGCGTGCTCGAAGTTGTGGGTCGCGGCGATGCGGTCGGTCAGGTACGGCAGGCCCCAGTTGTCCGAGATGAACTTCAGCGGCGCGCACAGATCGGCCTGCTCGTGGTCGACCATGCCCCTCTTCGCGTACGGGCTGATCGCCAGGCTCGGCACGCGGTAGCCGTAGCCGATGTCGTCGACGATCGGCGGCGGGACATGGTCGTACAGACCGCCCCACATGTCCCACGAGATGAAGATCGCCGTGTGCTCCCAGCCGTCGCTCCGCATCACCGCGTTCACGATGCTGGCCACCCAGTTCTGCGCGAAGCACGTGCTCTCGGGTGGGTGGCCCGAGAGCTCGAACCGCGGCGTGACCCACGTGACAGCCGGGAGCTTGCCGGCGTCGATGTCCTCGACGATCCGGTCGACCGGCCGGATGTGCTCGGGCCGCCAGAGGTCGGTGTGGTAGACGCCCGAGATCGCGTTCAGCGCGTTCCAGAAGTACCCGCTCTGACCCGGGGTGGCCGAGTAGAACGCCCAGCTCACGCCGATCTCCTCGAGCTGCTGGGGCACCGAGCGGAAGGTGAAGCACGTGTCGTGCTTCGTCAGGTTCCCCCGCTCGTCCTTCACGAGGACGAACACGTCCTCGCCCACGGCGTCGCAGCCCCAGCTCTTGAACTGTCGCCCGTTCTCCATCACGCGCGTCTCGATGTTCTCGGGGTTGTCGAGCACCCCGCCCGAGGTCCCCGCGACGAAGAACAGGTGGTTCGGGTAGGACGGGCCGCCGACCGAGCAGAAGTAGTTGTCCGACAGGACGTAGTCGCGCGCCCACTGCCAGTAGACGGGGACGGTGGGCTCCTCGTACATCGTGTACGCCCACGGGTCGCCGAACTGCCCGATGCCGAACCCGTCGTAGGTGCCGTGGTTCACGCTGTTCAGGAACGCCGCCCGGTCGTGCGGGAGGTCGCCCGGGAGCCAGTGCGGCGATGGCTCGAGCGGCACCTCCTGCCCGAACTTCACCCCCGTGGTCGAGCCGTTCGCGCCCGGGAACGTGGCGTAGATGTTGTCGAAGCTCCGGTTCTCGGGCATCACGTACAGGACGCGCTTGATCGGCCACCGCGTCTCGGTCGCCGAGACCGAGGCCGTCGGCGACCTCGGCGAGACCGCCGCCTTGCGTTCGCCGCCCGTGCACGCGTAGAGGGTGGCTCCGGCGAGCGCGAGGCCGGAGGTCTGCAGGAAGCGGCGCCGGGAGAAGAGCGGGGAGAGATCGTGGTCCGAGCCCTCGCGCTCGGACCCGGACCTCGGGCTACCGGTGTGATCGTGCGGGCCCTGCACGACTGGACCCTACCAAGCGCGCCGTCCAGGAACCGCGGGCCTCATGCCGCGAAGAACTCCCTCAGCACGGGCGCGAGCACCTCCGTGTCCACGTCGTGCCCCTGCCCATCGAGGAAGCTCGTTCGGCCCTGTGGCAGCGCGTCCGCCAGGGCGGTCGCGGTGTCGCGCATCCACGGCATGTCCGCCCCGCCGGCGACCACGAGCGCGGGCACCTCCACGCCCGCCGCACGTTCGACCGGGATCCGGTAGTCGCCCATGATCCGCGCGTCGTAGGCGAGCGTGTGCGCGAGAGCCTCGGTGGCCGCCCAGAACGGCTGCTGCCTGGCGCCCTCGACGAACTCCGGCGGCATACCGACGACCTTGGACATGAAGTACTCGACCGCGTCGCCGCGCCTGCCCTCGGCGACCATCGCCTCGTACCGCTCCACCTGGTCCTCAGGCGGCGTGGGCATCCCCTCCGGGATGAACGGCGGCTCCCACATGGCGAGCCTCGCCACCGGGAGGCCGGCCCCCGCAGCCAGCATGGCCAGCACCGCGCCGGAGGACGAGCCGTACAGGCTCGCGTCGCCGCCCGCGACCCCGATCACCGCCTCGATGTCCTCGATCTCGCGTTCGATCGCGTACGGAGGTGTGTCGCCGCTCGGGCCTCGGCCGCGGCGGTCGTAGTTCAGCACCGTGAGGTCGGACGCGAGCGCCTCGGCCAGGCCCGCGTTCGAGGTGCGGTCCACCGAGCCGCCCGAGACCAGGACGACCGGCGCGCCGGTCCCCAGCCGGTCGAACGCGATCGAGGTCCCGTCCTTCGAGGTGACATGTTCCATGTCGGCATCCCTCCCTGCTCGACCGTTACGAGAAGATCCGCGTGAGCCAGGTTCCCCACGCGCGCTCGGCCTCGGCCTGATCCAGCCCCTCGTCGAAGACGTGGTGACCCACGCCGGTTGGCCCGCCGAACACGCTGATGTGCATGAACCGGTAGATCCCGTTATCGGTCCGCACGCCCAGGAAGTCTCGCGACAGCCAGTCGACGACCCCCTCGAGGACCGGCAGCCCCTCGGGCGTCAGACGCACCCGATCGCCGAGCGCCGGGGCGCCCTGCAGGCCGAGGGCCTGCCGGTACCTCGCCCAGGCCTCGTCCCGATCCGGCACCTGGGGTCCGAAGACCTCTACGGGGGTCGCCGTGCGGCCGCGGAAGTACGTGAGGTACACGCGGAGCTTGTCGAAGTACATCGGGTCGCCCTCGGAAAGGCCCTCGTACTCGGTCTCCCACTCATCGCCGAGGAAGCCGCTGTGGACCCAGCGGACGACCGTGCTGCCCTTCCCACGTCCCTCGACGAGGTACTCGAACGCGTGGAACGCGCCGTCGGGTCCCTCCGGCGTGCGGCTCGCGAACCGCGTCGGCGGCTCCCACGCCGTCACCGTCGCCTCCTCCGTGGAGCCCCGCATCTCGGTGCGGATCGTGCCGCCCTCCCGCGGCTCGATCTGGTTCCGCCCCATGAACCAGCCGTCCACGCCGGGTCCGGTGGCGATCGCGTCCCAGACCTCCTCCGGCGTCGCGTCGACCTGGAACTCGTCGGTGAGCTCGAACGGGTGCGCCATCAGGCTCCCTCCCTCTCGGTCGGCCGCTCGGGGTGCGGCTCGGGCTTCAGGCTCGGATGGACGGCGACGAGGACACGATGCGCTCGGCCGCCGTCGGCGTGCTCGTCGTGGTACTTGGCGATGAGCCCGGTGACGGCTCCGGCCAACTCCTCGGCGAACGCGGCGCGATCGGCGGCCGAGGCGAAGCGGATCTCGCCGTCCATCGCGAACGTGGCGAGCCGCTTACGCGCCTTCGCGGCTCCCGCCAGCAGCTGTCCGACCTCCCGGACGAGCCGGGCCGCGAGCGCGATCAGCCAGCGGGCGGACAGCCGGTCCGGCGCGCGCGAGGGATCCGGCTGGACCGCCGCCAGCGCCGCGGGCGAGATCACGTAGGACAGCGCTGACGCCTGGAGGACCCGCTCGGTCATGTTGCCCTTCCGGCGCTCCTCCACCAGCTCCACCAGCCCGTGCTCCTCAAGGGTCCGGAGGTGGTAGTTGACCTTCTGCCGGGGAAGGCCGACCCGAGCCGCGACGGTCGTGGCCGAGGCGGGCTCGACCAGCTCCGCGAGGAGCATCGTCCGGATCGGGTCGAGGGACACCTCGGCCGCCCCTGGATCCTCGATCACGCCGACGTCGATCATGGCTGCCATGGTAGGCACCGACAACTTTTTTTGTCAAGTGTCGGGCTCAGGGTTCGCCGGGCCCCCGCCTCCGACCTGCCGTGGCCGGGACCTAGGACCCTCGCTCCTCCTCTTCCGGACGGCGCAGTCTCGAGCCACGAGATGGAGGGAGGCACCGATGAAGACTCGAACGGCGGAAGCCGAGCGGCGGGCCGGCTTCCGGGACCTGATCATCGGTACGGTCATGCTGGTCCTGATGCTGGGAGCTTGGTGGCTCGTCGCCACAACGAACTCAGAGGGCACCCACGACGCCGAGCTCCTTCCGTTGTTCGCCCTCATCCCCCTGCTGCTTGGGGTGTATCACCTGGTCCGCTCCCGCTCCTCCTCGAGATCGCCGTGAGGACCGACGAGTCTCC
The DNA here is from genome assembly GCA_035718185.1 of Actinomycetota bacterium. GTDB lineage: Bacteria > Actinomycetota > UBA4738 > UBA4738 > HRBIN12 > HRBIN12. Next base: position 7,928 of record DASTHN010000206.1, read on the forward strand.
CCTCGAGGCGACGGCCGCGGGCCTCGGCACCGAGAGGTGATCGACATCGGATGGCGGGATCAGCTCGAGGGTGATGCGCTCTCCTGGCTGCTCGAGCCGGAGTCAGCCGGCGTTCGCTACCTGGCGCTGCGCGACCTGGAGGATCGCGACGACACAAGGATCCGATCCGCTCGACGGGCCGCGTACCGGGACGGCCCCATCGCGACCGTCCTGTCGTCCATGGACCCGCCGGGCTACTGGGCGAAGCCCGGCCCCGGTTACCTCCCGAAGTACCGGTCGACCGTCTGGTCGATCATCCTGCTCGCGCAGCTGGGAGCATCGATCCGGGACGACGAACGCGTGGAGCGTGCGTGCGCCTACGTGCTCGACCACGCGCTGACCGGGTCCGGTCGGTTCTCCGCCTCGGGTGCGCCGTCGGGCACGGCGGACTGCCTCCAGGGCAACCTGTGTTGGTCCCTGGTCGAGCTCGGGTGCGACGATCCCCGGCTCGATCTTGCGTTCGAGTGGATGGCTCGGAGCGTGACCGGCGAGGGTGTCGCGCCCATGACCGACAAGGAAGCGGCCATCCGCTACTACGCCGGGAAGTGCGGTCCCAACTTCGCGTGCGGCTCGAACGACAAGCTCCCGTGTGCGTGGGGTGCGGTCAAGGTCATGCTGGCGTTCGGCATCTGGCCGCGGGAGCGGCGGACACCGCTGATCGAACGCGCGATCGCGCAGGGCGCCGAATTCCTGCTCGAGCCCGATCCGGCGACGGCTGCCTATCCCACCGGGTACAGCGACAAGCCGAGCGGCAACTGGTGGAAGTTCGGCTTCCCGGTCTTCTACGTCACGGACGTGCTGCAGAACGTGGAAGCGCTGATCGGCGTCGGGTACGGGGAGGATCCACGCCTCCGGAACGCCCTCGGCATCATCCGCGGCAAGCGAGACGAGCTCGGCCGATGGTCGCTCGACTACGACTACACCGGCAAGACCTGGGTGGACTTCGGTCCGAAGAGACAGCCCAACAAGTGGGTCAC
>DASTHN010000207.1:0-3617 GCA_035718185.1 Actinomycetota bacterium
CCGATCCGATGGCCGTGCTCGGCCGCTACGCCTCCGCCGACGCCTCGCCGAGGTGCTGCTTCGCCATATGGCGCGTGTCCTCGACGTCCGCTCCCACGAGCCCCCGCACGGATGCGGTCGCCCACTTCGGGGTCCACCGCGCGTCCGCGACGACCGTGGTGGCCGTCGTCGCGAGCGCCGCCGCCTGGGTCGCCGGCTCGGTCGGCGCCCACGTGGCCACCGCCGCCGCCGAGAAGAGCACGACCAGCGCGCCGCCGAGGATCTCTCCCCGCACGGAGCGGCGGCGCGACGCTCCGAGCCTGACGGTTCCGCTTGAAGCACTCATCCTTCTCCCCCCTTCTGGACGCTTCGGCGTCCGGTCCGGTGATCGGCTGTGCGATCTCGGTCCGAGCATGGGGGGCGGGCGTCAACGCCCGGTCGCACCGGCTCAACGTCCGGTCAACCCCCTGGTGGGAGCGGGGTTCCCCCGACCGGAACCGAGTGCTACGGTCGGGCCGGGACTGCCCGTCCCGGGGGGCGACGATGGACTACCTGCTCCTCGGCCCCATCGAGGTCGTGCACGACGACCGTCCGCTTCGGCTCGGCGGAGCCAAGCAGCGCGCCCTGCTCGTGGACCTGCTCCTGCACGCGAACCACGTCGTTGCCTCCGAGCAGCTCCTGGAGGACCTGTGGGGAGTAGGCGCCGGGGAGGGCACCTCGCACGAGCTGCAGGTCTACGTCTCGCGCCTGCGCAAGGTGCTGCGCTCGGGCGACGGTTCGGTGCTGCGCACGCGTCCCCCCGGGTACGAGCTCGTGCTCCAGGCGGGCGACACGCTTGACGTCGAGGCGTTCGAGCGGGCCGTGCACGCGGGCCGGGCGCACCTGGGGCACGATCCGGCGGCGGCGCTGGAGCGCTTCGACCGTGCGCTCGCGCTGTGGCGGGGTCCGGCGCTCGGGGACCTGTCGAGCGAGCCGTTCGCGAGCGGATCGGCCGAGCGGTTGGAGGAGCTCCGTCGGGCGACCCTGGAGGACCGGCTGCAGGCGATGATCGAGCTCGGTCGCCCAGCCGAGGTCGCCGCCGAGGTGCCGTCGCTGCTCTCCGAGCACCCGCTGCGCGAACGGCTGTGGGCCCAGCTGATGCTGGGGCTGTACCGGTGCGGTCGGCAGGCCGAGGCGCTGGCCGCCTACCACGAGGCCAGGGAGCGTCTGGGCGAGGAGCTCGGGATCGACCCGGGACCCGAGCTCACCCGGCTGCACGAGCGGATCCTGGCGCAGGACCCGGACCTGGAGCTGACGGTGCCGGTCGTGGAGGAGACCAGTGCGGGGGAACCGTCCGCAGGGACGGAGACGGCATCTCCCGCTGAGGTGCCCGAGTGGCCGAGGCGCCGGCTTGTCACGATCGCGTTCTTCGACACGGCGAGCCTGATGCCGGCGGACCGGGATCCGGAGACGATGGAACGCGGCGCATCGTCGCTCTCCGAGCTGGTCGGTCGGGCCGTCGAGCGACACGGCGGCACCATGCAGGAATCGATCGGCGGTGGCATCTACGCGATCTTCGGCGTCCCGTACGCGCACGAGGACGACGCGGTCCGGGCGCTGCGCGCGATCGGCGACGTCCGCCGAGCCCTACGAGACGAGGGAACGCCGGCGGCCATCTACGAGCCGGCGGTGGGGGTCGACGCCGGTGAGGTCCTCGTCACGACCCGCCCGCTCGTCGGGGGCGCGGTGGAGGGCGCTCAACGTCTCGCGCATGCGGCGTCCTCGGGCGAGACGCTCGTCACCGATCGCGTGCTCGAGCTCGCCCGCGAGGCCGTTGTTACCGAGCCGGCGGAGGGGTGTGACGGCCCGGCGTTCCGGGTGCTGGCTACCGGTGACATCGACCGCGAGCGGGTCCGGGGGACCCGCGCGCCCATGGTGGGACGCGAACGGGAGCTCGCGCTCCTGCGGCAGGCGTTCGACCGCTCGGTAGCCGAGCGGGCCTGTCACCTCGTCACCATCCTCGGCGAAGCGGGCGTCGGCAAGTCCCGGCTGGTCGCCGAGTTCCTCGGAACGCGGGAAGACGACACGGGCGTGCTCGAGACGCGATGCCTGCCGTACGGGGAGGCCGCCGCGATGTGGCCGCTCGTGCACCTGCTGCGTCGAGCCTTCGAGGGCCTCGACCCGGGCGTCGACGCCTTCCGTCGGGTGTTGGGGGGATCGCGGGACGCCGAAGCCGCGGCCGATTTCCTCGCTCGGATCGTCGGCGACGGGCAGCGGGAACCGCCCGAACCCCGCGACGTCCGGTGGGCGACCCGGCGCCTGCTCGAAGCGCTCGCGGAGCCCCGGCCGCTCGTCGTGGTGGTCGACGACGTGCAGTGGGCCTCCGATGCGATGGTCGACGTGATCGATCACGTCGGCGACGTAGCGAGAGCGGCACCGATCCTGCTCGTGTGCGTCGCGCGCCCCGAGCTCCTCGACATCCGATCCTCGTGGGGCGGCGGCAAGGTGAGCGCCACGTCGATGCTCCTCGAGCCGCTCGGCGAGGACGATGCCGAGCGGCTGATCCACGAGCTGCTGCGCGGCGCATGGATCCACCCGAGGACGCTCCGCCGCCTCCTCGACACGGCCGGCGGGAACCCGCTGTTCCTGGAGGAGATCGTCCAGGTGTCCGCGGAGCAGGGAGCCCTCGGGGCCCCGGAGACGGCTCCGGGCCCCGATATCCCCGTCCCCCCGACGATCCAGGCGCTCCTCGCCGCGCGACTCGACGGACTCGCGCGCGACGAGCGGCACCTCCTGGAGACGGCATCGGTCGTGGGCGAGACGTTCCCGATCACCGCGGTCGAGATGCTCCTGGACGGGTCGGAGATCGACGTGGGCGGAACCCTCACGGTGCTCGGCCGTCGCAACCTCGTGCTGCCCGCCGCGCCCGACGACCGGCTCGGCGACACCTTCCGCTTCAAGCACCTCGCGGTCCGCGACGCGTGCTACGCGGAACTCTCCAAGCGCGCTCGTGCGGAGCTACACGAGCGGCTGGGGCGATGGCTCGGCGCGAGCCGCGACGAGGTCGGCGCCGTGGGGTCCGACATCGGTACCTACCACCTCGATCAGGCCTATCGGTACCTCGAGGAGCTCGATCCCGGCGGCGAGGATGCCGCCCGACTCCGTCCATCGGTGGCCGAGAGCATGGTCGCCGCGGGTCGACGCGCCTTCGCGCGTGACGACATGACCTCCGCCGCGGGCCTGCTCCGGCGCGCCGACGAGCTCCTCGACCCCGACGATCCCCGTCGCCCGTCCGTGCTGCTCGACCTGGGGAACGCGCTCGCGGGGACCGACATCGAGGGCTGGGCGGACGCGAGCGCCGACGCCGCTGCGCTCGCTCGCCGGCACGGGGATCGAGGGCTCGAGGGGCGGGCCGAGATCATGCGATCGATCGCCGTCTCCTTCCTCGACGCGACGTTCGCGGAAGAGCGGTGGGCCGAGGCAGCGGCCTCCTGGGGCCCGATCATGGAGGAGCTCAACGATCAGGCGGGGCTCGCCGAGGTCCACCGGGCCCTCGCGATGATCGCGAACTGGCGGGTCCGATGGAGCGACGTCGCCGAGCAGACGTTCGCGGCCGCGGCGTGTTTCCGCGCGGCCGGGGACCGTCATCGCGAGGGCGA
>DASTHN010000208.1:0-3568 GCA_035718185.1 Actinomycetota bacterium
GTCGAGGACGTCGGTCGACTCCCCCAGGAGGTGGAGCGCCTCCCCGTCGATGAGGGCGACGCGCTGGCCCGCCGCCGTCGCGACGCGCGCGATCCTCATATCGGGGCGGCGGTGACGTGCACCGATTTTATCGTCAGTCCGACGAAGTCGGCTTCCGGTGGCGACGTGTGCTCGATCTCCCAGACCCCGATCTGCCGCGAGATCTCCCAGATCTCGCGGCAGCGCGGGTGGCGCCGCTCGAGGTACCGCTCGAGCGCGCCCTCGCCGTCGCCGGTTGTCACCTCCTCCGCCAGGACGATCGCGTCCTCCATCGCCATCGCGCCTCCCTGGCCGACGTGCGGGGACGTGGCGTGCGCCGCATCGCCGATCAGGACCACGCGGCCCCGGTGCCACGGCGGCGGAACGAGCAGCGACTCGACCGGCCGTACGACGACCTGCTCCGGGTCGGTGATGTACCGGTCGCGAACATCGCCGACCCGGCCTCCGAACTCGGCGAGCCGCTCGCGGAAGATCTCCGCCAGGCGCCCGTCCGGCATCTTCACGTCCTCGGGAGCGACGGCCTCGATGTAGAGGATGTACATGAGGTCGGGGCCGAGCGGCACGAACCCGGCCTTGCCGTTGGCGCCGACGTACATGTCGAGCGTCTCGAGCTCGGACGGCCGGGGCACGTTGTAGCGCCACACGATCTGACCGGTGTACTCTGGTTCGGGCGCGTCCGGGAAGTCGAGGCCGCGAACCTTCGAGTGGATGCCGTCGGCGCCCACGACGAGGTCGTACTCGTCGGTGGAGCCGTCCGAGAGCTCGACGCCGCCGTCCTCCCCCACGCGGTCGACGGTCACGCCGAGCCGAACGTCCGCCCCGGACGCTCTGACCGCCTCCTGGAAGAGCGCATGGAGCTTCGGCCGCGTCAGCCCGTTCATCGCGGGATACCGCGGGCCGAGCAGGTCGAGAGCCGGCACCTCGCCGAGCAGGTTCCCCTGGCTGTCGAGGAAGCGTGACCCCTTCATCGCGTAGCCCTGGGCGACGGCCCGCTCGGCGAGCCCGAGGGAGTCGAGCGCGCGGATCGCGTTCGCCGGCTGGATGATCCCGACCCCGTAGACGTCCCAGCGCGGGTTGATCTCCACGACGTCGACCTCGACGTCGCGCTGACGCAGCGCGATCGTGGCCGACAGGCCGCCGATCCCACCACCGACGACGAGAACGCGCATCAGGTGAAGAGCCCCGTGGCCGCCTTCGCCTCTTCCATCTCGGGAGGCGTGAAGTCGACGGGTGGGAAGGACTCGAACATCGAGTGCGGCAGCGACGCGTTCTTGTAGAACACGTTCGACCCCTGCTGCGGCTCGAACCGGACGGTCTCGTAGTCGGGCTCGTGGTTCCGGTAGCCGCCCGAGTTGAGCTCGATCCGCACGCCGCCCGGCTCGCGGAAGTAGAGGTAGTCCTGCTCGCCCATGCCGTGCTTCCCGGGGCCGAACTCGATCGCGACGTCCTGGTTCAGGAGCACGTCGGCAGCGCGCAGGAGCTCCTCGCGGGAGTCGACCCAGTACGCGACGTGGTTGAGCCGGCCGGGCACGGGCGACGGATCCCACACGAGCCCCATGTCGTGGGCCCGCTCGCAGACGGTGGTCATCGCGAACACGATCCAGTCGGGCCGCTCTGGGATGACGGTGTACTCCATGAAGCGGTGGCCCAGCGTGTCGCGATACCACCCGGCGTCGTTCCCCGGATCGGCGGTTGCGACGGTGACGTGGTCGATGTTCCGTGCCGCGATGCCCCGGGGGACGAAGCGCTGCGGCCGGTTCGGGAACGGCGACGCCATCCCCGCCGGCGCGGTGAAGCGCTCGACCTCCCAGAACAGCTCGTGCGCGTGACCGCCCGGCCCCCGGTATCGGTAGGTCGCACCCTGTCCGAGCGAGCCGTCGTCCCAGCCCTCCCCGGCTCCTGCCGCCTCGATGCGGGCCACGGCCTCGTCGAGCTCGTCCGGCCCCTGCGCCCGCCACGCGATGTGGCCGAGCCCCGGCGCCGCCGACTCGGTGAGCTGGAGCGAGTGGAAGAACCGCTCGCCCCAGCCGCGGAGGTAGACGGACTGGCCCTCACGCCCCGACTCCTCGAGCCCGACCACGTCGGTGTAGAACCGGAGCGACTCCTCCGGGACGGGGGTCAGGACCTCGACGTGCGCGAGCTGGGAGAGCAGGCGCTTGGACATGGGAGCCTCCTTCGGATCATCTTAGAATCAGTGTTCGAATTCGAATATGTAAGCCCACCCGGCGGCCGAAGTCAACACGCTCGGCACCGGCACGGCCCGGTCACGCCTGCACGATGGCGCCGTTGCGCGCTCGGGGCTCCGCGTGGTGGGCCACGACCGCGGTCACGCCTCCACTCCCGTCCGTCCGACCACGAGCCGGCGCAGCATCGCCTGCTGGCGGCGCAGCATGTCGGAGGCCAGATACAGGTCGCGCGGCCCCTCGTACTCGCTCGAGAGCGAGCCCGTGTAGCCGTTCTCGACAAGCGTCTCGACGATCGCGTCGTACGGGACGTGCGGGTCGGTGAGGTCGTCCGTCATGTCCCAGAACTTCGCGTGCACGTGAAGGACGTACGGCATCAGGTCGACGAGGTCGGCGGGGTCGACCGCCATCGGCTTCGACATCTCGCGGGCAACCCTTTCCCGGAGCTCGGGCTCCGGGCTCCCGAAGACGAAGACCGAGTCGCTGTGCGATCCCGTCCGCTCGCCGGTCTGGAAGATCCCCGTGTCGATCAGGAGGCCGAAGTGCTTCGTCCCCGTGTCCCGCACGAGGTCGACGTAGTCCTCGACGATCCGCGACCGCAGCGGCGTCGGGGCGTGGATCTCCGGGACGATCCGGATGTCGTGCGCCTCCGCCTTCGGCAGCACGCGCTCGACCGTCTCGCGCCAGATCGGGTCCGGGATCAGGTCGAGCGAGACCACGCCGAGCTTGGGTCGCACGAGCGTGAAGCCGAGCCGGTGTGCGAGATCGAGGTCGCGCGACAGGATCGCCACCGCCTCGTCGACGGTGAGCCCTCTGTCCTTCCGAAGCCGCGTGTCGAGCCAGCTCGAGTAGCAGGTCGGCACCAGCGCGTACCGCTCGAGGAGCGTGTGCCACGCGTCGATCCACTCCGTGGACGGCGTCGGGTAGCCGGCGATGTGCGTGTCGGCGAGGATCTCGAGCCCCGTCGCGCCCATGTCGGCGACGTCGGCGAGGCAGTCCTCGAGGCTCATCGTCACGAGGAAGTCGCCGCCGTAGCTGTAGAGGGAGACGCCGAGGTTCACGGTGCCGGTGCTCTCTACCGCCGTCATCGGACGAGCACCAGCTTCCGGGTCGAGATGTTCGTCGTCGGCTGCATCTCGACCGGGATGTACGACCATCGCCAGGTCACCGCGACGCGGACCTCGTGGAGCCCCGGCTCGAGGCCGCCCGGCCGGTCGACGGTCAGGACGGCCGGCTCCTCGAACGACCACCTCGCCTCGGTCGCCTCGGCCAGATCGCCGGTCGTGAACGTCCTGCCGCCGAACGTCCAGCGGATCTCGTCGGTCCCGTATGCCTCGCCGTCGACC
>DASTHN010000209.1:0-42934 GCA_035718185.1 Actinomycetota bacterium
TGCTGGAGGATGTCGTGCTCGGCCCATCGGACGTCGCCCTCGGGGAGGAACCGAGGGGGCACGTTGTCGAAGCGTCCGGGGCCGACGCCGGTCGGCCGCTCCGACAGTATCTGGAGGGCGGCGTGCCAGAGCGCGACGCGCTCCGCCGGGACCACGCGGACGGCGTCCGGGTCCTCTCGGTAGGCCGCCGCGAGGGCGATCGTCGTCGCCAGCACCGCGACGAAGACCAGGGCGGCCGCCCCGATCGCGGGACGGGCCCAGCGCGGCGGCACGACGGTGGCCCACCGGAGTCGGATCGAACCGACGGCGAGCATCGCCGCGGCGATCGCACCCTCCAGGGCGAGCGTGACGACGGCCGCGTCGTAGCCGAGGAGCGCGCCGCGATCCCCCGAGGAAGCCGCCCCGATCACGACGGCGAGCGCGACCACCACGACGAGCGCCGGGACCACCGCGCGATGCACCGATCCGAGGACGCGGCCGAGCGCGAGCGCCGCCGCGATCCCGAGCAGCATCAGCAGGAGCCGGCTCCGGTCTCCCCTGGAGGCGGCGAGCGTCGCGACGCAGAGCAGGAGGAACAGCGCGAGCCCGAGTAGGTCCGCCCATACGTGCGAGGCGAGGGAGGAGCGGCGACCGCTAGGGATCGTCGTTCCTCTGCTCGGGACACCCCACCCGGACCCTCCCCTCTGGCGGAGGCCATCCTAGCCCGAGGCGCTAACCAGGCCTCGCCTGTAGACTCGGGCTCGATGCGCGTCCGCCTCGCTCGCCCGCTCCTGGCCCTCGCGATGACCGCGACCTGGATCGTGGCGGTAGGCACCCCAGCCGCGTCGGGCGGCGTGACACCGCCGCCAACGCTGATCCAGATCATCGACGCGTCCGCGTTCACGCCGCCCAGCCCCGACCCGTCCGGGATGGCGGTCATGCCCAACGGCGACCTCCTGATGTCCGACGGCGAGGTCGACGAGACGCCGTGGTTCGCGGGCAAGAACGTCTGGCGGTTCCAGACCGATGGCGACGTCGTGAGCAAGTTCAAGACGACCAGGTTCTCGATCGAGCCAGCGGGCCTCGAGGTGACGAAGAAGCAGCTCATCGTCTCCGACGACGACCAGGACCGGATCTTCTTCGTCCGCAAGGGCAAGGACCACAAGTACGGCACGAAGGACGACAAGGTTCGCTCCTTCAAGACGCGGCCGTTCGGGTCTCGCGATCCCGAGGGCATCGCGCTCGGCGGCGGGTACCTGTTCATCTCGGACGGGACGAAGGCGGAGGTCTTCCGACTCAAGCCCGGCCGGAACGGCATCTTCGACGGCGTCGCGCCCGCGGGCGACGACCACGTCCGCCAGTTCGACACGGAGGTCAACCTGGGTCAGCTGAACCCCGAGGGGATCGAGTACCGTCCCTCGAGCGGGACACTGTTCCTCGTGAGCAACCGGCAGAACTCCGACGTCACCGAGTGCACGATCAAGGGCGAGCTGGTCACGACGTACGACACCGCCGGGTTCGGCCTCCACTCCCCCGCCGGGTTGGCATGGGGCCCCGCGAGCACCGACCCGAACGTCAAGCACCTGTGGATCGCCGATCGCGGGGTCGACAACTTCGCCGATCCCAACGAGAACGACGGCAGGATCTTCGAGATCGCGCTCTGACCGCAGCGCCGTCGCGAGCTCAGGCGGCGGTCTGGAACTCGATGTGCAGGAGCGGCCCCCAGCCTCCGTCGTAGGCGTCGGCCGTTCGCTTCCCCGTCCCGGTGACGACCAGGACGATCGCGTTCCCGGAGGCCCAGCCCCCCCGGTCCACGATCTCCTGGATCACGGCGGCGAGATCGGGCGTCCGCTGGTCCGCTCCCGTCAGTCCGATCCCCGACCAGGGCGGAGGCTGCCAGTCCGCGGCTGCGGACGTCCTCGGTCGTGAGGAGATGTTCCCGGTCGTCTTGACGAAGGTCCCGGGGTCGTCGGCGTCCTCGCCGGCGATCGCGAGGGACGTGTCGACGCTGCCCACCTCGTCGGACCGGAACTGGACGTAGGCGTTCGTGATGGTGGCGCCGGCCGGAACGGCCACGCTCGTGAACCGCATGCCGACCGTCTGCTGCGTGTCGTCCTGGACCAGCTCGAGATCCGAGCTCGCGGGCCGGACGTTGCCTCCCGAGGTCTCCTCGGCGTCGTCGGAGCTCGCGGAGACCTGGACCTCGATCACGCCGGATCCGCCGCCTCCGCCGCCGCCCTCCGGCAGCACGGTGATGCTCACGTCGTCCGAGCGCTGCGCCGCCGAGTCGTCCGCCGTGAGGCGGAGCACGTAGGCACCGTCGGTCGAGAACGTCGCCGTGGTCACGGGCGAGGTCTGGTCGGCGAAGGCGACCGACCCCGGACCGCTCACCTTCGTCCAGAGGCTCGTGGTCACGCCGGGCGGGTCGGGCAGCCCGTCGTCAGTCACCGAGCCCTGCAGGGTCGCGGCGTCCGGGAGCGTGATCGTCTGGTTCGGTCCGGCGGAGACGACCGGTGGCGTGTTCGTCGGACCGCCGCCACCGCCGCCGGGCGCGGAGAGTTCGAACAGCTTGCCGTCGTTCTCGCTGGAGCTCGAGCCGTTGTCGACGGCGCGGTCGACGATCCAGTAGTGCGTCTCCGAGGGGTTGTTGCTACCCGGCGCCACCGTCATGCCCGAGATGCGCTTCATCCCCGCTGTGTTGGAGGCGTCGATGATCCGAACGAGGGCGCCATCCTTCGTCACCTCATAGATCTTCTTGGACGGACGGTCGCCCACGACGAGCGTGTCCCGGACCGGATCGCTCGCGAGCGCCTCGGTGTCGCGCGCGCCGTACTTGCCGACGTCGAAGTGGCCGACGAGGTGGTCGTTCCCGTCGCCGAAGTCGCCGTCCACAGGATCGAGGCGATACACCTCGGTGGTTACCCCATCGACGAAGAACAGGTCGCCGGTGCCCTGGTCGAAGGCCGGGTCCTCGGTGTCGCTCAGGCCGAACGCCTTGGTGTCGATCGACGAGCGCTGGTCGTCGGAGGTCCCGAACCGGTCGTCGCCGCCGGGCCGGACCACCCAGATCTTGTTCCCAACGTCCGTCGAGACGAACAGCGTGTCGCTTCCGGGGTCGAACCCAAGGCCAGTCGGCTCGTTCGTGAACGGGACCGTCGTCCCGGTGTTCGTGACGTTCCCGTTCCGGGTGATCTCCCACAGGTTCACGCCGTGGTAGCCCGCGCCCGTCCTCTCGTCGACCTCCGAGTCGGCGACGAGCAGTCGGTCGCGCGAGGGCCGGTACGTCACGCCGGCCGGGTCGGGGCTGGCCGGCGACCACTTCGAGGTGTCGATCGTCTGGATCAGCGTGGCGGTGTCGGTCGTCGCCGCCGCGAGCGCCTGGGTGTCGAGCGCGGCCTCTCGCGCGCGACGGCCATCGCCCCGCTGACGCGACCCCGCTCGGTCGACGCGATCCGAGCTCGCGAGAAGGGCGCGGGACACCGGGCTACGTGCCGAGCGCAAGTCCCGGGAGCCGGACGCGTCCGACGCCGACCGCAGCGCAAGTGCCGGCCCCGCCCAGATGGCCGTGAGGCAGGCAGCGGTGACGGAGAGGACGAGCGCCTTCCACCACACACCGTGTGATCCCCGCTGCCCGCTGCTGTTCGCAGACCGCCTGCGCCCGCGCACGAACCATCCCCCCACCACGTTCCCTCCTCTGTGTCGCCCTCCCTCGACGGGCAGGGGAAACGCCAAGTCTGTCACCGTACGCCGTCGGCGGCCCCGGTTCCATACCCCGGCGACCGTACCTCCGACGCCGTTCCGACGTACCGTAGCTCACGCGGCGCACGGACCATGGGGAGCGCCCGGACATGGGGATCCGGGCGCGGACCCCGTGTATCCAGGTCGTTCGCGCCGGGATGGTCGGCTCGGGCCCTACGGAGTCGGCGGTAGCCGGGCTACGGCTCGCATCGGTCGGCGCTCGGGCCGTGGTTGGCTAGGCTGTCTCCACGCCGCGAGACGCATCGGTGCGACCGGCCGCATGCCCGTCTCCGGCCATCCGCGGCAGTCGTCAGGGAGCGAGGGGATCATGAAGGTAGCCGTCATGGGGACCGGACACGTGGGGCTCGTGACCGGCGTGGCCTTCGCGAGCCTCGGTCACGACGTGGTCGCGACGGACATCGACGGTGAGAAGATCCGGCTCCTCCAGGCGGGGACGAGCCCCTTCTACGAGGCCGGGCTCGAGGAGGCGCTGCGGCGCGAGATGGCGGCGGGCCGGCTCGCCTTCACGCTCGACGCGTCCCAGGCGCTCGGGCAGGCCGAGGCCGTCTTCGTGTGCGTCGGGACGCCGGCCAGGGCGAACGGCGAGGCGAACCTCGTCGCGATGGAGACCTCGGCACGTCAGATCGCCCGGTTCGCGCCCGACGGGGTCGTCGTCGTCGAGAAGTCGACGGTCCCGGCCGGCACGGCCGAGCGGGTCCGCACCACGCTCGCCCGGGAGCGCCCCGGGTTCCTGTTCGACGTGGCGTCGAACCCGGAGTTCCTCCGCGAGGGCACCGCGCTGCAGGACGCGCTCGAGCCGGAGCGGATCGTGATCGGCGTCGAGTCCGAGCACGCGCGGGACGTCTTGCGCCACCTGTATCGGCCGCTGACCGACCGCGGCTACCGGCTCATGGAGACGGACATCGCCACGGCCGAGCTCGCGAAGCACGCGAGCAACGCGTTCCTGTCGCTCAAGATCTCGTTCGCGAACGCCCTCGCGCGGATCTGCGAGCTCGCCGGCGCGGACGTGACCGCCGTCGCCGACGTGATGGGCGCGGACCCGAGGATCGGTCGCGCCTTCCTGAACGCCGGGCTCGGGTACGGCGGCTACTGCTTCCCCAAGGACGTCATGGCGCTCGAGCGGCTCTCGGCCCGCCTTGGGTACGAGTTCCCGCTGATGCGCGAGGTCGCGCGGCTGAACGACGAGGCCGTCGACGCCGCGGTCGCCCGTGTCGAGGAGGCCCTGTGGAACCTCGAGGACAAGCGGGTAGCGATCCTCGGCCTGGCCTTCAAGCCGGGCACGGACGACATCCGCTTCTCCCCCGCCCTCGCGCTCGCTCGGCGTTTGCTGGACGACGGCGCCCAGGTGGTCGGGTTCGACCCGGAGGCTGGGGCCGCCGCCGGGCAGGACCTGCCCGAGCTTCAGGTCGCGAGCGATCCGTACGAGGCCGCGACCGACGCCCACTGTCTGGTGATCGCGACCGAGTGGCCGGAGTTCCAGGCGCTGGACCTCGCCCGCCTCAGGGACATGATGGCCTACCCGGTCATCGTGGACGGCCGGAACGCGCTCGACCCCGCCGCGGCGGCGGCCGCCGGGTTCACGTACTACCCGATGGGCCGGCCGCCGGTGCATCCGACCCGCGCGACGCGGTCCAACGGCGACGGGCGACCGCTCGCCCGCACGCCGGATACGCTGGAGACGTGACGACGCCGCGCGCCGTGATCGCCGGGGGGGCCGGCTTCCTCGGCTCCCACCTGTGCGACCGGCTGCTCGCCGAGGGCTGGGAGGTCGTCTGCGTCGACAACCTCCTCACCGGGACCGCGGACAACCTCGCGACCGCACGCGGGTACGAGCGGTTCTCGTTCGTCCGCGCCAACGTCAGCGAGCCGCTCCGGGTCGACGGCCCGGTCGACTGGGTCCTGCACCTGGCCTCACCCGCCTCGCCCCCGGACTACCTCGAGCACCCGATCGAGACGCTGAAGGTCGGCGCGCTCGGCACGTTCCACTGCCTGGACCTGGCCGAGGCCAAGGGCGCCGGCGTGCTCCTCGCGTCCACGTCGGAGGTGTACGGGGACCCGAAGGTCCACCCCCAGCCCGAGACCTACTGGGGCAACGTGAACCCGATCGGCCCGAGGTCCGTCTACGACGAGGCGAAGCGGTACGCCGAGGCCGCCACGATGGCCTACCACCGCGCGCGAGGCCTCGGCGTGCGGATCATCCGGATCTTCAACACGTACGGCCCTCGCATGCGGCTGGACGACGGCCGGGCGGTCCCGAACTTCGTGACCCAGGCCCTCCGCGGTGAGCCGCTCACGGTCCACGGGGACGGGAGCCAGACGCGATCCCTCTGCTACGTCGACGACCTGATCGAGGGCATCTGGCGGGTCCTCGGTGCCGACCTCACGGGCCCGGTCAACCTGGGCAACCCGAACGAGGTCACCGTCCTCGAGCTCGCCGAACTGGTGCGCGAGGTCACCCGGAGCCGCTCCGAGATCGTCTTCACCGAGCGGCCCGTCGACGACCCCGAGGTGCGCCGCCCCGACATCGCGCTCGCACGCTCCGCCCTCGGCTGGGAGCCGGTCGTCACGCTCCGCGAGGGGTTGACCAGGACGGTCGCGGCGTTCCACGCGGCCGCCGAGAGCGCCACGGCGCCGGCGGGGGAACGGTAGGGATCGGCTCGGCTCAGCTGCGGTCGCCGCGGAAGAGCACCTCGACCGTGCGGAACAGGATCAGGATGTCGCCCCACAGCGACCGGTTCTCGATGTACGAGTTGTCGAACCGGGCCCGCTCGGGGATCGAGTCGATGTCTCGGCTCCGGCCGTGCACCTGCGCGAGCCCCGTGATGCCGCCCTCGACGCGCGTCCGGTCGGCATAGGTGGGCACCGAGGCGCTGAACGCCTCGGCGAAGTGGGGCTGCTCCGGCCGAGGACCCACGAGCGACATGTCGCCACGCAGGACGTTGAACAGCTGCGGGAGCTCGTCGATACTGGTGCGCCGAAGGACCTTGCCGACCTTGGTCACGCGGTGGTGCTCGATCGTCCAGCTCGGCTCCGACTGGTCGTCGACGGTCATGGTCCGGAACTTCAGCATCTCGAACGGCTCGCCGCGCTTGCCGACCCGGAGCTGACGGAACAGGATCGGGCCCGCGCTCGTCAGCTTCACGGCCACGGCGGATGCGAGCAGGACCGGCGACAGCAAGAGCAGCAGGAACGACGAGACGATGATGTCGAACGCGCGCTTCGAGGCGCGCGGGAGCGCTCGGAACGCGGGGCGGCGGAGGTGGACGAGCGGGAGACCGCGGAGGTCGTCGGCCGCGCCGTGCGGGATCGAGCCGAGCTCGAAGAAGCGCGGCACGATGTGGACCTCGATGCGGAGCGTCTCCAGGCTCCGGAGCAGCGTCGCCATGTCGCGATCCTTGCCCCGGCCGAACGCGACGACGATCCGGTGGATGTTGAACTCCTCGACCACGCGCTCCAGGTCGTGCGGCCCGCCGAGCAGCGGGTACGGCAGCTCCTCTCCGGTCGGGCCGTCGATGAACCCGATCGGGTCCAGGCCGTACTCGGGGTGTCGCTCGAACGCCATCGCGATGTCGACCCCGACCGGGCCGGTCCCGACCACGAGCGCGCGCTCCGAGATGATCCCGCGGGACTTCGCCGAACGGCTGATCGCGTACGCCGCCGCGCGGCCCACGAGCACCATCACGGCACCGAGCGACCCGGCGACGACGAGCCGGTCCAGGTCCCGCACGGGTCCGAGCCAGGGGAGATCGAGGGACGCGAGCCACACGAGCGCGAGCAGGGGAACGCCCAGACGCCCGAGCAGCCATCCCATCTCGTGTCCGACCCGGGGATCCAGCCGGTAGGCGCGCGAGGTGTCCACGTTGAGCACCAGGAAGGTGAGGACGGCCGCCGCGATGAACACCGGGTCCCCGGCCGAGACGATCACCGCGACGAGCAGGGCCACAGCGTCGAGCGTAGGCACGAGACTGAGCACCAGCGGTCGGGGGGAGACCCGACCGCGTGCAGGAATCTCGATCTCGAGCTTTCGGAGCGCCGCCACGGTACCCCCTGCCGGTCGCGCGGGATCTGTCGGCCATATCGAGTAGGCCCACGCGAAATCGTGTTCGACCAGTGTGGCCTTTGGGTTCTCGATGGCACATCTGGCGATTGGGGTAGAAATCGTCACACGGCCATACGACGGCCTCCCCACTCGAGGACAGGCCCGTGACCTGCAGCGATCGGGCGGGAGCCGTCCGGTCTCATGCACGCGGGGGACCTGGGCTACGTCGCCGCACGCATGCGTGGTTGAGTTGCCGTCCCTATCGTCGTGTGACCATGACCATGCCCGAGGGGGTCGTCGACCTCCGTGACCAACCGCACCCCGACGTCGTGAGCGCATTCAGCGTGGACGTCGAGGACTACTTCCACGTCGAGGCCTTCCGCGGCGTCGTCGACCCGAACGACTGGGCGTCGATGGAGCAGCGGGTCGAGCCGAACACGCGGCGGCTGCTCGCGCTGCTCGACGGGTTCGACGTGAAGGGCACCTTCTTCGTGCTCGGGTGGGTGGCCGAGCGCCGTCCCGAGCTGGTGAAGGACATCCTGGCCGCCGGACACGAGGTCGGGATCCACGGCTACGATCACCGGCCGATCACCGCGATGAGCCCGCAGGCGTTCCGCGAGGACATCCGGCGCGCCAAGGGCATCGTCGAGGACGTGACGGGCGAGGCCGTGCTCGGGTACCGCGCGCCCACGTACTCGGTCGTCAAGGACACGCTGTGGGCGCTCGACGTCATGCGCGAGGAGGGGCTGCGCTACGACTCCTCGGTGTTCCCCATCGTCCACGACCGGTACGGCATCCCCGACGCCGCGCGGTACCCGTGGGTCGAGGAGCGGGACGGCGCCGACCTGGTGGAGTTCCCGATCTCGACCGTGCGGCTGCTCGGCCGCAACCTGCCGTTCGTCGGCGGCGGGTACCTGCGGCTGCTGCCGATGCGCTACGTGCGGTGGGGCATGCGCCGCGTGACCCGCTCGGAGGGCCAGCCCACGATGCTGTACGTGCACCCGTGGGAGATCGACCCCGGCCAGCCCGTCCTCCCCCTCGGGCGGCTCGCCTCCTACCGTCACTACCATGGGCTCGGCAGGGTCGAGGATCGGCTCCGCCGGCTGCTCCGGGAGTTCCGGTTCGGGACCGTTCGCTCGGTGCTCGGGCTCGCCTGACGCCATGGCCGACGGCGCGCCCTTCCTCGTCGAGGTCACCGGTGTCGCCGGCTCGGGCAAGTCGACGCTCGCCCGCCTGCTCGCGGACGGGTCCGCCGACGCCCGGATCGCCGGGTTCATCCACGCCCGCGACCCGAGGCACGTCTGGGTCGCGATCCGCACCGTCCCGCGGCTGCTGCCGATCCTCGCCAGGAACGTCGTCGCGCCGCCGCGTCTCAGCTGGGCGGACGCCAAGCTCCTCGCCTACGTCGCCGGGTGGCATCGCGTCGTGCGCGGGTACCGTCACGGGATGACCGTGTTCGACCAGGGGCCGCTCTACGCGCTCGTGCGGCTACGCGCCCAGGGCAAGGGAGTGACGCGGACGGCGGCGTTCGCACGCTGGTGGGACGAGGCGCTCGCGCAGTGGTCCCGCGAGCTGTCGGCGGTCGTCTACCTCGACGCGGCGGACCCGGTGCTGCTCGAGCGCATCGGGAGCCGAGCCCAGGCCCACGCGACCAAGGGGCAGCCGGAGGACGTGGCCCGCGGCTTCCTCGAGCGCTACCGCGCGCTCTTCGAGGAGACGCTCGGCCGGCTCGAGCGCCTCGGCGGTCCCGAGGTCCTGCGCCTGGACTCCGGCGCCGCCCCCGCCGAGCGGCTCGCCGGCGACCTCGCCCCCGTGCTCGCCGACCAACGGGAGCGAGGAGCCGTGGGGAGCGAGGGCCGGCGATGACGAGCGATCCCCACCCCGAGCGGCGCCTGCGCGTGCTGCACCTGATCCTCATGCTCGGCGAGACCAACAGCCAGTACAACGAGCATTGCCTGCCGACGATGGGCGAGCGCGACCTCACGATCGTCACGTACTTCGAGCCCCGGCTGACCCCCCCGCCGCAGATCGCCATGTTCGCCGGCGACGGGACGGTGCGCGGGTTCCTCCGTGCCCTCCGCGCCGCCCTGGACGCCGGCAGGTACGACGTGATCCACGGGCACGCCCCCGAGTCCGCGGCGATGCTGGTCTTCGCGCTGGTCGTGTGGGGCCGGTTCCGGCGGCTGCGGCCGTCGCTCGCGTACACGGTCCACGACTCCTTCTACGACTACAGCCTGCGCAACCAGGCGCTGATGCTGTTCACGCTCCGCGCGTTCTCCCGGGTCGTGTTCTGCAGCCGAGCCGCGTACGACAGCTTCCCCCGGCTCTGGCGCTGGCTCGTGCGCGACCGATGGAGCGTCGTGCAGAACGGGGCGGACTTCGACCGCGTCGACCGCGTGCTCGCGGCGTCCGCTGGGGCGGCGCGCGAGCGGTTCACGGTCGTTTCGGTGGGCCGTCTGGAGAAGGTGAAGGACCCGCTGGTCGTCCTCGAGGCGTTCGCGGCCGGCGCGGGTCCGGACGACCGCCTCGTGTTCATCGGAACCGGCGCGCTCGGCTCGGCGCTCGTCGAGCGCGCCGGTGCGCTCGCCCTGGGCGACCGGGTCGAGCTCACCGGCCTCGTCGAGCGCGACGAGGTGTTCCGGCGATGCGCGGCCGCCGACCTGTTCGTCTCGGCCTCCCGGGGCGAGGGGCTCCCGGTCGCGGTGATGGAGGTGATGGCGACCGGATGCCCGGCCGTGCTCTCCGACATCCCGCAGCACCGGGAGCTGCTCGAGGGCACCGAGGTCGCGCCGCTCGTCGCGACCGGCGACGTCGAGGGGTTCGCTCGCCAGATCCGTAGGTTCCGCGAGCTGAGGCCCGACGAGCGGCTCGACGCCGGCCGGCGGGGCCGGGAGCACGTCGTCGATACGTTCGCGCTCGCGCGGATGCACGCGGGCTACGAGCAGGTCTACCGCGAGCTCGCCCGCCCCCAGCCCTCGACCGCCCGCGTGCCATGATCGTCGAGTTCGTGGGGGGCAGCGGCGCGGGCAAGTCGACGCTCCTGGAGGCCGTCCGGCGGCGAGCGACCGGTCGCGTGATCACCTCGGCCGAGCTGGTGATGGATCGGCCCGGGCGCCGGTGGGTCACGAACCCGAAGGCCGTGAACCTGGTCGCCGACGTGACCGTCCTCCCGTCGTTCCTCCGCGGCCCGGCCCGCGACCGCGAGTTCGTGCGCTTCGCCCTCGACCGGCTGCGGCGCTCCGCGCCCTCACGGTTCGCGAAGGTCAACTACCTGCGAGAGGTGGTGCGCGACGTCGGCAAGCACGAGCTGGCGGCCAGGGAGGCGGCCGACGCGATCGTCCTCGTGGACGAGGGCGCGGTGCTCACGGCCTCCCACCTGTTCGTGTACAGCACCGGCGGGCTCGAGCGCTCCGAGCTCGAGCGGTTCGCCGAGCTCGTGCCGCTGCCCGACCGGATCGTGTACGTGACGGCGCCGGTCCCCGTGCTCGTCGAGCGCTCGATGCGGCGCCCGGACCGCCGCCGCGAGCTGGCGACGGCCGACCGCGCGGAGATCGAGCGGTGGTCGGAACGCGCCGTCGAGGTCTTCGACCGGCTCGTCGCCGCTCCCCGGCTCCGGGACCGGACGCTGATCGTCGACACCGACGACGGATCTCCGGCCGCGCGGCATGCGGCCGCCGACGCGGTCCTCGCGTTCCTCGACGGCCCGACACCGGGCGGCCGCGCACCCGAGCGGACGGTCCGGACCGGCGAGGCGGAGGCATAGCGATGGTCCCGACGATCCAGACGCTCCTCGAACGCCTCGACGAGGCCGGGATCCGCGCCTGCCACTGGAAGAGCAACTGGGCGCTCGACCAGACGCTGGAGGGCGCGACGGACATCGACCTGCTGATCCACCGGCAGGACGCCGGTCGGTTCCGCGACCTGCTGACCGAGCTCCGGTTCGAGCCCTCGATCGAGGCCGGCGTCCCGACGATCCCCTCGACCGAGCACCACATCGCCCTGGACGAGGCGACCGGCACGCTCGTCCACGTCCACGCGTACTTCCGGGTCATCACGGGTGAGAGCCTCGCGAAGAACTACCGCCTGCCGATCGAGGAGATGCTGCTCGCGAACACGCGGCGCGAGGGCATCGTCCCCGTGCCGTCGCGCGGCGCCGAGCTCATCGTGTTCGTGCTCCGGATGATGGTGAAGCACACGACGGCGATCGAGCTGACGCTGCTCGCGCGCCAGACCCGGCAGCTCCGCGGCGAGATCGAGTGGCTCGTGACCGACGAGGCCGTGGACGAGGCAGAGAAGCTCCTGCCGGTCTGGCTCCCGCAGATCGACGAACGGCTGTTCCGCCAGGCCGTGGATGCGCTGCGTCGCCCGGCTCCGGCCTGGCGACGCGTGACGCTCGGGTATCGCGTCCGCCATCGCCTGCGCACGTACGCGAGGCGGCCGGCGCTGAAGGCCCGCGCGGTCGAGGCGTCGAAGTTCGCAGGGGTCGTCTCGCACCGGCTGACCGGCTCGAGCAAGAAGCTCACCCCGGGCGGCGGGGGTGGGGTGATCGCGTTCGTGGGCTCGGAGGCGACCGGCAAGTCGACGATCATCGACCGGATGCACCGCTGGCTGGGCGAGAACTACACGGTGCGCCGGATCCACGCCGGGAAGCCACCGGCGACGCCGCTCACGTACGTCCCGCACGTCCTGCTGCCGTGGCTCCGGCGGTTGTTCCCGGATCAGCGCTCGACCCGGGTGGAGCGGCAGACCCGGGACCCCGAACTGGCACCCGGGCGGACGTACCCGCTGATGTTCGGCGTGCGGTCGGTGATGCTCGCGTACGAGCGCCGGGCGCTGCTCACGCACGCGTTCGCGCTCTCGGCGAACGGCACGATCGTCCTGTGCGATCGCTACCCGTCCTCGCGGAGCGGCGCGCCGGACGGGCCCCAGCTCGGTCACCTCTCCGCGCCCGACCCGCTGCGGAGGTGGCTCACGGCGTTCGAGACGCGGTGGTACGACGACGTCCCCGCCCCGGACCTGGTCGTCCACCTGACGGCGCCGCTCGACGTGACGCTCGCGCGCAACGCGGCGCGCGACAAGACCGAGCCCGAGGACTACGTCCGGTTCCGGCACTCGCTGAGCTCGGATCTGGAGTTCGACGGGGTGCCGGTGCACCGGGTGGCCACCGACCGGCAGCTCGAGGACG
The DNA here is from genome assembly GCA_035718185.1 of Actinomycetota bacterium. Taxonomy (GTDB): domain Bacteria; phylum Actinomycetota; class UBA4738; order UBA4738; family HRBIN12; genus HRBIN12. Next base: position 12,963 of record DASTHN010000209.1, read on the forward strand.
TCGTCAGAGAGGTCAAGGACGCGATCTGGGAGGCGCTGTGAGCGTGGGTGGCCAGAGGGCTCCGGACCAGGGCGCGGCCGAGGGGACCCGCGCGGCGCGGATCCCGACCTTCATCACGATCGGGGCCGCGAAGGCGGGGACGACCGCCCTCTACTGGTACCTCGCCGAGCACCCTCGGGTCTTCATGAGCCCCATGAAGGAGACGAACTTCTTCGCGTTCGGGCTCGACGAGCGCGGCGAGCTGCTCTACGGCGACCCGGACCACCATCACTTCCGGATCCGGTCGTGGGCCGAGTACGAGGCGCTGTTCGCGGGCGCGGGGGACGAGCTCGCGATCGGCGAGATCTCGCCGATCTACCTGGAGTGCCCGCAGGCGGCCGGCCGGATCCGCGACCGGCTGCCCGGGACCGCGATCGTCTGCGGCCTCCGCGACCCCGTCGACCGCGCCTACTCCGACTATCAGATGTACCTGCGGCGGAAGGGCCGCCGCCTGGACCCCGCCCGCGACCTGACCCCGAGCGCCGAGTGGGCGAGGCCGGACTCGCACTGGATGGCGATCGGCCGGTACCACGAGATGCTCTCCCGCTACTACGAGGCCTTCCCGCGCGAGCGGATCCACGTGTTCCTGTTCGACGACCTGAAGCGGGACACCCTCGGCGTGGTGCGCGAGCTCTACCGGTTCATCGGCGTGGACCCGGACTTCCGCCCGGACCTCGACACGCCCCACAACGTCGGCGGCATGCCCGCGAGCATGGGGCTGGAGCGCCTGCTGACGAACCACCGGGTCCAGTCGCTGCTCGAGCCGCTGATCCCCAAGCGTGCCGCCGACCGGATCCGCCGGGTCCGCACGCGCAACCTCCGGAGGGCCCCGGACCTGCGTCCGGAGTTCCACGCCGAGCTGATGGGCATGTTCCGGGACGACATCGCGAAGACCTCGGAGCTCATCGGCCGGGATCTGACGGCCTGGCTCGAGCAGCCCGGGCGCTCCTTGCCGCCGCCGGACGGGGTCAGCTCCGGAAGCCCATCCGCCTGAGCTTGCGGTCGGTCATCTGGCTGCAGGAGCGGCCGTCGTTCAGACAGTGGCCGACGAGGAACCGTAACGCCTTCCGATCCTTCCACGTGCTCCAGAAGTCCGCGTGCAGGCTCTGCCCCGGCATCATCTCCCCCATGTCGGAGGCGAGCGTGTAGCCCTCGGCGTTCGTGACGTCGAACTCGACGTGGAGGCGGAGCCGCGGCATCGCGATCCACCCGGCCTCGCACTCGGGCGTGCCGAAGGCCATGTGCGACCGGTGGTCGGCCGAGTCCCGGTGCTCGCCGTCCCAGCAGTCCGGGAAATGGATGTGCGCGCTCACGTGGTACCCGGTGCCCGAGCAGTCAGGCGGCGACTCCACGTACGGGGCGTTGTCCCCACAGGCCCAGGACAGCGAGTTCTGCGATCGCGACGGCGCCGGCGGGTTCGTCGTGTCCCCGCCGGTGATCACCTTCAGGTTCGCGGGGAACGCGCGCACCTTCACCTCGGACTTGGCACGGTAGTAGATCAGAACCTTGCGGATCGGAACCGGCTGCCCGCTCGTGTCGAGCAGCGCGGGGATCCAGTAGCCCGACGTGTCCTTCGAGAGCGCGCAGGTCGTCTTCGCGTCGGTCATCGACGTGAACGTGCTGTCGAACGCCGTGCTCGTGTTCGCGAGGAACTCGTGCAGGTGCGCGGCACCCGCCACCCCCGGGTAGACGATCGGGTCGTCGTGCGACTCGTGGGACCGCTCACACCGGATGTTGAAGAACCCGTCACCGGCCCGCGCGGCCGGGACGGCGGGGACGAGGGCGGCGAGGGTGAGGAGCGCGAGGGTGAGGAGCGCGAGGGCGACGGCTCGCCGCATGGCGGCTCTCCTTCCGTCGGGTGGGGGCGGGGCCGAGAGACCGGCAAGCCCCGTAGCCTGCCCTCCGACGGGAGGGATGTCAAACGCCGGTCAGCCGAGCAGCCGGCGGGCGAGCCCCCCGCCCCACCGGCTGCGGTACAGGCCGAGCGCGGGACGGTGCACGAGGCGCTGCTTCAGGCCGTAGCCGGCGAGCTTGCGGCGTCGGAACCCCTGGGGGGCCCGCGCGAACTCGGCCACGGCGTCCTCGAGCCCGTCCCCGTAGTCGCGCTGGAACCTCGGGTAGAGGTCGTGCACGACGTAGTCGTACAGCTCCAGGTCGGCCTGGTTCGCCTCCTCGATCATCCGCCGACTCACGGGGTCCGAGAGCAGCTCCTTCGCGATCCTCGAGCTCTTCGCGACGTTGGCGCGCTCGTACCGGATGTCCAGGTCCGGCGCTCGGAGCGCCCGGAGCAGAACCATCGACTCGTCGAACCGCTCCGTCAGGCCGACGAACATCTCGCGCTTCTCGATCGTGGCGATCGCGTCGGCCGCGTTCGTCGTGCCGCCGATCCGCTGGGTCTGCGCGTCCCGAACCCAGTCGTTGCGGATCCAGTCCTCGAACACGCGCTCCTTCTTCCGGTAGTCGAGCTGGTACTGGAACCGCGATGCGCACATCGCGATCGGCTCGCGAAGGACCGTGAGGTACCGCATCTCGGTCCCGGGCTCCTCCAGCTCCGTGTAGCCGGTCACCCGGTGTCCCGCGATGCTCGCGAGCCGCGGGTAGAGCCGGCGGACGCGACGCAGGTCCGGGGTCGAGAACGGCGGATCCTCCCACGGCCCGTGCCACGGCTCGACGTCGCTGTGGCGCGCCCCGTACGAGCTCCGGAGGATCTGCCGCAGGGTCGTGCCCGCCGTCTTGTTGATGTGCACGAACACGAGCAGGGAGCGATCGCTCACGGCCAGGCGTACCCCAGCCGATGGCTCACCGAGCCCGTCGCGCGGGCGACGACGCGCAGGTCGGACGCGGTGAGGGCGGTCTTCCACGCGTCGTCCTCGCGGATCTCGCCGACGCCCTTCAGCCGCATCGAGTTGCCGATCACGTGGTGCTCGACCGCACCGAGGTCGGCGGGCAGCGGCGCCGGCTCGACGCCGACGAAGGCGGCGATCCGGTCGAGCGTGCCCTGCGGGTCGGCGCACAGGTCCTCGTAGTGCAGCCGCATCCAAGACTCCGGCGCGACGCGCTCGCGCACGCGGTCGGCCTCCCGGTTGTAGTGGCGCCACTGGCGCGCCGCGGTCGCGATGTCGACGCCCGTGTGCTTCACGATGCTGGCGGCGTTTCCCCGAGGGTCGCGGACCAGATGGATCACCTTCACGTCGAGCGAGGGATCGCCCATCAGGTACCGCGGCCGCTGATGGTCGCGCGCGGTGTCGACGAACACGCTCGCGCCGGTGACGTCGAGCACCGCTCGCGCGAGGCTCCACGAGGAGCGCCGCGCCTCGGTCATCCGCCGCCGGACGGGACCCGCCCGGCCGACGATGGCGTCGCGCGCCTCGTTCAGCGTGGCGTTGCCGAGCGAGCGGATCAGGATCCCGTTCAGCCATCGGCGGCGCGAGAGCCGGACGTGCGTGTTCCAGTAGTCCTTCCGGAACACCGTCACCGGCCGGCCCAGCTCCTCCGTCCGCGCGGCGACCCGCCTCCAGAACGGGCACTCGAGGAACCGCTCGCCGCAGGAGCACCGATAGGTCTCCAGGTCGATCCTGGCCGTCAGGCCGGTCGCGGCCCCGATCGACGCGCACGCCGGGTGGCTGTCGAGCAGGAAGCCGAGGAGCGTGGACCCCGTGTACGGACTCCCAGGCATGCACACGTACCGGACGGGGGAACGCCCCCCCTCCTGCGGACCGGGCGCCGGCCGCAGCCGCTCAGCCGAGGACGTCATCGGCCCTCGCTCAGCCGCTCGACAGGCGGGAGCCGGGACCCGCGTGGCGCGAGCTCGAGCCACAGGTCGATGTTCCGGCGCATCGTCGAGGCCAGGTCGTAGGCGCTCGTGCGGTCCCTCGCCGCCTCGCCGAGCCGCCGGCGGAGCGACGGATCCTCGAGCAGGCTGCCGATCGCGCGCGCCAGCGCCGCCGGGTCCTCGCGCGGCACGACGATCCCGGCCCCGTCGAGCGCCTCGCTGCCGGCGACCTCCGCGACGACCGTCGCGGCGCCGCAGGCCATCGCCTCGAGGAACACCAGCGACATGCCCTCCCACCGCGAGGGCGCGACGACCACGTCGGCCGCCCGCAGCTCGGGCGCCGCATCGTCGACCTCGCCCCGCCACTCGATCCGGTCGGCGACGCCGAGCGATGTCGCGAGGGCACCGAGCCGCTCGCGTTCGCCATGCGCGCTCTCGCTGCCGACGAGCCGCAGCCGGACGGTGGGATCGGGCAGGAGCGCGAGCGCCCGGATCGCCAGATCCTGGCCCTTCTGCTCGCTCAGCCGGCCGACGCACGAGACGAGCGACACGCCCGGGTCGCGCTCGGCCGTGGGACCGTCGGGCGAGAAGCGCTCGCGGTCCACGCCGTTGTGGATGAGCGTGATACGCCCGGGGGTGGGGAGCACGGCGCGGCCCTCGGCCGCCTCGGCCTCCGAGACCGCGACGATCGCGTCGCACCGACGCGCGAGCACCCGCTCGATCCACCGGTAGAGCGGTGCGAGCGCCCCGCCGACGAGCCACGACCAGTAGTGCGGGGTGACGATCACCGCGGGCCGCCGGGGCCCGAGGGTCATCGCCGCGATCCGTCCCAGGGCGGCCGCCTTCGACGAGTGGAGGTGGACCACGTCCCGCCCCCGCGCCAGGCGTCGGAGCGACCACAGGTCGACCAGGTCTCGCGGCCCTGGCTGTCGGGCCATGTTCAGCGTCCGATGCTCGGCGCCCGCGTCCCGGACCCATCCCGCGAGCGGACCGTGCTCCGGTCCGGGACACGCGACGGTGACGCGATGCCCCGCGACGACCGCCGCCTCGGCGAGCTGGCGGACGAACACCGCGACGCCGTAGCTGACCGGCTGCGACACCAGCAACACGTCGAGCTGCGGGGTCATCGCGTCGCTCCCCTCACGCCCGCCAGACGCTGAGGTCGAGGCCCGTGAGCCGCTCGAGCTCGTCGAAGTCGCCCTCGTACAGCCGGCTGAGCTCGCGCTTGCGCTCCGGGTCCAGCTTCGGCAGCGACGCCCCCGTGCCGATGAGCCGCCGTCCGCCGAGCCGCGCGCCGATGTCGACGACCGACTCGAGATGGTTGCGGCGCAGGGTACGGCCGGTCTTCACCGCAAGGTTCGCGAGCTTCCCGTGCTTCGGCACCGTGCTCGCGTTCACCCTGCCGACCTCCTCGGGGAACCCTTCCGGTGCCACGCCGAGGAACCTGCCGAGCGTCCGTCGGACCTCCGCCCCGCCCTTCACCGCCCGCTCGAACACGAGCGCGAGGATCCGGTCCTGTCCGAACGTCCGGAGGTACTCGGCCAGATGCGTGCTGTAGAAGCCCATCTCGACGGCGTTCGGCCGCGTCTGGAGGAAGCGCTCGAACGTGTCGCGGTAGTTCCGCCGCTGCACCACGAAGCCGTAGTTCGAATACGCGCGGTCGACCGGGTGCCGGAGCATCACGAGGAGCTTGACCTCGGGCAGCGCGGCGGCGATCCGGCCCGGGCACTCCCCGCAATAGAAGTACTGGGGCGAGATCTCCCCGATCGCCGCGTACCGATCGGCCTCCTCCGGCGGGCAGAAGAACGACCCGTACCACTCCAGGCCGTGTTCGAAGTGCCGGTCGAAGAAGCGGATCTCCTTGCGCTTCGTGGGCAGGTAGACGTCCGGGTGGCCGGAGAGCAGGGTGTGCAGCCAGGTGGTCCCCGCCCTCGGGACGCCGATGCCGAGGAAGGTGGGCAGCGTCATCGCGACCCTCCCCCGGTCTGCGGGACCCTGGCCGCCGTCGTCCATCTCAGCCCCTTGCCAGGACCGGGGTGGGGGGAGCGGACCGGACCTCCGCGGGGACGCGCTCCGGTTTCGGCGCGATCGCCGCGCTCGCGACGAGCAACGTCATGAACACCCACGTCGTCTTGCGGTGCTCCCACGTGAGCGTCGAGGCCCCGATCGCCCACACGAGCAGCACCGTGAGCCAGAAGTTCCGGTCCCACTTCGGCTGCTCGAACACGTGGAAGATAACGATCGCCAGGACGATGCCGAACAGGACCAGGCCGATCAGGCCGAGCTCGACGAGGACGGACACGAACGAGTTGTGCGCCTCCTTGCCGAGCGTGTTGACCGTCCGGTACATGTTCGCGCCGACGCCCACGAGCGGGTGCTCGTGGAACGAGTCGAGCCCCTGGCGCCACTGCTCGAGCCGGCCGTTCAGGTCGCCCTCGGTCGCCTCGTTCGCGGTCGTCCCGAGCCGCTGGAACGACGCGAGCGGCTGGACGACGGGCAGCAGGGCGAAGAACGCGTACACGAGCACCCCGAGGATCGCGACCCGCGCGATCGGGCGGAGCCGCGTGAGCGAGGCCAGGCCGAACGCCATGCCGACGATCCCGGCGATCGCTGCCGTACGGGTCCCCGCGAGCGCGAGGCCGATGAACGCGGCGGGGATGAACGCGAAGTCCAGCGGCCGCAGGATCCGCCGCCACCGGGCGGTCCCGGGGGCGCTCGCCAGGTACCAGGCGACCGGGATCCCGAGGGCGATGATGAAGCCGAACCCGTCGGGGTTCGTCGCTCCGGGGCTGAACCGGTCGTAGTTCGTGTAGAAGGGGTTCGAGCCGAAGTAGTTCGCGATCGCGCCGCCGACCGCGACGTACGCGCCGAGGACGTACGCCTGCAGGCCCGCGTGGATCGCGGTCCGGGTCCGGAACACGTCCCACAGGATCAGGACGAGGCCGAGCGACTGGACCCACGTGAGGACGTGCATGGCGCTCACCCTCGGGGCGGCGCTCCAGAACACGCTGAGGGCGTTCCACGTCACGAAGACGAACGCGGCGAGCAGGAACGGGTCGGGTCGGCGGAACCGGCCGGTCGCCACGACCGTCCCGGCCCAGCAGATCGCGAGGACAAGGCCGACGAGCTTGGCCAGCGTGCCGAGTCCCGGGAACCGGACGAGGCCCTCCCACGAGATCGAGAAGATCAGCACGAGCGACAGGTAGTAGACGACCCTGCGCATCGTCAGCTCCTCACCAGGACGTCCAGGTAGCGCTCGACCACGGTCTCCTGCTCGTACGGCTGCCAGCTCTCGGGCGCCGGCCGCGGGACCCGCCCGTCCAGGGCCGCGGCGATCCCCTCGGCGAGCGCCTCGACGTCCCCGACCGGGACCAGCAGACCGTGCTCGCCGCCCTCGAGGATCTCGACCGGGCCGCTCGGGCACTCGGTGGCGACGATCGGGACGCCGCAGTACAGCGCCTCGATCAGCACCGACGGCAGGCCCTCCCATCGCGAGGAGAGCACGAACGCTCCGGCACGGACCATGTAGGGGTACGGGTTCAGGACCCTGCCCGGCAGGTCGACCGAGCCGTCCAGCTGCAGCTCGGCGGCCAGGGCCTCCAGGCTCGCTCGCTCGGGCCCCTCCCCCAGGATCATCAACCGGGCGAGATGGCGCTCCCGCACGCGCGCGAACGCGCGCAGGAGCGTCCCGAAGTCCTTCTGCGGAGCCAGCCGACCGACCGCGAGCGCCACCGGCGGCTCGCCCGGACGGAACCACGGGTGCTCGAGCGGCTCGGCCGCCATCGCGCGCAGCTCCGGCGTGACGATCGGGTTGTGCACGACCCGCACCCGCCCCCGCGGCAGGTGGGCCGTCCGCGCGAGATCGTCCGCGGCGCCCTTCGAGACCGCGACGATGTCGTCGGCCCAGGGATAGAACCGTCGGGCGAACCGCGGCAGGAGCCGGTGCCGCCGCCGGACCGAGTTCGGGGCGTCCTGCGACAGGGTGTTCTGCTCGTTGACGACCATGCGCGTCCCCACCCGCGAGAGTCGCCGCGCCCACAGGCCCACCACGTTCACGTGGTTGAGCGAGGTGAGCATCACCCTGGGGCGCTCGCGCCGCAGGTACCGCACGAGCCGGGGCAGGCTCGTCAGGACCCGGCCGGCCTGGAGGTCGACGACGCGGACGCTCTCGGGCACCTCGGGCAGGTAGTCGCCGCTCGCGCTGCTGAGGACGAGGTCCACCGGGTACCCGCGCCTGGCCATCCCGCCGGCGAGCTTGAGCATCGCGCGCTCGGCCCCCCCACCGCCCATGTCGGCCGTGAAGATCGCGACCCGCCCGTGTCCGTTCGTCGGCGCCGAGGTCGTCACCGCAGACGCGCCACCCTTCGGATCCGCCCCCAGACGACGCGACGGGTGTCGGCCGACAGGCCGCCGAAGAACGAGGCCGCCGAGATCGCGACGACCGAGATCCCGACCTCGAGCACGAGCGCGACCCACGAGCCCGCCCGCACACCGGTGCTCAGCACCGTCGTGGCCGCGAACACGGCGGCCGTGGCGAGCGCCGGCCGGATCGCCGCCCGGATCTGCGTCTCTGGCGGCGTCCCGAGGATGCGGCCGATCATCAGCGGGTACGCCACGCTCTGGAGCGAACGACCGAGGATGAACCCGAGGGCGAGGCCCGAGATCCCCAGGTCGAGCGGCCCGAGGAAGTACCAGCCGAGCGCGATGGACAGGCCGGCCGACACGGTCCCGAGCAGGACCTTGCGCCGCAGGTTCAACGTGAGATCGATGATGTTCGCGTCCGTGCGGATCAGCGAGAACTGCAGCACCATCAGCATGATCATCAGCATCGGCCGGGGGCCCGGGTAGTAGCGCGCCCCGACCCACAGGCGCAGGAACGACTCGACCCACAGCAGGACCGTGGCGCCGGTGGCGACGGTGAAGAGCCAGACCATGGCCATCGTCTCGCCGCGGACCCGGACGGCGCGCCGGAGGTCGCCGGCGCCGATCAAGCCCCCGAGGCCCGGCATGATCGCGAAGATCAGCGTCCCGACGGCGACGGTGATCGCCTGCGGCAGGTATCGGGCGAGGGAGTACGTCGTGACCAGCACCGTCGACCCGGCGATGCCGAGCACGACGACGTCGCTGCCGAGCATGATGGTCATGACGAGGTTCCAGAGGAGGAACCACCAGCTGAGCTTGATGAAGCCGCGGACCTCCGCGAGGTTCGGACGCGCGATCCCGAACCACGACACGCGCGTGCGCGCGATGACCACGTACGCGATCCCCCACAACACGGTTCCGGCCACGGTCGCGACGGCCATCGCCACGATGCCGGAGGTCAGGTAGACCGCCAGCGCGAGCATCGACTTGCTGATGAAGACGAGCAGCACCGTGAGCCCCAGCCGCTTGTAGCCGAGGTTCTCGCCCTGCAGGACCGACTGGGGCAGGTAGAACAGGGCGAACAGGACGGCGTCCGCGACGAGGATGGCCCCGGCCAGCCGGATCGTCCCGTACGTGCTCTCGGGAGCGCCGATCCACACGGGCGAGAACCACGCGAGGATCCCGCCCGTCACGAGGAGAACCGGGAGGAACAGGACCCAGACGGCCACCGCGTTCCCGACCTGCCGGCGCTTGCGCTCGTAGTCGGTCGAGGCCTGGTCGTGCGCGATCGTCCACTTCAGCGCCTCGCCCGGCCGCCCGCTTGCCGGCGACGCGTGGCCGATGAGCCGCTGCAGGACCTGCCACGTGCCGTACAGCGCGTCCCCCAGCCGGGTCACGATGAACGGCGTGATGATCAGGCCGGCCAGGATCCTCGCGGCCTGCTCGGCGGTGGAGGCAACGGCGTTGAGCGACGCCTTCTTCGTCAGGGTGTCGTCGGACAGGATCCGGGAGACGATGCGGGAGAGCACGGAGCGCTGCTCGGGCGTCCCGTGGCCGTTCCCCTCCCCGACGGTCACCGGGTCGTCCTTCCGTTCGCGGGATCGATCGTTGCGGATCACGACAGCCTCGACCAGACCTCGGACCGCACCCGAGTCAGCACCTGGTCCTTCGGGAGGCCCGCGTCGACCACGATCGCGGGTGTCGCGCTCCAGTCGATGGCCCAGATCTCCTCGGAACGCCGGCGCAGCAGGTCCTCGGGCGCCTCGCGCCGCCGCCGGACCGCGACGTCCGGGTCCACGCGGAGGACGACGAGGACGTCGGGATACGCGATCCGCGCGTAGTAGCGCTGCTCGCGCTCGGCGAGGAGCCGCACGAGCCGGCCGTGCCGGGCCGGGTCGCGCATCCCGGCGCTCACCGCGCCGTCCATCTGCCGGACCTGCGCCAGCGGGAAGCGATCGCACACGACGACGGCCCCGTTCGACGCCGCGCGCCGCGCGCGCCGATAGGCGCGGTACCGATCGCGGGCGGTGAGGGTCTCCCAGGCCAGGCGCGCCGCGTTCCGGGGCGTCATGGAAGAACCCCCGTCCGCGGCGACGGACGCGCGGAGCGCCCGGCCCGACGGGGTGGGCGAGCGCTTGACCGATGCCGCCGCCGTCATCGCCGCCTTCGCGAGCGCCGAGAGCGCGGACCGCGGCGGCTTGCCGAGGTGCACGCTCGCGGTCCGGAAATCCTTCGAGAGCCATCCGGTCAGGTCCTCCACGACCGTGGACTTGCCGGCGCCGTCCCCGCCGACGATCGCGACGAGCAGCCCGGAGCGCCCGAGCCGTTTGGGCTCGGCGCGGCGTCGCAGCACCCGGCGGCGGACGAAGATCCGCCCCCGCCGCCACACCTTGAGGGACGTGTCGACGGCGCGCCCCCGACGGGCGCAGACGGCGAGCGCGCGCTGCAGCTCGCCGTCGGTGCCGATCCGGAACGCCAACGAGGCATCGGGCCGCACCGAGCGCAGGCACCGCATCCACAGCTCGGGCGTGACGATCGGCAGGTGACGATGCAATGCGGCGGCGGCGGCGCCGGGCTCGACGCGCGCGAGGAGGTCGCCCAGCTCGCGCCGCTCGCTCGCCGACAGCGAGCCCTGGCCGCTCGCGATCGCGTCCCACGCGTTGTGCTTGATGACCATCCGCAGCACGAGCAGCGCGAGCTCGAGCTCGGGCGCGGGCACGCGGAAGGGCGGGGCCGGCACCGCGGAGGCCAGGTACGGCTCCTCGATCGGCAGGTGGAAGTTCTTCGTCATGTCGTCGCCGACGACCAGCTGGGCGTGCGCGTGGACGTGGACGAGCCTGCCGCTCGCGCGGTCGAGCGCGTACGCGTGCCAGATGCCGGGGAGCCGCTTCCACCGCGGGAGGTGGGCCTCCCTGAACCCCAGACGGGCCAGGATCCCCTCGAAGGTCCCCGCGTCGGATCGGTGGACCAACAGGTCGAGGTCGTTGTCCCCGCTCGCGGACCGGTCGAGCGCCTCGTTGCTCTTCCAGTGGCAGTAGCGGACGCCCGCGGCGTCCAGCGCCCCGCAGAGCTCGGCGACGAGCTCCAGCGTGACGCCCTCGCGCTCGGCGCTCGCCACGGTCGGTTGCCCGGAGGGCATGGCCGGCGGCGCCGTCACGCCCCGATCCACGCTCATACGGCCGTCCGTCGCGGGATGCGCACAGCGGGAGCCCGACGGGCTCGTGCGCACGGGTCGGCCCCGCTCGACTGGCAGACTGGATCCACGACGTATCACACCCCGGTCACAGAGGACGGCCGAGGGACGATCGGTCCCCCGAACGCAACGACGATAGGGGCCAAGCTCACCAAGTGGCACGCGTGCGGCGTCGTATGTCGAGTACGTCAAGCGCATGAGGGACCGGCCGCGGGGCGCACGCTCGACCGCCCGGGACCCCGTTGGGGGATCGTCGAGCCCGAACCGGATACGACGGGTACTGTCCCCCGATCGGGGGATGACGTACGCGACATACAGCGGTGGCGGGATGGCCCGAGCGGCAACGTGCGCCTATGCTCCGACGCCACCTCTTTCCACCCCCGAGCGCGAAGGGCGACCGCCGGCGATGGCTCGACGACCGCGAACCGGACCCGCCCGGCGACGAGGCGTTCGATGCCTCGTCGCCGGCGCGGTCGTGTCGAGCGCGCTCGTGCCGCTCGCGATCGCCGCCCCGGCGGCATCCGCGGCCCCGCCGGTCGCGACCCTGGTGCAGACGATCGACATGTCCGTCCTGTCGCCTCCGAGCCCCGACCCGGCCGGCATCACCTACCTGCCTGCCGACGAGCAGCTCCTCGTGAGCGACTCCGAGGTCGAGGAGATGTCGATCTACGACCAGGTGAACCTGTACGCGCTCACGGTCGGCGGGACGCTCGGCCCGACCGGCGACACGACCTCGTTCTCGAACGAGCCCACCGGGCTGGCGTTCGACCCGTCGTCCGGCCACCTGTTCGTCTCCGACGACATCCAGTTCGAGGTGTTCGAGCTGGACGCCGGCGCCGACCAGCACTTCGGGACCGGCGACGACGTCGTCGTCACGTCGTTCGGGACGAAGGCCTTCGGCGACGGCGACCCCGAGGACATCGCGTTCGACACCGCGACGGGCGACCTGTACCTGTCGGACGGGGTCGGCGCCGAGGTGTTCCGCGTGTCCCCGGGCGACAACGGGGTGTTCGACGGAGTCCCGCCGAGCGGCGACGACGTCACGTCGCACTTCGACGTCGGGCTGTTCGGCGCCGAGGACTGCGAGGGCCTCGGCTACGACCCGGAGCGCGACACCCTGCTCGTCGTCGACCGGAACACGAACACGATCTTCGAGATGTCGAAGGACGGGTTCCTGGTCAACGCGATCGACATCTCGGCGGCCGGCGCGAACGACCCCGCGGACGTCGTCCTGGCCCCCGGCAGCAGCGATCCCGGCCGCATGAACTACTACTTCGTCGCCCGCGGCGAGGACAACGACGGCAACCCGCTCGAGAACGACGGGAAGCTCTACGAGATGTCGGTGGACCTCCCGCCGATCGGGAACCTGGCCCCGATCGCGGACGCGGGCGCCAACCAGTCCGTGACGCTTCCGGCCCAGGCGACGATGGCGGGCAGCGCGAGGGACGACGGGCTCCCGGGCGCGCTCACCACCACCTGGACGAAGGTCTCCGGCCCGGGCACCGCCACCTTCACCGATCCGTCCTCGCCGACGACGACCGTGAGCTTCTCGAGCGCGGGGATCTACGTGCTGCGGCTGACCGCGGACGACGGCGCGCTGCAGGACGCCGACGACGTGACCGTGGCGGTCGCCGAGGCCGGCTCCACGATCGTGCGGCGCCCGGTCGCCGTGGGCAAGGACGACGCCGAGGAATCCAGCACCGGCGCGATGAACCTCAACAGCGCCGACCTCGAGCTGGTGCTCGACGGATCGAGGGGCAACCAGACGGTCGGGATGCGGTTCACCGGGGTCACCGTCCCGAAGAACGCGGTGATCACGAACGCCTATGTGCAGTTCACGACGGCCCGCGCGACGAGCGTCTCGACGGCGCTCACGGTGCAGGCGCAGGCGGGCGACAACCCGGCGACGTTCGCGAAGACCACCGGCAACATCTCCTCGCGGCCGAGGACCAGCCAGAGCGTGTCGTGGAACCCGGCCCCGTGGACGATCGTGGGCGAGGCCGGTGCGAACCAACGGACGCCGAACATCTCGAACGTGATCCAGGCCGTGGTGAACCGCACCGGTTGGGCGAGCGGCAACGCCATGGTGATCGTCATCACGGGGTCGGGGAAGCGCGCGGCCGAGGCGTTCAACGGCGGGGCGCCGCCGCTCCTGCACATCGAGTACGGCGGCTCGCCCACGAACCTCGCGCCGTCGGCGAACGCCGGCCCCGACCAGCAGGTGACGCTGCCGAACGACGCCACGCTGGCCGGGTCCACGGGCGACGACGGCGTGCCGAACCCGCCCGGCGCCGTGACCACGACCTGGTCGCAGGTCTCGGGAACGCAGTCCGTCACGCTCGCCGACCCGAGCTCCCTCACCACCACGGTGCAGTTCTACGAGGCCGGGACGTACGTCCTCCGGCTGACCGCCGACGACGGCGCCCTCCAGACGAGCGACGAGGTGACGATCACGGTCGACCCCGTCCCGGGCACGAACGCGGCGCCCACCGTGAACGCCGGTCCGGACCAGCAGATCACCCTGCCCGGGCTCGCCACGATGGCGGGCTCCGCGGGCGACGACGGGCTGCCGAGCGGGACGCTCACCATCACGTGGTCCCAGGCCTCCGGCCCGGGGACCGCGACGTTCACCGACCCGTCGTCGCCGACCACGACCGTGAGCTTCTCGGCCGCGGGGAGCTACGCGCTCGAGCTCACGGCCGACGACGGCGCGCTCCAGACGAGCGACCAGCTCACCGTGACCGTGGATCCCGCCCCGAGCAACCTCGTCGGCAACCCGGGGTTCGAGACCGACACGTCCGGCTGGAACGTGGCCGGCTCGGACGCGGGCGTCAGCCTCGGTCGGATCGCCGGCGGCCACGCGGGATCGTGGGCCGGCGTGCTGACGAACGCCGGAGCCGCCGGCGCGATGTGCAAGCTGAACGACCAGCCGAACTGGGTCGCCGTCACGGGCGTCGGGACGTACCGGTCGAGCATGTGGGTCCGGGCCGACGCACCGGGCGCGACCGTCACGCTCCGGGTCCGCGAGTACGTCGGCGGGACGCTCGTCGACAAGGGCACGGTGTCGGTCGCCCTGTCGACGGCGTGGCAGCAGGTGTCGCTCGACTACCTCGTGCAGTCGCCCGGCGCGTCGACCCTGGACCTCCAGGCGTGGGTTCCGAACGCGCCGGTCGGCACGTGCTTCGCGGTCGACGACGTCCAGATCGCGCCGCTCTGAGCTCCGTTCTCTGAGCTCCGTTCGGGGACGCCCCGCCCTCGTGCGAGACGAGCTAGTGCGCGACCGTGTCCGCGGTGGGGATCCGGATCACGGGCTCGTCGGTGAGGCCGTCGCGGATCCCGCTCTCGTTGACGAGCGCCGCCGCCTCGAGCCGCGAGTGCACGCCGAGCTTCGCGAGGATGTTCTGGATGTGGGTCCGCGCGGTCTGCGGGCTGATCACGAGGGAGTCGGCGATCGCCTCCGTCCCCGAGCCGTCGACGAGGAGGTGCAGGACCTCGCGCTCGCGGCGGGTGAGCCGGGAGACCCGGCGGAAGGCCTCGTCCTGCTCCTGCCGGCGCCGCATCAGCCCGCCGAGCAGGTCGCCCAGCATCCGCGAGGGCACCAGGGTCTCGCCGCGATGGACGGCGCGCGTCACGTTGAGGAGCTCGGACATCGGTGAAGACTTCGTGACGAAACCGCGGGCACCGACCTCGAGGGCCTGCTCGAGGATACGGTGGTCCTCGTGACCGCTCACGATCACGATCTCGCACCCGGGGACGCGCTGGCGGATCAGCCACGCGGTCTGGATCCCGTCGCTCTTGGGGAGCAGGGCATCGAGCAGCGCGACCCTCGGCGACGTCCGCTCGGCCTCGGCGACGGCCTGGAACCCGTCCCGGGCCTCGGCGACGACCTCCATGTCGTCCTCGCCCTCGAGCGCGAGGCGGACCGCCTCCCGGAACAGCGCCTGCTCGTCGGCGAGCAGGATCCGTACGCGTTCGTTGTCCGACATCCCTGGTCCCACGGTCGAGGTGCGCCGAGGCTACGTCAGCCGGAGAGGCTCTGCACCCGACCGACGACGTATCGACCCTACGACGATTGCACGATGGGGCGAACCCGTGGGGCATCTACGCTGATGCGATGCCGATGAGCCGCCCTCCCCGAACCGAGGCGGCGACGCGGTCCGCGGAGCGCCCCCCGAGGGGACACGGATGACGGCGTTGTCCCGATCGTCGATCGACGACCTCCCGCCGGAGGGCTCGATCGACCTGCGCGACCTGCTCGACGCGGTCGTCCGGCGCAAGCGTCTGGTCCTGATCGTCACCGTGGCGGTGACGGCGCTCGCGCTGTTGTACTCGTACACGCGGACCCCGTCGTACACGTCGACGGCGGGAGTCCTGGTCCGCCCGACGCTCACGAACCCGCTCGAGCCGGTCCGGATCGACGACATCAGCCTGCAGACCGAGATGCGCATCGCCACGTCGGGCGACGTGGCCGAGCTGGCCCGCCAGAAGATGGGCACGGACGACAGCGTGACCTCCCTGCTCAAGCACGTGAGCGTCTCGGCGCCGGCCGACACGACGTTCCTCGTGTTCACGTACGCGGACCGCGACCCCAAGACGGCGCAGCGCGGGGCGCAGGCGTTCGCCGACGCCTACCTCGAGTTCAAGGAGCAGGAGGCGACCGATTCGATCGAGGCCCGGACCTCGAAGCTCCAGACCGAGATCGAAGACCTCGCGAACCAGATCGCGGCCACGGACAAGGACATCGCCGCGCTCACCGAAGGCACGACCGAATGGGTGGACGCCCGTGACGCGCGGACGCAGCTGCAGAACCGGCAGTTCACGGCGCAGGGGACGCTCCAGACGATCTCCACGCTCAGCACCGATGCCGGGCGCGTGATCGACGACGCCACCTTGCCCACGTCGCCGAGCCATCCGGACCACCGGCTCGACCTGATGCTCGGCGTGCTGCTCGGCCTGGTGCTCGGGGTCGGGGTCGCCCTCGTGAGCGAGCGGCTCCACGACCGCATCGAGGGCCAGTCGGCGCTCGAGCAGATCCTCGAGGCCCCGGTCCTCGGCGTGATCCCGCGGATCGCGGCCGGCCCGAAGCGACTGACCCGCCCCATCACGACGGAGGCGCCGAAGAGCGTTGCCGCCGAGGCGTTCCGGACGCTCCGGACGAACCTGTTGGCGGTCAGCGCGCGTCCCCCCGTCAAGACGCTCCTCGTCACGAGCGCCTGGATGGGCGAGGGCAAGAGCACCGTCGCCGCGAACCTGGCGACGGCGATCGCGCAGCTCGGCCGCGACGTCGTCCTGATCTCGGCGGACCTGCGGTTCCCCCGGGTGCACACGATCTTCGGGCTGGGCAACGACCGGGGGCTCGGCCAGGTCCTGATGGGCGAGGTCGCGCTCGAGGACGCGATCCTCGAGTCGCCCGTCCCGCAGCTGCGCGTGCTGCCGAGCGGTCCGGTGGCCGGCATCGCCGAGCCGGTCGAGCTGATCCAGTCGGACAAGATGCTCGACGTGATCGCGCGGTGCGCCGAGGCGGACTTCGTGATCATCGACGGCTCGCCGATCCTGACCGTGGCCGACAGCCTGGTCCTGTCGACGATGGTCGACGCGGTGCTGTTCGTGGCCGATGCGCAGAGCGGCCGGCGCGCCGCGATCGCGCAGGCCCGGTACATGCTGCGACAGGTGGACGCCCGCGTCGTCGGGGGCGTCATGAACGGCGGGTGGCGGACCGCGCGAGGCGGGTACGGCGCGTACGACTACCGCCGCGGCCTCCTGTACCGGCTCCTCGTGGCCGAGCGCCGTCGTCCAGAGGAAGAGGACGTCACGGCGACGACGGATCTCCACTCGTCGTAGCCGCCCGCGCTCGACCCCGGCGCGGGGCTCAGAGCCGGTGCGACTTCTCGCGAGAGCAGTTGCGGCAGAGCAGCTGCAGGTTGCTCGCGGCGTCCCCGCCACCCAGGTAGACGGGGATGACGTGGTCGATGACCAGGTTCGCGTAGCTTCCGCAGTTCGTGCACCGCCCGCCGTCACGCTCCCAGGTGAACTGGACGGCCTCCAGGTCCAGCGAGTGGGCGCCGCCGAGTCCCTCGGCCTCGTCCTCGACCTCCTCGGGCGAGTCCTTCAGCACCGCGAGGTCGTCCAGGCTGAGCGAGGGATCGGCCACGACCCACTCGCCCTGGTACAGCCAGATCGCCTCCCCGTCCTTCTCGAGGATGAACCTCGGCACGCGCCAGTGACCGGTCGCGCGGTGCGCCCACTCGTCGAGCGCCAGGTTGCCGAGGACCGCGCGCTGTCGAGCGATCACCAGGTACTGGAAGGACTCCTCCTCGCCGCTCCGATCGCCCGTCTCCCAGCGGAGCCGGCTCAGCGTGCCGACGGCCGTGCCGAGCCGCCGGTGCGCCTCCCCCAGCGTCCGGCGCGTGTCCGCCTCGACACCCCGGCCCTCGCGGACGGACCGCTTCGCCTCCTCGGCGGCGGCCGTGGCCTCCTCGAGCCGTTCCTTCGCCCCCGCCGCCACCTGGCGGGCCTCCTCGAGCATCACGGCGTTCCGCTCGGCCGCCTTGCGAGCCCGCGAGAGCTTCCAGGCGTGCCGCCCGACCTTGACCGTGCGCCCCGCCGCCTCGACCCGGTCCGTCGAGGCCTCGGCGTCGGCCTCGGCCGCGGCGAGCGACGGCTGCGCCTCGGCGATCTGCCGCTCGGCCTCGGCCATCTCCGCCTCCAGGTCCCGGACGAGCGCGTCGGCCCGCTGGGCCTCGGCATGGACCACGACGAGGGCCGTCTGGACCTCCCGCTCCCGCCCCTCGGCCGCCGCCACCATCTCGGCCACGGACCGCACCTCCGACGCGGCCGCGAGCAGGTCGGCCTTCGCCTCGCGCGCCTCCTTCTCCGCCTGCTCGACGTCGGTGACGACCCGCACCTCGCGCGAGGCATGCCGCTCGCCGAGCTCCGCCTCCTCCGCCTGCCGAACCAGGTCCGCGTACGCGAGGGAGGCACGCGCGGCCTTCCTGCGGGCGTTCGTGACCTGGCGCTGGAGGGCGGCCTCGACCTTCGTCGCCTCGGCGGTCTTCAGCAGCGCGCGGTCGAGCGTGGCCTGCTTCGTCGTCAGGTCCTCGATCGCCTCGCGCTCGCGTCGGCGAGCGTCCTCCACGGCCTCGGCGGCCTCCGGCAGCGCCTCCTTGATGCGTCGCATCCGGCGGACCGACCGCGCGACGCGGATCGACCGGCCTGCGGCCTCGACCCGCTTGCGGGCGGCCTCGGCCTCGGTCCCCGTGAGCTCGACGTCCTCGCGCGCCTCGTCGAGCTGGCCCTGGATCTCGGCCAGCCGCCGCTCGGCCGCTCGGGCGACCGTGGCCGCCTCGTCGAGCATCTCCTGCGCCATCCCGAGACGTTGCTCGCACAGGCTGGCCCAGGTCTCGAACCCGTGGCGGCGCTGGTTCGCCGCCTGGAGCTCGGACTCCGCGGTCTGCTGCTCCTGCTGCGCCGCCTCCGCCCGCATCTTCGCGTTCGCGACCCGGCGCTTCGTGGGAGGCCGGCGGGGCGCGTCGTCCGCCCGGACCCCGCCCCCGGCGACCCGCGTCAGGTCGACGATCGGCGCGAGCCCGGAGACGTCGACCAGGGGGTCGCCGGCCGAGTCCTGCTCGGCCCATTGGGCCATGAACTCCTCGTCGAGCAGGGGCGTGACGCGCTCGGGGAAGTCCATCGCCATCGGGTCCCACGGGAACAAGCACGCCCAGGCGTGCATCCCGTACAACTGGATAGACGCGTCCTTGTGCAGCAGCACCTGCGTCACCTTGAGGCCCCTCGCTCCGTGAGACAACGGACGGATAGGGCATGCCGACTACGTCGGATGGATGAGGCACGATCCGGACGCGGTAGGTGGACTACACCGCGCGAGACGCGATCGCGGAGGTCAGGACGCGCTCGCCGAGCGGTCCTGGTGCGGCAGAGGCACGATCCGGTGCCGGACCGCGAAGGTGGCGGCCTCCAGCCGCGACCGGACCTGGAGCTTGGTGAGCACGTTCTGGACGTGGGTGCGCACGGTGTTCGGGCTGATGTTCAGCGTCCGGGCGATCGTCGGGCCGCTCGCGCCCTCGACGAGGAGCTCGAGCACCTGCCGCTCCCGGGGCGTGAGCTGGTCCACGAGCAGCGAGACGGCCTCCTCGTCCGAGGTCTGCTTGCCGGCCACCCGGGGTGCGAGGGCCCTCGGCACCACGACCTCGCCGCCCAGCACCGCCTCGATCGCGGTGATGAACCGCGAGATCGAGGTGTCCTTGATGATGTACCCGTGGAACCCGATCCGCAGGGCGTCGCGGACCGCCCGCGGGTCGCCGAGCGCCGACAGCGCGATGACCTTCGTCTCGGGCCAGTCGGCCAGGATGCGCTCGCCGAGCGCGAGCCCGCTGCCGTCGGGCAGGCCGATGTCGACCAGCGCGACGTCGGGACCGAGCCGGCGTACCGACGACAGGCCCTCCTCGACCGTGTTGGCGATCCCGACCACCTCGACGCCGTGCGCGTCCAGCGTCAGCCGGATGGCCTCCGCGAACAGGGCGTGGTCGTCGACGATGAGGACCCGCGTCGGGGTCATCAGGCCCCTCGTGGGATCTCGAGCACGAACTGGGTCGCCTGGTCCTCGAGGCGGAGCGTGAGCCGGCCGCCGTTCGCCTCGGCGACGCGCCGGGCGATGAACAGGCCGAGGCCTCGGCCCGACCGCCCCTGCGCGTTCGATCCCCGGACGTAGGGACGGAAGATCGCGTCCGTGTCTCCGTCGTCCCCCGACACGGCCCGGCCCGCGTTGCGGACGGCGATCGACAGGACGTGGTCCTCGAGCGCGACGGCCACCGTCACGGGGCTGTGCGCGGGCGAGTAGGCCAGGGCGTTGCGGATCAGGTTGCCGACGGCCGATCGGATCTGCACCGGCTCGACCCGTGCCAGCACCCGGCGGGGCGAGTCCAGGATGATGCGCTCGGCGCCGTGCTGCAGACGGGACTCGTCGATCGCCTGGCGGACGGCCTCGGTCACGTCGCAGTCATCCGCGGGCGGCAGCTCGGCTCCCGAGCCCACCCGCAGGACGTCATCGACGAGACCCGACATGTGGTCGATCTCGACGACGCATCGGTCGAGCAGGGGCGCGTGCTCCGATGGCGCATCGTGGACGCGGAGGAACTCCAGCGACGCCCGGAGCGCCGACAGCGGGCCCCGCAGCTCGTGCGCGGTCCAGGCGATCGCCAGGTCCAGGTCGCCCTCGGCCTCGTCGCGACGCTCGCTCCGCGAGGGCCTCGCGAGTCCGTGCAGCGTAACGGCGAGCGGCCCGACGATCGTCTCGAGGATCTCCCACGTGTCGTCGAGCCGATGCGCGGGCGCGGCCACCTCGAGGAGCCCGACCGCCTCCGCGCGACACACCAGGGGCAGGAGGGCCACGCCGCGCTCGCCCTTGCGCAGACGCGCCGGCCGCTCGGACCGGAACGCCGCCCGCCGCTCGGCGGGCCGAGCGAGCTCGGCGTCGTTGCTCCGCCATGCCGGCTCGAGGGTGCGGGTGCCGCCCCCCACCCACAGCGCGAACGGGGCATCCGGGCCGAGGGTCGCGACGATGCAATCGGCCACGGCCGAGGCCGCGGCTCCCACGTCCTCGGCTGCCGCCAGCTCGGCCGAGAACGCCTTGAGCGCCCCCAGTTCCTCGAGGACGGCGACCGACAGCACGCTAGCCACCCATCACCCCCGAGATGCCCGAACCGACAACCATCCATCCATCGTACCGAGGCCTCGCGCAATTGCGGCATACGCCGTTCGGGCATTCCGGCGACGACGTACGGGAGGGCTCCGATGGGTGGAACATGCTACCGAAGACGACGTAGCTCGACATAGCGTCACCCTAGGACGCGGAGCGCGTTTAGTGCAAGCACCTGCCGGCAACTCGAGCGTCAAATCCGAGACTGAGGCCACCACGGAGGACGCGGAGCGCGTTCGCGCGGATGTTGCCCGATCCGGCGGCACCCACCCTGCAGCCCAGGCGGGGTACGGCGTTCCGGCCACGTCGCCGAGGGTACAGGAAATACGCCCGCATCGAAGGTCCGTGATGCATCGGGCGCATGCGAGGCCGAACCGGGAGCCCTACACTGTGGGCCTTCCCCGGTCGTGTCCGTTGGGCGGCAGCGCGCACGTCGGCGAAGGGATGCCATGGGGATCTTCGGAGAGCAGGTCGGCGTCGCGCTGCGCCGGGCGCGTCGTGCGCGCGGGCTGACCCTGCGAGCGGTCTCGAAGCTGAGCGACGGCAGGTACAAGCCGACGTCGATCGCCGGGTACGAACGCGGGGAGCGCTCGATCGCGCTCGAGCGGTTCTGCGACCTCTGCCGCCTGTACGACGTGGACCCGTCGGCGCTCCTGACCGAGATCCTCGAGGCCGTCGGCGGCGCCCCCGAGCCCGGGCTCGACGTGGAGCGGCTCGAGGCCCTCGGCTCCGCCGAGGCCGCCCTCGTCGCGGGGTTCGTGCGCGAGATCCGGACCCTGCGCCAGGGGCGACCCTCGGACGCGGTCGTGCTCCGGGCCGGGGACGTCGAGGTCCTCGCGACCGCGGCCGGCAAGCGCCCCGAGGACCTCATCGAGATCCTCGGACGCCCCCGGCGCACCGAGGACGACCCGGACCCGGCCGGAGCGCCGAGCGCGACCTGAGCGCCCCCCAAGGCCCCGTCAGATCCCGCGGAGGTAGGCCACCGTCTCGCCCAGGCCGTCCTCGAGGTGCGTCCAGGGCTTCCAGTCCAACGCTTCGGCGGCGAAGGCGTTGTCGAGCGAGCATCGGCGGAGCTCCCCGGGTGGGAGCGGGCCCCTCCCCGGCGGAGCCTCGACCCCGACGATCTGCGCGAGCATCCGATAGACCTCGTTCACGGATGTCTCGATCGCGGTGCCGATGTTGATCAGCTTGCCGTTCGCGCGGTCGGCGGCGAGCGCGAACGCGTGCACCACGTCGTCGACGAAGACGTAGTCGCGCGTCTGCTTCCCGTCCCCGTACACCGTGGGCGTCGTGCCGGCGAGCATGCTGGAGGCGAAGATCGCGATCACGCCCGCCTCGCCGTGCGGATCCTGCCGAGGACCGTACACGTTGCCGAGGGCGAGCGCCGTGAACTCGAGCCCGCGGTTGCGCTCGTAGAAGGTCAGGTAGTCGATCACGACCTTCTTGCTGATCCCGTACGGCGACAGGGGGCGCGCGCCCGCGGCGGCCGTCTCCTTCACGGGGAGCTTCCGCGGCTCGCCGTACAGCGTGCCGCCCGAAGCCGCGTAGACGATCTTGCGCACGCCGGTCTCGACGGCGCACTGCAGGATGTTCAGCGTCCCCATCAGGTTGACGCTGGCGTCGAACGCGGGGTCCGTGAGCGAGGGCCGCACGCCCGACTGCGCCGCAAGGTGCATGACCACCTCGGGCCGATGGCGCTCGAAGAGCTGGAGCAGGCCCTCGGCGCGGATGTCCATGCTGATGAACGTGAAGTCCTTGCCGTACCCGCGCGCCTCGACGAGGTTCGCGATCCGCCCGGTCGTCAGGTCGTCGACGGCGATCACGCGATGACCCTCGGCGAGCATGCGGTCGCAGAGATGGCTGCCGATGAAGCCGGCGCCGCCGGTGACGAAGAAGGTCGTCACGATGCCAGCCCCAGCCCCGGGTCGACGCCGACCTCGAGCGGCGTGCGCTCGCCACGCTCCAGGCGGGAGGCGCCGGCGCACGCGATCATCGCCGCGTTGTCCGTGCACAGCGGCATCGAGGGGAACCGCACGCGGATCCCGGCCTCGCTCGCGTCCCGCTCGATCCGCTCGCGGAGCCGCGTGTTCGCCACCACGCCCCCGCCGAGCAACACGGTGCCGACGCCGGTGTCGCGCGCCGCGCGGATCGTCTTGTCGACCTGCACGTCCACGATCGCCTCCTGGAACGACGCGGCCAGGTCGGCCGGGTCCACCGTTCGCCCGCCCTCCCGCTCGGCCTTGACGTACCGCAGGACCGAGGTCTTCAGGCCGGACAGCGAGAAATCGTAGTCGCCCGATCCCAGCATCGCCCGGGGGAACGCGATCGCGGACGGGTCGCCATCGCGCGCGAGCGCGTCGAGCGCCGGGCCGCCTGGGAACCCGAGCCCCATGAACCGCGCGATCTTGTCGAACGCCTCCCCTGCGGCGTCGTCCACGGTCTGGCCGAGGACCACGTACCGATGCTCCTCCGGCATGTGCACGAGCATCGTGTGGCCGCCCGAGACGACGAGGCACACGTACGGGGGCTCCGGCGCGCCGTGCTCGAGGAAGTTCGCGTACACATGGCCCTCGAGGTGGTTCACGCCGATGAACGCGGCGCCGGTCGCGAAGGCCACGGCCTTCGCGCCCGCGAGGCCGACGAGCAGCGCGCCGACGAGACCGGGCCCCACCGTGACGGCCACACCCTCGATGTCGGCGAAGCGGCAGCCGGCCCGCTCGAGGGCCTCGTCCATGAGCGGGTTCAGCGCCTCGACGTGCGCGCGGCTCGCGAGCTCGGGCACGACGCCGCCGAACCGTGCGTGTAGGTCGGTCTGGCTGGACACGACGTTCGACAGGACGACACGGTCCTGCACCACGGCGGCCGCGGTCTCGTCGCAGGAGGTCTCGATCCCGAGGACCCTCACGCGCGTCTCACGGTCGGATCCCGTCGGGCAGCCCGCTCACGAGGTCGCGGAGGCGGCGACGGCGCTCGGGCTCGCGGATCCCGTCGAGCCACATGATGAGCGCGTCCTCGTTGACCTCCTGGTAGTAGTTCTTGCGCACCCCGACGGGACGGAACCCGAACCGCCCGTACAGACGCTGCGCGCCCCAGTTCGTGACGCGCACCTCGAGCGAGACCGCCTCGGCGCCCAGATCGACCGCGTTCCCGATGAGGTCGTAGAGCAGCCGCGAGCCGATCTTGGCGCGCTGGTGCATCGGGTCGACCGCGATGTTCGTGATGTGGGCCTCCTCGCCGTAGCAGATCAGCCCCCCGTACCCGACGACCTCGCGGTCCATCCGCGCGACCAGGTAGCACCGGTTGGAGCTCTCGGTCATCTCGGACAGGAACAGGTTCGGGCTCCACGGGCGCGGATAGACCTGGCGCTCGATGGCCATGATGCCGCGCAGGTGACGGCGGCGCATCCGGGTCACCTCAAGCCGAGGCGCCGCGACGTCGCTGGTCCCAGGCGATCTCCGCATCCGACTTCCTCAGGTAGAGCGGTACCACGTCGAACAGCCGATCGAACTCCTCCCGGTACATGCGCGGGATCGCCAGCTCGACCAGCGACCCCGCCTGCGGGTGGGCCGAGACGGCCGAGGCGAACTCGAGCCTGCCTCCGGCCCCCTCCAGCTCCCGCCGGTACAGGATGGCACCGTTCCCCGCGAGTAGCACATCCTCGCCCCTGGCCTCCAGGTCTGCGGCCAGGTGGTCGGGCGGCGCAACCAGGTACCCGCCCTCGCGGAGGACGCCCCCCGGCACCGAGCGGTAGAAGGCGTAGAACACCTCGCCGCGGCGTGCGTCGATCACCGCGGCGATCAACCGCCCGGTGTGCCGCACCCCGAACGCGAGCGCGTCGAGCGACGGGATCCCGAGGATCGGCACGCCGAGCACCTGCGCGAGGCTCTTGCCGGCCTCGACCCCGACGCGCAGACCGGTGAACAGCCCCGGCCCGAGCCCGACCGCGACGCCGCCCACCGCCGAGAGCTCGAGCCCGGTCCAGCGCAGCAGGTGCTCGATCGCGGGCACCACGGCGTCCTGCCGCGTCCTGCCCGTCAGGCTCGTCGAGGCCAGGATCTCGGTCTCGGTCCCGAGGGCGACCGAGGTCTGCGGGGTCGAGGTCTCGATGCCGAGGACGATCACGCGGCGCTCCCCCAGCGTTCGAGCGTCTGCTCCAGGCGCTCCCACCGCGTCGCCCACGACCCGCCGACGCCGGTGAGGACCAGGCGCCGGCGCTCGTCCCCACCCGGGACGGTCAGCTCGATCGAGAGGTGGTCGGCCGGCAGGAGGCCCTCGACGGCATCCCCCCACTCGACGAGGAGGGCGCCGTCGTCCGTCATCTCCTCGAACCCGAGGTCGAGCACGTCCTGGACGCGGTCCAGCCGGTAGACGTCGGCGTGGTAGAGGGTCAGGCGCCCGTGATACTCGCGCACGAGCGTGAACGTGGGCGAGACCACGGCCTCGGTGACCCCGAGCCCGCGCGCTACGCCCTGGACGAGCGTCGTCTTGCCAGCGCCGAGCTCGCCCGTGAGCGCCACGGCGTCGCCGGGCTTCAGGAACGGCGCGAGGGCCGCGCCGATCGCGCGGGTGTCCTCGACCGTCGGCGCGCCGAGCTCGAGGAGCATCAGAACAGCCCGAGCTGCTCCTCGGCCGGCGCGGGGCGCTCGGCGAGGGCGCGCTTCATCTCCTGGAAGTCCGCGCGGAGGGCGGTCATCTGGCTCGAGGACTCCCCACCCCCGTGCAGGATCGCCGCCGGATGGAACGTCGGGATGACCGTCCGCCCACCCCACGGGAACCGCTGCCCCCGAACCCGGCTGATCGAGACCTGCTTGCCGAGGATGTAGCGCGTGGCCCAGTTGCCGAGCGTGACGATCACGGCCGGGTCGATGAGCGCGAGCTGCTCGTCGAGCCAGGGCCGGCAGGCGACGAGCTCGTCCTCGAGCGGGTCTCGGTTGCCCGGAGGGCGGCATTTGACGCAGTTCGCGATGTAGACCGCCGAGCGCGGGATCTCGACCTCGGCGAGCATGCGGTTGAGGAGCTGACCGGCCGCCCCGACGAACGGCTCGCCCTGCTTGTCCTCGTGGTAGCCCGGCCCCTCGCCGATGAACATCAGGTCGGCGTTCGGATCGCCCACGCCGTAGACCACCTGGGTGCGGCCCTGCGCCAGCCGGCACCGCGTGCACGTCGAGGCCTCGCGCGCGGCCTCCTCGAGCGTCCTGCTCATGCCCTGTCCCCCGCCCCCGGGATCCCGGGGATGCCCTCCGCCGTCTGCGCCGCACGGCGGATCGCCTCCGCGACGACCCGCTCGGCCAGCTCCTCCACCCGCGCCTGCGGCGCATCGACCTCGCCGGTCGCGAGCGTGAACACCGTGTCGCCGTCCCAGATGGTATGCGAGGGGCGGATCGCGCGCGCCAGCCCGTCGTGCGCCGCGAGCGCGAGGAGGTTGGCCCGCTCCCGCGACAGGCGCGCGTTCGTCGCGACCACGCCGATCGTCGTGTTGCCCGGCGGCGGCTCGGCGGGCTCCTCCGGCTGGGCGGAGGCTCCACCCTCGTCGCCGCCACGGGCCCCCACGAGAACCGTGCCGTCGTCGTCGACGATCTCGCCGAGCGCGTTCACGGCGAACAGCGCGCCGACGATCAGCCCGTCCTCCTCGGCCGAGGTCGTCCCGATCCCGCCCTTCATCGCGTGCGAGAGCCCGCGGATCTTCGCGACGGTCGCGCCGGTGCCGGCGCCGACGCTGCCCTCGGTCACGACCTCGGACGCCGCGTGGCACGCGGCGTACCCGGCGCTCGGGTTCGGCCGCACGAGCGGGTCGCCCACGCCCAGGTCGAACAGCACGGCCGCCGGGACGATCGGGACCTTCACGACGTCGGCCTCGAAGCCGATGCCCTGCTCCTCCAGCCACTTCATGACGCCGTCCGCCGCCGAGAGCCCGAACGCGCTCCCGCCCGTCAGCAGGACGGCGTTGACCTCCTCGACCAGCATGCCCGGCCGGAGCAGGTCGGTCTCGCGCGTGCCGGGGGCGCCACCGCGCACCTCGCCCGAGCCGATCGTGCCGGGCGGGCACAGCACGACCGTGCAGCCGGTCAGCGCGACCGGGTCGGTGGCGTGGCCGACGCGGATGCCTGGGACGCGCGTGATCACGCGGTCTCCTTCCGCTCGGTCGCGATCCGCGTGCGTCGCGGCTTGCGGATCCCGAGGGTCTGGGACGCGAAGGCCTCGACCGCGCGGTTGAACGCCTCGTGCTGCTCCATCATCGCCACGTGGCCGGCGCCCGGGATCATCTCGAGCCGTCCGTCGGGGAGATCGCCGGCCAGGTCGACCGCCCGGGCCGGCGGCGTGACCCGATCGTGCTCGCCGACGACCACGAGGGCCGGCACGCGCACGTGGTGCACGGCGTGTCGCAGGTCCATGTCCATCAGGCCGACGAGCCCATCGGTCCACACGTCGGACGGCGCCCGGGCCGCCAGGCGCACCACGTGGTCGACCAGGTGCGGTGAGGCGTCGGGGCCGAACTGCGTGATCCGGGCGGCCAGCCCGCCGAGGTCGCCCGGCCGCGCCATCAGGTGCTGCCGGATCCGGTTCAGGCGCACGGCCGCGTCCCGGACCGTGCCGAGACGCGGGCGGAGCACGTTCGTCACCGAGCCCATCGCGCCCCGGAACAGGTTCGAGGACGCGGCGCCGGTGAGGACCATGCCGCCGACCCGCGACGCCAGGACGTCCGGCCGCGACTCGGCCATCGCGAGCATCGTCATCGCGCCCATGCTGTGACCGACGACGACGGCGCGGCGCCCGTCCGGCACGGTCGCCTCGAGCACCGTCGCGAGGTCGTGGGCCATCGCGGCGATCGACAGGTCTCCGTCCGCCGCGGGCGCGCTTCGGCCGTGCGAGCGGAAGTCGAACAGGACGCACCGGAAGCGCTCGGCAAGGGCGGTCCACTGGTAGTACCAGGTCGTGAGGTCCAGGCTGAAGCCGTGCGCGAACACCAGCGTGGGGCTCGCCGGGTCGCCCGCCGCGAGCACGGCGAGCTCGGTCCCGTCGAACGACCGGACCGGCCCGAGGTCCTCTGGTGGGAGCAGGCCGAGCGGCTCGTCGGCCTCGGGGTCCGGATGGTGGTGGCGCCGCACGATCGTGCGCCCCACGATGCCGCCCGCCACCGCGGTGGCCGCCAGGCCTGCGGTCACGATCGCCGTCCGGCGCCGGCTCATCCGCGGTACTCCCGCGGCACGCGCTCGGAGATCGCCGTGGCGAGCTCGTATCCGATCGTCCCGATGCGCTCGGCGAGCTCCTCGGGCGTGATGCGATCGTCGCCCTGCCCGCCGATCAGGACGACCTCGTCCCCCGGCGCGACCTCCTCGTCGCCGCAGTCCACGAGGAGCTGGTCCATCGTCACGATGCCGGCGACGCGGTGGCGCCGCCCCCGGATCAGGACCTCCGCCCGGTTCGAGAGCAGGCGTGGGTAGCCGTCCTCGTACCCGACCGGCACCGTCGCGATCCAGGCGTCGCGCTCGAGCTCGTACCGGTGGCCGTACGAGAGGCGCTCGCCCGCGGGCAGGCGCTTCGCCAGGGTGACCTCGGAACGCAGGGACATCGCCGGCCGGAGCCCGGCCTCCAGGCCGGGGCCGGCGGCCAGGCCGTAGATCGCGGCACCCGGGCGGACCAGGTCCAGGTGCGTCTGCGGGTACCGGATCGTGGCGCCGCTGTTCGCGGCGTGGAGCAGCCGGGGCGGGGTCCCCTGCGCCCGGACCGCCTCGGCGGCCCGGAGGAGGCGCTCGAGCTGTTCCATCGTCGTGGCCTCGTCGGACTCCGAGCTGGCGAAGTGGGTCCACAGGCCCTCGAGGTCGAGGCCGGCGTCGACGACCGCGCGGCAGTACCTGGCCGCGGCCTCCGGCGGCCACAGGCCGACCCGGTGCATCCCGGTGTCGAGCTTCACGTGCACGCGCACGGCGTGCCCGGACGCGCGGGCGGCCTCCGCGAGCGCGGCGAGTCCCCGGTCCGTGTAGAGGGTCGGCGTGAGATCCGCGGCGAGCGCCTCCTTCTCGGAGCCGCCCGGGAACTCGGAGAGCACCAGGATCGGGGCCTCGATGTCGGCCTCGCGCAGGGCGACGCCCTCCTCGACGAGGGCCACGCCGAGCCAGGTCGCCCCGGCCTCGAGCGCCGCGCGGGCCACCGGCACGTCGCCGTGCCCGTAGGCGTCGGCCTTCACGACCGCCATGAGCTCGGCGTCGGGCGGCTTCAGCCGGCGCACGTTGTGGCGGACGGCATCCAGATCGACCTCGACGACCGTGGGTCGGTAGCGCGTCACGCCCCGTGGACCTCTCGGAGTGCGTCGGGGAGGCGGTCCAGGACGTCGCCGGCGGTCGTCCCCTCGCCGGCACGGGTGGCGGCGAGGGCGCCGGCCCGCCCGTGGAGGTAGGCAGCGGCCGAGGCGGCGTCGGCCGTGGCCAGCCCCCGGGCGAGCAGGCCGGCGATCGCGCCCGTGAGCACGTCGCCGGTCCCGCCGGTCGCGAGGTACGCGCCGCCGGTCGGGTTCACCCGGACCTGTCCGTCGGGCGTGCCGACGAGCGTCCGGGTCCCCTTGAGCAGGACCGTGGCGTCGGTCTCGGCGGCGAGCTTGCGGACGTGGCCCACGCGGTCGGCGGCGACGTCGCGGGCCGAGCCCCCCGCCAGGCGGGCGAACTCGCCGGCGTGCGGCGTGAGCACCAGGTCGGCTCGGCGCGACGAGAGCTCGGACGCCCGCCCCGCGAAGGCGTTCAGGCCGTCGGCGTCCAGCACGGTCGGGATGGGCGCCGTCGCGACCACGTCGCGGATCCACGCGGCGGTCTCGGGATCGGTGGTCATCCCCGGGCCGAGCGCGAGGGCGTCCGCCCCCGCCAGGCGCTCTGCGAGCACGTCGGTCGCGCCGGCGGCGACCG
>DASTHN010000210.1:0-27313 GCA_035718185.1 Actinomycetota bacterium
CTGGTCGTCCACGCGCGAGTTGATCTCGCCCGACGCGTGGTACCGCTGGAACGGCGCGAGCACCTCCGAGAGGGGCCGTCCGGCGAGCGATAGCGCCTCGAGCACCACGACGGCGGCGATCAGACCGGAGTCGGCGCGGTAGTTGTCGCGGAAGTAGTAGTGGCCCGAGTGCTCGCCACCGAAGACGGCGCCGGTCTCGGCCATGACCTGCTTGATGAACGAGTGCCCCACGCGCGTGCGCACCGGCGTCCCGCCGTTCTCGCGGATCACCTCGGGCACGGCCCACGAGCAGATGAGGTTGTGCACGACCGTCGAGCCCGGATACCGCTCGAGCATCGCCTTCGCGACGAGCGCGGTGACCTCGGAGCCGCTCACCCCCTCGGCGCGTTCGTCGACCAGGAAGACGCGGTCGGCGTCGCCGTCGAAGGCGAGGCCGGCGTCGGCGCTCTTCGCGAGCACCTCGCGCTTCAGGTCGCGCTGGTTCTCGGGGTCGAGCGGGTCGGCCGGGTGGTTCGGGAACGTGCCGTCGAGCTCGGGGAACAGGTGCACCAGCGTGACCGGCAGCCGCTCGAACACCGCCGGCACGACCAGTCCGCCCATCCCGTTCGCGGTGTCGGCCACGACGGTGAGCGTCGCGAACCGCGTCACGTCGACGAGCGAGAGCACGTGGTCGGCGTAGGCCTCGAGCAGGTTGCGTTCCTGGACGCGCCCGACGCGCGGCGCCGAGGGGTACGTATCGCGCTCGGCGAGCGCGCGGATGTCCGCGAGACCCGTGTCCTGCCCGACCGGCCTGGCCCCCGCCAGGCAGAACTTGAGCCCGTTGTACTGGGGCGGGTTGTGGCTCGCGGTGAGCATCACGCCCGGCACGTCGAGGGAGCCGGACGCGAAGTAGAGCAGATCGGTCGAGGCCAGACCGAGGTCCACGACGTCCACGCCACGCGACGTGGCCCCCTCGCTGACCGCGTCGGCCATCGCCGGAGAGGAGAGGCGGCAGTCACGGCCGATCGCGATCCGCGGCGCGTCCGCCCACTCCCCGAACGCGGCGCCGATCCGGCGCGCGACGTCCTCGTTCAGCTCGTCGGGGACGACCCCTCGGACGTCGTACGCCTTGAAGATGCGGTCGAGGTCGGGATGCGGTGACACGGCCACCGCATCCTACTCGACGCGTGCGGTCAGTCCTTCTGCGCGAGCACCGTGCCGATGACGCCCTGCAACGGGATCGGGTCGCCGTCCCGGTACCACCACTTCGCCTCGCACATGTGGCACGTGGTGAAGGACAGGTCCGTTCCGCTCACGTTCATCGAGATGCTGATGAGCTCCCCCTGCTGGCACACGGGGCAGACACCGTCGATCTTGCCGTCCATGCCGATATCGTCGGCTCGCGGCCGGTCGCGGGGCCATAGCACTCCGCGCCCATTTCCCGGTGACCGGGTGGGCCGGGTCCGTGTGGGCCGGCCCGTGCGCAGACCATCCCCCGCAGGAGGATCCGGTCGCCGGCGGGGTACGCCGAACGACCGAGCGTGCGTGGGTCCCCGGTCGCTCCGCCCCGGTCAGGGCGAGATGATGACCCGGGTCCCGATCGGGACGAGCGGGTAGAGCTCCTCGGAGTCCGCGATCAGCATCCGGATGCAGCCGTGAGACGCGTACGTCCCGATCGACGCCGAGTTCGACGTCCCGTGGATCCGGATGCCCGGCGAGTTGAGGTACAGCGCGCGGGTCCCGAGCGGGTTGTCCGGCCCCGGCTGGATGACGGGCGGCAGGTCGGCGCCCCACGAGTCGAGCGCCGGGTTGTACCAGGTCGGGTTCTCCTTCTTGTCGATGACCTTCCAGTTCCCGACCGGCGTCTCGTAGCCCGGGGCGGCCGTGGCGACGGGATACTGGTGGCGGACCTTGAACCCCTCGTAGAACCGGAGCGTGTTCGTCGACAGGTCGACGACGATCGTGTTGCCGAGCCCCTCCACCGTCACCTCGGGTCGCACGGTGCGGACCGGCAGCCGCACGTCCGCGGCGTGCTGCTCGAGCGCCGCGTGGATGCGCTCGGCGGCGCCCTCCGCCTTCAGCGCCCGGCCGTTCTTCGGCCGGCGCATCACGAGCCCGT
Organism: Actinomycetota bacterium; assembly: GCA_035718185.1. Taxonomy (GTDB): domain Bacteria; phylum Actinomycetota; class UBA4738; order UBA4738; family HRBIN12; genus HRBIN12. The sequence continues at coordinate 2,099 of DASTHN010000210.1, forward strand.
CCTCGCCCAGGGCGAACCGGGCGTCGACCGCCGGGACCGCCACCTCGTCGCGCGCCCGATCCACGAAGCTGAGGACCGCCGTGTCGTCGTACGCGAACGGCACGTCGATCGAGGCCTCCATCGGCTTCTCGGCCACCCGGTGGTACACGCGCGAGAAGAACGACAGTCCGTCGGCCAGGGCGAACGCCCGGTCGACGGCGCCCTCGACGTCGGCGGTCATCCCGAGCTGCGCGGGGGTGACCGTCCACGAGTGGTCCACGGCGCGGACCGAGAGCCGGCCGTCGAGCGTCTCGGCGGCCTTCGAGGTCACGGCCTCGACGGCCTCGGCGCGGGTCATCTCCGAGACGTCGACGCCTGCGACGGCCACGCCCGGCAGGATGCGGTCGGCGGTGGAGGCGTCGTAGCGGTACGCGGCGTACGCGGTCCCGCCGCCGAGGAGCGCGAGCGCGGCCACGGCGATGAGCGCGACCCTGAGGCCGCGCTTCGCGAATCGCCTGCCGTGCTTGCCCTTCGACATCAAGCCCTCCGTGCGCCGACGATCGGGGTTGACCGAACGCACATCATACGACGGCCCCCGAGGCGGATACCCATGCATCCGGGATCCGGACGCCCGCGGCGACCGCGTACGTCGCGGATCCCTCGCGCCCCAGCGCATAGGACGCCGACACCGGCACGAACGTTCCGCTCGTCGCGGTCGCGAGCACGGAAGACGTCCCGGTCGCGTCCGCGAACGACTCCGGTGCCGTGACGGTCGTGAGCGGCGGGATCTCGACTGCGACGGGTTGGGGCGCCGTCCCGCCCTCGGCCGGGAGCGCCGTCAGCGTCACCGATGCAGGGTCCTCACCCGGGTTCGCGAGCACGATCGCGGGGTTCGACGGCTCCCCGATGACCGAGGGCAGCACGATCCATGCGCCGGCCGGCGCGGTCGCCCCGGCCGACGAGGCTTGGTCCGTCCCGACGCCGAAGGTCCGCCGGGCGAACGCCACCCCGGGTCCGTCGGCGTGCACGACCAGGGTCGTCGGCGTGCCCGTCGTGAGTGGGACCGTCCGAGCCGTCTCGCCGGCCGGCGCGGCGTCGGCGAGCCCGGCCACCGGCTGCGGCGTCTCGGCCTCGAGGATCGTGCCGGAGAGCTGGACCCGGTCGAGACCGGTGCTCATGACCGCGAGCGCCGTCCGGCCCGAGTCGCCCGCGCCCGGCAGGATCTGCGTCCGGGTCCCGGCCGACAGCCCGATGCTCCCGCGGATACCCCCGCCCGTGGCGATCCCGAGCGTCGCGGCGGCGATCCGTCCGACCGAGACGTCCACGACCGTGGCCACGGTGGTCTCGCCGAGGGCGTTCTCGTTCAGGCTGAACGCCCGGCTCCGGTACGGCTTCAGGGTCACGTTCGTCCAGGCCTCGGTCCGGACGGGGCCGGTCCGGCCATCGGTCAGCAGCGTGAGCGAGACGACGGCGTCGGTGGCGTGCGGGTTCATCAGGACGACGTGGTCGTCGTTCTCCTCGACCGCGGCGGTCCCGTCCGGCAGCAGCCACCGCGCGCCCGTGTCGGGCAGGCACGGCTCGGCGGCCACGCCGGTCGCATCCCCGCCGGCGTGCTCGATCCATCCGGCGGCGACGAAGCCGCCGAAGTACTCGACCGTCGTCGAGGCCTCGCGGCCCCGTCCGGGGACCGGCACGACGAGCGTCGATCCCGGCTCCACGACGTGATCCTCCGGCGGGGAGGGCTTCTCCGACGAGATCGATCGCACGCGGATCTGGACCGGCTCGGGACCGGGGTTCGCGAGCTGGATCCACACGTCCCAGTCCTTCGAGCCGCCGCCGTGCGGACAGAACCACGCGCCCGACGGCACGCCGGGCGCCGCCTCGGTTCCGAGCGGCCGGGCACCCACCTCGCGGTCGAGGTACAGGGCGGCCGCGACGACCGCGGCCGCGACGAGGAGCGCGACGAGGAACTGGCCGCGGGCCTTCATCGTTCGCCCGGCTTCCGCGTGATCCACAGGGCCGCGAGCCACAGGAGCCCGAGCACCAGCATCTCGACGCGACGGAATGCGTCGTCCTCGTATCGGATCCGCACCTCGCCGGCCTCGGTCGCGAACGTCATCGCCCACCCGAAGGCCTCGCGCGGCTCCGAGATGGCGCCCCCGCTCCGCGCCCGCCAGCCTCCGGCGAACTGCTCGGCGACGTACGCGGTGCCGGCCGGCGCCGTGCCGGCGAACCCGTCCTCCGAGGGCTGCAGGGGCGAGACGGCCAGATCCGGCAATCGCGCGAGCGCCTCGAGGTCCGCTGAGCCGGCGGCCTCCGGGAACCCCTCGCCCTCCACCACCGAGGCGACCGGGAGCTGCTCCGGGTTCTGATAGATGACCAGACCCCCCGCCGGGACCCGGAACAGGTCGATCTGCTCGTCCAGCCGGTCCAGGACGGCCGGCGGCGTATCGCCCTCCTCGGCCACGAGGAAACGGACGCCGAGCGCGCCGAGCAGCTGCCCGCCGTGCCGGGTCTGCCCGGCGACGATCTCGCGGAGCACCTCGCCGATGAAGCCGTACCCCCGGCCGTGCTGACCCCGGCCGAAGTCGAGCGCCGTGATCCCATCGCGATCGGTGATCGCGTACCGCATCGACGCGTCCGCCTCCTCCAGCACCACGGTGGCGTCTCCCCCCGGCGCGGGGAACGGGTCGCCGCCCGGCCTCCCGAACCACACGATGCGGAACGCCCCCTCCTCGCTCGCGGACACCACGGGCCAGGCGGGCGGCAGGGTGTTCGGACCGATCGTCCACTCGGCGATCGCCGCCTGGAGGAGTTGCGCGCCCACCCCGACGGTGAGGACGATCGCGAGCAGCGCGACGGCGATCTGCCGGACGCCGAAGGCCTCGGTCACGATCCGCTCCCCGAGCGTCGCGAGCCCGTAGCCCACGAGCGCGGCCATGCACAGGGCGGCGAGCGCCAGGTAGGCGGGCTGGTTCGTCAACGCCTCGGGCAGCCACCCGGCGGCCGAGGCCCAGGCGAGGCCAAGCCCGACGATCGCCAGGAGCATCGAGCGCCATGCCCGGCTCCGATGCTCCGGACCCACGATCGCGAAGCACAGGACGGCCGCCACGGGGAGGAAGGCCGCGATCGCCCACGAGCCGGGACCGGTTCCGGGGGCGAGGCGCAGGATGCGACCGACCTCGGTGGTCCCGACGAGCGCCGAGAGCTCGGCGCCGGGCGCGCCGACGAGGTCGGGCACGATCGGGAACACGAGCAACGCCGCGGCGAGCCCGCCACCGACCGCGAGGACGAGCCCGCGGCCGCGACGACGGCCCGAGAGCAGCAGCGCGACCACGATCGGCGCGACCGCGAGGAGCGTCCCGGGGTAGAAGGCCGTCCCGACGGCCACGGCGACGCCCAGGCCCGCGACCGCCCGGGCGGGACGCTCGGGCGCGTCCGGGCCGAACAGCACCTCGAGACGGTCCCACGCGGCCGGCAGGGCCGCGAGCAGGACGAGGACGGGGATCCGCCCGAAGGAGAAGGACCAGAACATGAGCGCCGACACCGCGTACGCGACGGCCCCGGCGACCGCCGGCGCGGGCTGCTGGGTCTGCCTGGCCAAGCCCCGGTAGACGAACACGGTGCCGACGAGCGGCAGCCCTGCGAGGAGCACCTTCTGGGCGAGCGCGGTGCTGCCGAACGTCAGCCACGACAAGGCCCCGAGCGACGCGAGCGCCGGGCTGGCCGACTGGACGCCACCCAGGACCGTGGTCCGCGTCCCGGACACGAGCTCGCTCCAGAACCCGGAGGCCTGCGACGGGAACGCCGCGAGCGCGCCACCCTGCAGCGCCTCGGGTCCGACGAGATGGCGCAGCGCGAGCACACCGACGGCGATCCCGAGGGCGATGGCCACCAGCACCGGGTGCGCGAGGGCGAGTGCGCTGGCGCGCTCGCGGAGCGGGGGCCGTTCCTCCTCCCCCTCCTCGAGCTGCTCGTCCAGGATCTCCTCGGCGCGCTCGAACCACCGCGGCAGACGGAAGGCGGACGCCATGAAGCGGCGGACGTGGCGATCGCGGACGGCCCGCACGGACTGCACACGGACCCGACGACGGATCGTGCCGGGGAAGTGCGCCAGGTTCCATCCCCACGCGGCCACCAGATCGTAGGCGTCCTCGAACCGCCGGGCGAGGGCGAGCAGGAACACCCGGACCAGACCGGCCACCATGTACAGGGGCAGGAGCCAGGCGAGGGTGAACAGCCCGTAGTCCTTGAGCATCGACGCGAGGCCCGAGCGCTCGGCCTGGTACCGGGAGCTGCGGCGGCGATGCGGCTCGGTCCGCTCGCCGCGGACGCTCGCGTCGCGGTGCCGTGCCTGCGCGAGCGGGGTCATCAGCACGCGGTAGCCGGCGACGCGAGCCCGCCAGCAGAAGTCCAGGTCGTCGTGGTGTCCGCCGTACCGCTCGTCGAAGTGACCGGTGCGCTGCCACGCCTCGCGCGAGACCAGCATGACGCACGAGGACACGAACAGGACCTCGAGGACCCGGTCGTACTGCCCCTGATCGCGCTCGCCCTCCTGGAGCGGGCTGTAGGGGTGGCCGAACGCGTCCACCGAGCGGCCGACCTCGCGCAGGATCCGCGGGTCGTCCCAGTCGACCACCTTGGGACCGACCACGCCGACGCGTTCGACGCCGTGGATGCCCTCGGCGGTCTCGACGAGGCTGGCGACGGCGTTCGGCGCGAGCGCGGTGTCGTCGTGGACGATCAGGAGGTAGTCGGCGGCCTGCGCGGCCGGAAGTCCGGAGGCCGCGCGGAGCGCGCCGGCGACGCCGCGGTCCTCGTCGAGCGCGAGGACCCGTCGCTCGCCGAGCGCGTGCATGAGGACCTCGCGGGAGCCATCGGTGGACGCGTTGTCGACGGCGACGACCCCGAAGCGTGGATAGCGCTGGGAGGCGAGTGACTTGAGGCACTCGCGGAGCCATCGGGTGCCGTCCCGCACGACCAGCACGGCGAGCACGCTGGGCGTTCGGACGGCGTCGTCGGTTGCAGGACGATCGGCAGTCGTGGTGACCATGAGGTGCGCGGTGCGCGGCGCGCAGCCTAGCACGCCTCCTCATCCGGAAGACGGAAGGGGGGCGCGCACGACGCCCCCCTTCCGAAACGGACAGCAGCGGCTACCGCTTCTTCGCGGCGGTCCGCCTCTTCGCGGCCGGCTTGCGAGCCGTGGTCCGCCTCTTCGCGGCCGGCTTGCGGGCCGTGGTCCGCTTCTTCGCGGCGGTCCGCCTCTTCGCCGGCTTGCGAGCCGTGGTCCGCCTCTTCGCGGCCGGCTTGCGAGCCGTGGCCTTCTTGCGGGCCGCCGGCTTGCGGGCCGTCGTCTTCTTCCGAGCGGCGGGCTTGCGAGCCGTGGCCTTCTTCCTGGCCGCCGGCTTCCGCGCGGTGGTCTTCTTCGCCGCCGGCTTGCGAGCGGCCGTCTTCTTCTTCGCGGCGCTCCTCTTCTTCGCGGGAGACATCGGTCACCCCCTTCCGTTCTGCTCAGGACGCCATGCGCTTCAGGCGTCGTCGTTCCCGTTCGCTCATCCCGCCCCACACCCCGTAGCGCTCGTCGCGCCGCAGGGCGTAGTTCAGGCACTCGATACGGACGGGACAGTCAGCACAGATCCGCTTGGCCTCCCTCGATGACCCTCCCTTCTCGGGGAAGAAGATCTCGGGGTCGTGTTCCCGGCACCGTGCCCGTTCCTGCCACGGGATGTAGTGATGCACCGTCTCCTCCCCCAAGAATCACACGCATGTGATTCTGAGGGATACACCCCCTCCTTGACAAGGGGGATCCGAGGATCCCGCGCACCTCCACCATGCGTCCCCGAACGCATCGTCGTCGTACCTCGAGCGCGTGACAAGTGTTTCCGGTCAACAATCCGATGGTTCATCAGATTGACCGAAATGGTCAAGGAAGTAGACGGAAGCGTCGTTCACCGCGCCGTCACGGCGCGCCCGTCACGCGATGCCTGGCCGTTCGACGATCCGACGATCATCCGTGAACCGTTGCGGTGCACGCGTCCGTACGTCGTCGTGCGCTCCGTAGGGGTCCGGCCGATCGCGAGGATCGCGTCCTCGATCTGCTGCGGCTCCATGCGGATGCCCCACTCTGCGCCGGCCATCCGGCTGATCGTCTCCTCCATCAACGTGCCGCCGAAGTCGTTCGCTCCCCCGTTCAGGATGGCCTGGCTCGCCTGCACGCCGAGTTTCACCCAGGAGACCTGGATATTTTCGATCGCGCCGTCCAGCAGGATCCGGGCGATCGCGTGCATCCGTCGGTTGTCGTCGAAGGTGGCGCCGGGGCGGGCGCGCCCGGCCAGGTAGATCGGGGCGTTCTGGTGGACGAACGTGAGGGGCACGAACTCCGTGAAGCCTCCCGTCCGTCGCTGGATCGCCGCCAGACGGCGGATGTGCGCCACCCAGTGCGGGGGCGCGTCGACATGGCCGAACATGATCGTCGAGGAGGACGGGATCCCCAGGTCGTGCGCCGTCGTGACGATCTCCTCCCACGTGTCCGCCGGGAGCTTGCCCTTCGTGAGCAGCCAGCGGACGTCGTCGTCCAGGATCTCGGCCGCCGTGCCCGGGATCGAGCCGAGCCCGTGGTCCCGGCACTCGGCCAGGAACTCGCGGAACGAGATCCCGAGCTTCGTGGACCCGTTCAGCACCTCCATCGGGCTGAACGCGTGCACGTGCATCTCGGGAGCGGCCGTCTTCACGGCGTCGATCAGGTCGACGTAGTACGAGCCGGGCAGGTCGGGGTGGATCCCGCCCTGCATGCAGACCTCGGTGGCTCCCCAGGTCGCCGCCTCGCGCACCCGTTCGGCGACCTCGGCGAGCGTGAGCGTGTAGGACTCGGGGTCGACCTCGCGCTGGGCGAACGCGCAGAACCGGCACCCCACGTAGCAAACGTTCGTGAAGTTGATGTTCCGGTTCACGACGTACGTGATCTCGTCCCCCACGGCCTCGGCGCGCAGGCCGTCCGCCACGGCGCACAGGGCGTCGAGCGCACCGCCCTCCGCGCGGAACAGCGCGAGGGCCTCGTCGTCGGTGATCGGCCGGTGCCGCTCCGCCCTGCGGAGGGCCGTCCGGAGGACGGGCTCGATGCGCTCGGGCTCACCGCGATCGGCGAACCAGGCACGGGTCACGTCGTTCTCGGCGTCGGCGAGGTCGCCGTACACGACCGCGGCATCCGCGCGCAGGCCCGCGCCGGGTCCCTTCGCGAAGTCGAGCGCGGTGGCACGCGGCTTCCACTGGACGTCCGGATCCTGCCACGCGATCGGGTGGGCAACCGTGTCCGGGCCGGCGAGCCCGTCCGGGCCCATCAGGGCGTCCACGGGCCCACGCATCTTCCCCGCAAGGTACATGTCCGGTCGCAACGCGAACTCGGGGTAGATCGTCAGGCGCTCGCGGAGGTCCAGACCCCGCTCGGCGGTCCGTTGGGTCAGGACGTCTATCGCCGGCCACGGCCGCTCCGGGTTCACGTGGTCCGGCGTGAGCGGGGACACGCCGCCCCAGTCGTCGATCCCCGCGTCGAGCAGACGGAGCTGCACGGCCGGATCGGACAGGTTCGGCGGCGCCTGCACGTGCATCTGCGGCCCGAGGACGACGCGCGCGGTCGCCACCGCCGCCAGGAACTCCTCCTCCTCGGGCTCGGGCGCGTCGTGCATCGCCGTGCCGGGCTTCGCGCGGAAGTTCTGGACGATCACCTCCTGCACGTGGTGATAGCGGTGATGGAGGTCGCGGATCGCGAACAGCGACCCGGCGCGCTCCCGCGGCGTCTCGCCGATCCCGACGAGGATCCCGGTCGTGAACGGGATCGCCAGCCGTCCGGCGTCCTCGATCGTGCGGAGCCGCACCGCGGGCACCTTGTCCGGCGAGCCGAAGTGCGGTCCGCCGCGCTGCGACAGACGGTCGGAGGACGTCTCGAGCATGAGCCCCATCGAGGCGCTCACGTGCCTCAGCCGTGCCATGTCCTCCCACGACATCACGCCGGGGTTCAGGTGGGGCAGCAGTCCGGTCTCTTCGATCACGCGGATCGCCATCGCTCGGACGTAGTCCAGGGTCGAGCCGTACCCGCGCTCGTCGAGCCACGCGCGGGCCGCGGGATACCGCTCCTCGGGCCGGTCGCCGAGCGTGAACAGCGCCTCCTTGCACCCGAGGCGCCGTCCCGCCTCGGCGACCCGGACCACCTCCTCGGGCGTGAGGTACGCGCTCTCCAGCTTGGCCGGCGCCTTCGCGAACGTGCAGTAGTGGCAATGGTCGCGACAGAGCATCGTGAGGGGGATGAAGACCTTCCGCGAGTACGTCACGGTGCGGCCGTGGCCCAGGTCGCGCAGCCGCGCGGCAAGCGTCATCAGCCGGTCGAGGTCCTCGCCGCGTCCGCACAGCAGGGCCTCCGTCTCGTCCAGGGAGAGCGCCTTGCCGGCCTCGGCGCGCGCGAGCGCCCGGCGACGAGCGTGAGACGTCGGGTCGCTCATCTGGCCGAATGTATCACCGGCCCTCGCGATGGTTGCGCCCGGGACAGCCGCCGCCGGAGACTTGGCGGGCCCGGGCAGGTGCTCGTATCGAGTACGGTCAGGGACCTGGTGACCGGATCGGGGATCTCGTTCCGGCCGCGGGGCCGGCATGCGCTGAGGGGTGTGCCCGAGGAGTGAGATCTGTCCGAGGTGATGGGCACGTGAAGGTCGCGGCGCTCGCGGGGGGGGTCGGCGCGGGGAAGTTCCTGCGCGGGCTCGTGCGCGCCGTCGGCGAGCCGAGCGTCACCGCGATCGTGAACACGGCCGACGACGTCCAGATGCACGGGCTCCACGTCAGCCCGGACCTGGACTCGGTGACGTACTGGCTGGGCGACGTGTTCGACCGGGACCGCGGGTGGGGACGCCGCGGAGAGACGTTCCGCGCGACCGAGGAGCTCGGGCGGTTCGACCCCGACGTCGCGTGGTTCAACCTGGGCGATCTGGACCTCGCGACGCACCTGTTCCGAACGCGGCTCATGGGCGAGGGACGGACCCTCTCCGAGGTCACGGCGCTCGTGGCCACGCGGTTCGGCATCCGAGCGCGGATCCTGCCGATGTCCGACGACCCGGTCACGACGCGTGTCGAGGTCCTGGCCGACGGGGGCGAGCTGGATCTGCACTTCCAGGAGTACTGGGTCCGACGTCACGCACAGGACGAGGTGAAGTACGTGCGGTACGCGGGCGCGGAGGCAGCGCGGCCGGCACCGGGGGTCCTGCGGGTCCTGGCGGAGGCAGACGCGATCGTCGTGTGCCCCTCGAACCCCGTCGCCTCGATCGGGCCGATCCTCGCCGTCGCCGGGATCCGCGACGAGCTGGCCGAGCGCCGGGAGCGGGTGGTGGGGATCTCGGGGATCGTGGGTGGGGCGCCGCTCGCCGGGATGGCCGACAAGCTCATGCCAGCCGCGGGGGTCGAGGTCACGGCGGCCGGCGCCGCCGACTGCTACCGCGGGCTCCTCGGCGCCTGGGTGGTTGACGAGGCCGACCGTGCGCTCGCGACCCGGATCGAGGGGACGGGCGTGCGCGTCGGCGTCACCGACACGATCATGACCGACGACGAGGCCGCCGAGGCGCTCGCGCGGTTCGCGCTCGGGCTCCTGGCGTGAGCCTCGAGGTCCTTCCCGTCGAGGGCCTTCCCGAGGTCCGTCCCGGCGACGACCTCGCCACGCTCCTCGCTCCCCCGCTCCGCGCGCTCGGGCTCCGCGACGGCGACGTGGTGGTCGTCACCCAGAAGGTCGTCTCGAAGGCCGAGGGCCGCGTCGTGCCCGCGGAGGGTGAGGACCGCTCGCGATGGGTCGAGCGGGAGACGACGCGCGTCGTCGCCCGCCGGGGCGACCTGGTGATCGCGCAGACACGTCACGGCTTCGTGTGCGCGAACGCCGGCGTCGACGCCTCCAACGTGGACGCCGGGACGCTCACGCTGCTGCCCGAGGATCCCGATGCGTCGGCCGAGCGGATCCGCTCTGGGCTCGTCGCGATGCTCGGCGTGGTCCCGCCGGTCGTCGTGACCGACACCTTCGGGCGGCCGTGGCGCCATGGCGTCGTGAACGTGGCGATCGGGTGCGCCGGCCTCCCGTCGCTCATCGACCTCCGCGGTACGCCGGACGACCGCGGGCGCCTGCTCGAGGCCACGATCGTCGCGCTCGCGGACGAGGTCGCCGCCGCGAGCGGCCTCGTGATGGGCAAGGCCGCTCGGGTGCCGGCCGCCGTGGTGCGCGGCGTCGTCGCCGAGGCCCCCGAGTCCCCGGCGCGGGCCCTTATCCGCGAGCCGCGGGACGACCTGTTCCGCGAGTCCCCGCTCGTCGCGATCGCCGCGCGGCGGACGATCCGCTCGTTCGGCCCCGGCGAGGTCCCCCGCGACGCCGTCGAGGAGGCGATCCGAGCCGCCTGCACCGCGCCCGCGCCGCACCACACCCACCCGTGGATGTTCACCGCGCTCGAGAGCCCTTCCGCGCGCCGAGGCCTCCTGGCGACGATCGCCGAGGCCTGGCGCGCCGACCTCCACGGCGACGGCACACCGCAGGCCACGATCGAGCGCCGGCTGGCGCGGAGCGACGCGGTGCTCGGCGCCGCCCCGCTGCTGATCGTGCCGTGGGTCCGGTTCGCCGGCGCGCACCCCTACCCGGACGACGAGCGGGCCGGAGCCGAGCGCGAGATGTTCCTGCTCTCGGGAGGCGCCGCGATCCAGAACCTCCTGCTCGCGCTGCACGCGCAGGGGCTCGCGAGCGCGTGGGTCTCCTCGACGCTCTTCTGTCAGGAGGAGACGCGGGCGGCGCTCGACGTCGGGGACGAGTGGTACGCGCTCGGGACGATCGCCGCGGGACGCCCACCGGAGGGCGAGCCGCCGCCCCGGCCATCGCTGGACCTGTCCGAGCACCTGCGGTTCGCCTAGCACTCCGTCAGCGCAGGAGCGTCACTCCCGGTGGAAGGTGGTGCCGAGCCCGGACGGCGGGTCGGCGATCAGGAGATGCCGGAGCATCGGGTGACGGTCTCCCAGCTCGCGGAACAGACGCAGGTACACGAGGACGAGCGCGAAGATCATCAGCACGAACGGCAGGAGCGGCAGGATCTGCGAGACCCCGGGGAACACGGGCTGCAGCTTGAGCGAGACGGTCTGCAGGACCCCGAACAGATAGGCGCCGGACGCCGCACGGAGCGGGTGCCACCCGCCGAAGATCACGATCGCGAGGGCGATCCATCCGAAGTTCGTCGTGAGACCCTCTCGCCACCCAAGCTTCACGTCCAGCGAGAACGCGGCCCCGGCGACGCCGGCCAGACCGCCGCCGACGATCGTGTAGAGGTACCGCAGGCGGTTCACGTCGATGCCTCGGGCGAACGACGCGTCGGCCCGCTCCCCGACCCCCTGCATCTCGAGCCCCCGTCGTGTGTGGAACATGAACACGTACGCGCCGATGGTCGCGACGTAGCTGCCGTAGACCGACAGGTTGTGCTGGAACAGGATCCGGCCGAGGAACGGGATGTCCGACAGCAGCGGGACGTCGATCGCGCGGACGGACGGTCCCTGCTGGCCCACGTACGGGTCGCCGAGGAAGCTGCTCAGCTCGACCGCGAGCAGCGCGAGGACGAACCCGACCGCGATCTGGTTCAGGCGCAGCTCGATGCTCGCGAACGCCACGAGCGCGGCGATCAGCATCCCGACGACCATCGCGGCGAGGAACCCGGCGAGCACGCTCCCCGTCGTGTACGAGACCGCGAAACCGGTCATCGCCGAGAGCATGATCGTGCCCTCCATCGACAGGTTCACGACGCCCGCCTTCTCCGTGATCGTCTCCCCAACGACCGCGTAGACGAGCGGACTCGCCGCCGCCACGATGGACGCGAGCGTCGCCTCCATCGCTACGGCTCCTCCTGCGCGGCGTGCTCGGTCGAGCGCCGCGAGCGCACCGCCCGCCACCCGCCGAGCAGGATCACCAACAGGACGAGCACGCCCTGCAGGACGCCGCCGAGCGACGAGTCGAGGTCGAGGCGGAGCGAGAGCTGCGTGCTGCCGACCGCCACCGCCGCGAAGAACAGGGCGATCGGGGCGATCCAGGCGGCCCGGTAGCCGGCGAGCAGGACGACGAGGATCCCCAGGAACCCGTACCCGCCCGAGACGGCCGGCACGAGCTTGTGGAACACGCTCGAGACGAGGATCGCCCCCGCTAGCCCGGCGAGCGCGCCGCAGACCATGAAGGCGGCGAGCGTGTAGCGCTCGGTGGGGATGCCGAGCAGGTGGGCGCTCCGCCGGTTCTTCCCGACGGCCTTCAGCCGCAGTCCGAAGCGCGTCCCACGCATCAGGACGTACACGAGCACGACGGCGAGGACGGTCAGCACCACCGGGATGACGGGGATCTGCGCGTCGCCGACCGTGGGCATCCACGCCTCCGGCCGGAACAGGTCCGTGCCGCTCGTGGACGCGATCCCCTCCCGCTTCCACGGTCCGATGATCAGGTAGATCGCGAGGCCGGAGGCGACGAAGTCCAGCCCGAGACCGCCGAAGATCTCGTTCACGCCGCCCCGCGTCTTCAGGACGCCGGCGAGCAACGCCCACAGGAGGCCGCCGACCACCCCGGCGACGAGCATGAGCGTGATCACCACCGGGGCGGAGCCGGGCATCTCGCGCGCGACCCACGTCGCCGCGATCGCGCCGGCGACGATCTGACCCTCGACGCCGATGTTCCACAGCCCTGCCGCGAACGTGACGACGAGCCCGGCGGCCGCGAGCGTGAGCGGCACCCATGCGGAGAGGGTGTCGGAGATCTTCGCGAGGCTCCCGACGGAGCCGTCCCCCAGCAACCGCAGCGCCTCGAAGGGCGGCGCGCCGGCGAGCTGCAGCAGGACCACCGAGACCACCAGCGCGAGGACGAGCGGCACGGCGACACCGAGGAGGCGAGATGGCCACGTGTGGTTCACACCCGCTCCTTGCCACCGATCAGGTACCCGAGGTCCTCGCCGCTCGTCGTCCGGGCGTCGAGCACCCGCAGGATGCGGCCCGAGAAGAACACGACGATCCGGTCGCTGTATCGGAGGAGCTCGTCCAGGTCGGCCGACGCGAACACGATCGCCGCGCCCGCCTCCCGGCGCTCGAGGAGTCGGGTCCACACGAACTCGGCGGATTCGATGTCCAGGCCTCGGGTCGGGTGCTCCATCAGAAGGAGCCGGACGTCCGGCGGTGTCATCGCGAGCAGCAGCCGCTGTTGGTTGCCCCCCGACAACGACTCGGCGGGCGACCCGGGCGTGCCGACGATCGCGTAGTCGGCGATCGCCGCCCGCGCCTGCTCGTGCGCCTCGTCGGTGTCGATGAAGAACCGGTCGGAACCGCGTGCGAGCAGGACGTGCTCGGCGACCGTCAGACCGGAGACGAGTCCCTCCTCCAACCGACCGGCGGGCAGGTAGTGGACGCCGGCATCGAGGAACCCGCGGTACGGCCGCCCCGTGAGATCGCGACCGTGGACGTCGATCCGCCCGGAGATCGGTCGCAGCAGGCCCGCCGCCGCACGCAGCAGCATCCGCTGGCCGCTCCCCTCCAGACCCGCCAGCCCGACGATCTCGCCCTGGCGCACCGAGACGTCGAGCTCGGCGGTCGTGACGACACGCTCGCGCAGGATCACGCGATCGACATCGAGCACCGGCTCGCCGAACGGGGGCGGCGTGGGCTCGGACTCGGAGAACACGCGGCCGAACATCATCTCGACCAGCCGCTCGGCCGGGCACGGCATCTCGGCCTCCCCCACGACGCGACCCTTGCGCATCACGGTGACGCGGTCGCACAGCTCCTCGACCTCCTCGAGCTTGTGCGAGACGAAGGCCACGATCATCCCCTCGGCCGCGAGCGAGCGCAGGATCTCGAAGAGCAGCGTTCGCTGGGTGGCGGAGATCCCGGTCGTGGGCTCGTCGAGGATCAGCATGCGGGCGCCGAGCCACAGCAGCCGCGCGATCTCGAGCTGTTGGCGCTCGCCCACGCTGAGGCTTCGCGCGGGGGAATCGGGGTCGAAGGAGAAGCCGAAGCGCTCGCCGGTCTCCAGGAGCGCTCCACGGCCGGCGTCGCGGTCGACCCGCAGGCCGCCGCCGCTGCCGAGGAGGAAGTTGTCCAGGACGCTGAATGGCAGGAACACGAGCGGGTCCTGGTGGAGCATCCCGATGCCGGCGCGGATGCCGTCCCGGGGCGACGAGAGGGCGAGCGGCGTACCGTCGAGGACGACCCGTCCGGCGTCGGCGCTGATGAACCCCGAGAGGATCTTCATGAGCGTCGACTTGCCGGCGCCGTTCTCGCCGAGCAACCCGTGGAGCGTGCCGTCCTCGATGCTCAGCGACACGCCGTCGTTGGCCCGGACCGGGCCGAAGGACTTCCGGATGTCCTGCAGCTCGAGGCTCATCCGCGGGTCCGCGGGGCCCGCCCGGGTCGCTCGCGCAGGGCAAGACGAACCCGGGCGGATCCCGCCACGGAGTTCCGGCTCACGGACCGGTCATTCCGCAGAGCTGGCGCCCTCCATACCCTCGAGGAGCTGGGTCTGGTACCAGAGCTGCACGTCGTTCGCGACCTCGCCCTCCGCGAGGAACGGCGACCCGTCCTGCCAGTTCAGCGGGCCCGTGTACAGCTGGATCGATCCGTCGGCGAGCCCGGCGATGAACTCGTCGAGGGACCCCGAGGCCTCCTCGGACAGCGCCGGGCCCCTCTCGAACCCGATCATCGAGGTGTCGGGGTTGTTGATGTCCGTCCAGTCCGGTCCCAGCCACTGGAAGGTCGCCTCGAACGACCCATCGGCCGCCGATCGCACCAGGTCCACGTACGCCGGACCCCAGTTGAAGTACGGGACGCCGAGGCAGACGTCCGGGGCCTCGTCGCACGCGCCCTTGAAGTCGTATGGGATCGCCCAAACCTCTTCTCCGGCGTCCGCGCGCTGGCCGGCGCGGACGAGCGCCTCCGTCGTGTCGATCCCGCTGATCACCACGTCGTGGCCCGAGTCGAAGAAGTCGTTCGTCACCTGGGTCGGGTCGAGCGTCACGCCCGGGATGTTGAACCAGAACCCGATCCAGTTGACCGAGAACCCCAGGCTCGTGGGGTCCTCACCCCGGTAGGTCTCCCAGCAGTACCGGGCCCCGAGGTACGCCGAGTTCGCGAGCCGGCGCGTCTCGTCGTTGATCAGCGGGCCCAGGTACCCGATCTTGCCGGTCTGGCTGGTGAGCGCGGCCGCGCAGCCGGCCATCATCTTGCCGTACTCCATGCGGCCCATGACGTTCGCGAGGTTCGTGAGGTCCTCGCGGTACCCCTTCCCGTCGGGCCATGCGTTGTCGCCAGAGGACCACACCATCGGCACGTCCGGGTTGTCCGCCGCGGCGATCTGGACGCCGTCCTTCATGTCGTCGGAGGTGGCGAACACCATCTGCGCCCCGTCGGCGATCATGTCGGCGGCGACCTGCTCGACGGAGGTCTCTGGCCGGTCCGCCGTGTTGACCTTGTCGATCACGACCATCGTGGCGCCGAGCTGCTCCTCGACGTACTTGCCCGCCTCGTAGTGCGCCTGCGACCACCCGTGGTCGTTCTGGGGCCCGACCAGGATCATCCCGAAGACGAACCCCTCGGCATCGGCGCCGGTCGCGCCGGTCGCACCGGTGGTGCCGGTCGTCTCCTCGGTTCCCTCCTCGTCCCCGCCGCAGGCCGCCGCGACCAGGGCGAGGGCCGTGAGCAGCGGGACCAGCATCCACAGCCCACGCCGCGTGCTGCGTTCCATGCGTACCCCCTTCTCGATCCCGCGCACGAGTATCGCACTCACGTGGCCCGCGGTCGCTGCGTTCCGTCGCCGGTTCCCTCGGAGCCGACGTTCGGCCGGGTCGCCGGTATCCTGTGTCCCTTCCCGCGACCCCGGAGGCTCCGTGACCGACCAGTCCCGCAGCGGCACCCGCCCGACGAAGAACGAGCGCAAGGAGGAGGCGCGCCGGCGGCGCATCGAGCTCCAGCGTCAGGCCGAGCGTGCGCGCCGGAACCGGATGATCGCGATCGCCGTGTCGGTGGTGGTCGTCGCGGCGGCCGTCGTCCTCCTGGTGACGCGGCCCGAGGAGCGGAGCGCCGCCACCGAGCGTGCGACACAGGTGCTCGCCACGTCGGCGGCGCAGCGCGAGGCGGCCGGATGCACGCAGGTCCAGAACGTGGGCCCGTACCAGCCCGAGGGCCAGGACCGGGTGCACATCGGCGCCGGGGACGGGCCCGCCGAGATGCCCGCGCTCTCGACCTATCCGTCGCAGCCGCCGGCCTCCGGACCCCACGGCGTGACGCCGCTCCCCGCGGGCGTCTACTCCAGCCCGCCCCCGATGGACGCCGTGATCCACTCGCTCGAGCACGGTGCCGCCGTGGTCTGGTACGACCCCGACGCCTCCTCGCCGGGCCTCGCCGAGATCCAGGACTTCTACGCCGATCCGGACGTCGGCTCGCGCGTGATCGTCGCGCCGTACGACTACCCCGACCAGGGCGACGCCGGCGCGTTGCCGCAGGGCGCGCAGATGGCGCTCGTGTCGTGGCACCACGTGCAGACGTGCGCCGAGGCGAACCTCGGCGCCGCGTTCGGGTTCACGGCCCGGTACGCGTTCCCGACGTTCGAGGGCGAGGACTGGCGGGGAGACGCGCCGGAGCCCGGCGCGCAGCTGTAGCCGACCTCACGAGATCGAGCAGGCGCCCGTCGGCGTGCACGTGACGACGCCGTGCTCGAACGACGCACGGAGGTTGCCGCTCTTCAGCTTCCGGACGTCGGTGGTGGGGAACCCGAGACGACCCCGGGGTCCGCGCTTGCCCTTGTAGAAGTCGAGGATCGCGCCGTGGAGCTCGTGGGCCCCGGTCGCATCGGACTGGAAGATCGTCGCGTCCTCGAACGCCTGGCGCTGGCCGCCGGCGACGCGAACCTGCCGTGACGTCGCCAGGCCCGGGGAGCATCCGAGCGCGTCGTACTTGTTCCTGATCGCGCCGACGACCTGTCGGTTCCGGTTGATCCAGACCCGGTCGTCCCGCAGGCCGAGCGCGGAGCGCAGGGCTCCGCCGGTGACCGTCGCCGCGCCGGTCTCGCCCCGCACGGTCGCGGATAGGATCCGGCCCGAGACGCCGCGGTCGATGTTCGAGAATCCGCGGACGGTCCCGATGCCCAGGCCGAGGCGCTGCGTGACGTTCCGCGCCGAGAGCGTGACCTTCCACGTCGCGCTCGGGTTCGCGGTCGTGTAGTCGCCCGGGTCGCACACCCCGCGGAGCCACGCGATCGGCGAGCCGCCCCAGACGTTCTCGTTGTCCTCCGTGAAGCCGCCGCTCGAGGACATGTAGAAGGCCTGGATCACCTGGTGCTGATACGTGACCACCTGGCCCTTGGTGTCGTCCACGGCGCGCACCCACCGCTCGCCGTCCAGGCCGCCCTCCTTGTCCCAGCCCGCGTAGACCTGGTCGAACGAGGTCGCGTACAGGGCGCAGTTGCAGACCGGGCGGTGCTGCCCAGCGGCCGCCTTCGTGAGCGCGTACGAGCGGGCGGCGATCGCCTGCGTCTCGAGCGCCTCCATCGGCCAGGAGCTCGGGACCTCGGCCAGGCCATAGAGGTACTCCTCGGGATGGATCACGAGCACGAGGCGGATCTCGCAGCTCGCCCCGCAGCTGTACAGGTTGAACTCCACGTAGCCGCGCGCGTACGTGTGGAGCGCCTCGCGGACGTCCACACGCGCGCCGTTCGACTCGTAGACGGCGAACAGGTCGGTCGCGCTGCCGCCCACCGGATCGCCCACACGACGGCCGTTCGCGTCGATGATCCGGTACTTGCCGCCCGCCTCGCGGATCGTCCAGGTCTCGCGGCCGGGGATCGTCGCGATCGTGTCCGAGGGCCGGCGCCCGCCCAGGCGCAGGTCCACCCGTCCGCCGCGGGCCTCCAGGTGGATCTTGTCCCGGCCCTGTGTGAGGCCGACCCGGAGCGTGCGAGGGACGCTCTCGGCGGGCTCGACGCGGGTCCGCGAGTAGAAGTGGCGGAGGATCCTTCCCGGCCGCCATCCCTGCTGCGCGAGCCCGTACGCCCCCCACTGCGACAGCCCGAGCCCGTGCCCGAACCCCGAGCCGAAGAACGTGAAGTCGTCGGGGGCGGCGAGGGCGGCCGGTGCCGGCAGCGCGGCCAGCATGGTGACGAGGGCGACGAGGGCGAGCGCTCTGCGCATGTCGTGGGTGGGTTCCGGGGAGGACCCGCACCGTACCACATCGGTTCCGGCGCCCCTGGGGTGAAGGCCGGTCGGCCGCGCCCGGCCCCTCAGGCCCTGGTCAGGAGGCCGTCACCCCGGCCGACACCCGTCCGTCGGCGAGCGTGGCGCCCGGACGCACGACGGCGCCCTCGGCCAGCGCCGAGTCCGTCACCGTCGCCCCGGCGCCGACGCGGGAGCGCGGCCCGAGGATCGAGCCGACCACGCGGGCACCTTCCTCCACGACCGCCCCGGGGTGCAGGACCGAGTCGTCCACCTGGGCGTCGGCGTCCACCCGGGCCCCGGCCCCCACCACGACCCACCGTCCCAGGTGGGCGCGGAGGTCCACGGTCGCGTCGGGCGCGATGTGCGGCGCGGCGGACGGCGGCTCGCCCTCGACGCGTCCCTCGAGGATGTCGAAGTGAGCCCGCAGGTACTGCTCGGGCGTGCCGAGGTCCAGCCAGTACGCGTCGGACAGGTAGCCGTACACCGGCCGGCCCTCGGCGATCAGCTCCGGGAAGATCCGGCGCTCGATCGACATGGGCTCGCCGACGGGCCAGGCGCGGAGGGCCGAGGGCTGGAGCACGTACGTGCCGGCGTTGATGTCGCCCGGCACGGGCTCCTGTGGCTTCTCACGGAACTCGATCACGCGGCCGTCGGGTCGGGCCGGGACCAGACCGAAGGGGCGCGCGTCCTCGACGTGCGTGAGCGCGATCGTCGCCACCGCACCCCGCTCCCGGTGGAACGCGAGCATCGACGTCAGGTCGAGGTCGGTGAGGATGTCGCCGTTCAGCGCGAGGAACGGCTCGTCGTCCAGGTGCTCGAGCGCGTTCACGATGGCGCCGCCGGTGCCGAGCGGCTCGGTCTCGGTGATCCACGTGATGGCCGGGTCGCCGTGGCGTGCCTCGATGAACGCGTGGAACACGGTCTCGAGGTACGAGCTGGACAGGACGACCTCGTGCACGCCGTGCCGGGCGAGGTGGTCGAGCACGTGGTCCAGGCTCGGACGGTCCATCAGCGGCACGAGCGGCTTCGGCATCGTCTCGGTGATCGGGCGGAGGCGGGTGCCCTCACCCCCGACGAGGACGACGGCCTTCATCGGTCCCTCACCCTTCCCACGATCCAGGCGACCTCGGCCCGCAGCCGGAGCACCATCCACGCGACCGGCAACGTCGCACGGCGCCACCCGCTCGCGCGGTGCTTCCGGTAGTAGCGGTACACGGCGTCCGAGTGCATCCGGTAGGTCCGTCGCGAGCGTCCCGTCGAGACCCCGCCCTCGTGGACGATCTCGACCTCGGGCGTGAACAGCACCGTGTAGCCGGCGGCTCGCAGGCGCGTGGCGATGTCGAGCTCCTCGCCGTACAGGGGGAACGACTCGTCGAGCGGGCCGACGTCCTCGAACACCGTGCGCGGGAACAACATGCAGGCGCCCGAGACCCAATCGACCTCGCGCCCGGTCGTCCGGTCCCAGCCGTCCATGTGGTACCGGCGCGTGAACGGGTTGCCCGGGCGCACGACGCCGAGGAACGCGTGGCCGACGGCGTCGACGACGCTCGGGAACACCCGACCGCTCGGATACACGGTGCCGTCGGCGTTGCGGATCAGCGGGCCGATCAGCCCGGCGCGCGGGTGCTCGCGGGCGACCCGCACGAGGTCGGCGAGCGTACCCTTCCACCACTCGGCGTCCGGGTTCAGGAGCAGGACGTAGGGCGCGTCCGTCTCGCGGATGCCCTGGTTCCACGCGGGCGACAGGTACACGTTCTCGGGGTTCTCGATCAGACGGACCCACGGGTGCTCCGCCACCGCGTGCTTGTGGCTCCCGTCGCGCGAGGCGTTGTCGATCACGAGCGCATCGACGTCGATGTCGCCGCGGTGGGTCTCGAGCGAGGCGAGGCAGCGCTCGAGGTACTCCCCCGCGTTGTAGTTCACGACGACGACGGCCAGGTCCGTCACGCGTGCGGCGTCCGCGAGATCAGGAAGATGCCGACCGCGATGAAGGCGACGCCGGCCCACCGCAACGGCGGGACCGTCTCCTCAAGCACGAAGCGGTCGAACAGGAGGATCAGGACGTACGTGAGGGCGGCGAACGGGTACGCGAACGAGAGCGACGCCCGCGAGAGCACCACGAGCCACACCAGGGCCGAGAGCCCGAACAGCGCGAGCCCGCCCCAGACGTACGGCTGCGCGACGAGCGCCTTCATCGACGCCCCATCCAGTCCGAACGTCGCGGGACGCAGGTCGTCGTTCACGTGGTTCATCCCCGCCTTCAGCATCAGCTGCGCCACGGCCGCGAGGCCGACGGACAGCAGGATCATCGCGATGAGCATCGTGGGCGGTCCTTTCCGGGTCATCGGCCGGGGTGCGTCGACGCGCGCGCTCAACGGTCCTCGACCTCGACCCGGACCGGGATCTCGAGCTGCTCCTGCACCGCCGGTGCATCGACGATCTCGAGCGCGTAGCGCTGCGTCTGCACGTGGTAGGCGTGGCCGGTCTCGCGCGACGTCAGGCCGATCGTCACCCAGTACCGGCCGGTCCGGTACGGGAAGGTCGGCACGTGGAACCGCACCCGCTTCTTGCCCTCGAAGCGATCCAGCACGATCCCGGCCCTCGAGGCCCGCGCGTACAGCACCGGGTGGTTCGTCGCGCCGTCCAGGATCTGGAAGTCGGCGTCCAGGTCGTCGACCGGCTCGTTCGCGACGACGTCGACGACGATCGTGAAGGGGTCGCCGCGCGGGATGTGGGCGTCGCTCTTGCCGTTCGCGCGGACGATCTCGACCGAGGCGATCTCGGCCTCGCGCGTGCCCTCCTCGGGGATGAACCCCTCGTCCTGACCGAGGAGCACGAACCGCATCTCGCGGACGACGTCCTCTGGGGAGCCGATCGCGTGGACCTGTCCGCGGTGGAGCATGACCGCCCGGTCGCAGATCGCCCGCACCGTGTCGAGGGCGTGCGTGACCAGGACGATCGTGCGCCCGTCGCGCTGGAAGGTCCGGACGCGGTCGATGCACTTGGCCTGGAACGCCTCGTCGCCCACCGCGAGGACCTCGTCGATCAGCAGGACCTCGGGATCCACGTGGACGGCCACGGCGAAGCCCAGCCGGACCAGCATGCCCGAGGAGTAGAACTTCACCTGGTTGTCCATGAACTCCTCGAGCTCGGCGAACCCGACGATGCCCTCGTACGCGGCGTCGGTCTCCCGGCGCGACAGGCCGAGGAACGAGGCGTTCAGGTAGACGTTCTCTCGACCGGTCAGCTCGGGGTGGAACCCAGCGCCGAGCTCGAGCAGGGCCGCCAGCCGCCCGCGCTGGGTCACGACGCCCGAGGACGGGCGCAGGATCCCCGCGACGCACTTGAGCAGCGTCGTCTTGCCCGACCCGTTGTGCCCGATCAGCCCGAGCGTGGAGCCCTGGGCGATGTCGAAGGACACGTCGCGGAGCGCCCAGAAGTCCTCCGCCCTCGAGCGCGAGGTGAGCAGCCGCGCCTTGAGGGTTGTCGGCTTCTCGCGGAACACGCGGAATCGCTTGCTCACCTCGTCGATCGAGATCGCGGGGGCCGTCGTCACAGCTCCTCCGCGAAGTCGGCCGAGCGGTTGAAGAAGACGCCCCACGTGAAGCGCAGCAGGACGATCGACGCCACGAGCACGATCCCGAGCACGCCGGCCATCCAGCCGAGGCTCACGTCGAACAGGACCGGCGCCGCGCCCTCCGCGGGCTGGTAGAGGGCGACGTGGAACCCCTCGACCGCGGGGGTCAGCGGGTTCAGGAGGTAGAAGACGAAACGCGGGATCCCGAGCCACTCTCCGCCCTCGGCGAGCCGCTGCGCCTGATAGCTGGCGTAGACGATCGGCGTGGCCCAGAACCACACGAGCAGCGCGATCCCGAGCAGGTGGCCGACGTCGCGGTACCGCACGTTCACCGCCGCGAACCACATCGAGAGCGCCACCGTGACGACGAGCAGCGTCACGAACGCGAGCGGCCACAGCGCCAGCTCGGGCCAGTGGAGCCCGTGCCCGGAGATCAGGATGTACAGGAACAGGACGACCGACTGCAGCACGAAGTCGACGAGCGCGACCCCCACCGCCGAGAGCGGCAGGATCTCGTGCGGGAAGGCGACCTTCTTCACCAGGTTCGCGTTGTCCAGGACCGAGCGCGCCCCGCTCGTGAGCGCCGAGCTGAACAGGTTCCATGCCAGCAGCCCCGAGAGCAGGTACACGGGGAAGTCGGGGATCCCGCCGCCGAGCACCCTCTGCACGAACGAGAACACGGCCAGGTACACGAGCGGGTTCAGGAGCGACCAGACCGCGCCCAGGATCGACGCGGCGTACTTGACCTTCAACTCCTTGCGGACCAGGTTCATCAGGACCTCGCGGTGCGCGACCAGCACGCGCAGGCGCCGAGCGACGCGCAGCCGCGGCGGCTCGGAGGTCCGCTCGATGGAGCCCGCCTCGACGGTCACGGCGCCTGCTCCGCCCGCGCCGTGAACCCGTCCAGCGCTCGCGCGTACGCGGTGCCGTAGCCGCGGTCCAGGTCGGCCTCGGTCAGCCCCATGTCGACCAGGGCGCCGGCCCACCTCGCCAGCGCTCGGCGCGCCGGGTCCTGGACAAGGGCGAGCGTGCCGTCGATCGCCCCCTCGTACGCGTGCGCCGTGGCGTCGGTGCTCGCGAGCCACGCCATGTGCTCGCGCGCGGCCCCGCCGATGCGCGCGCGCAGGTTCGGGTCGTCGAGCAGTCGGCCGAGGGCCGCGGCCAGCTCCTCGGGCTCGACCCGGCCGGCCGAGACGTGCACGACCCGGTGGGCCGGCACGTCCAGGTACGTCCCGGTGCCGCTCACCACGGTCGCGCGGCCGCACTGCATCGCGCGAGCGAGTGAGCCGCTCACCTCGCCGCGGTGGGGGAAACGCAGGTCGACGGCGACGTCCGCGGCGCACAGCCATCCGAGGAAGTCCTGGTCGCTGACGTCGGCACGGAGCGAGACGCGGCCGCCGAGACCGCTCGCCGCGACGACCTCGTCGACGTCGTACCCCTCGATCCGCCTGCCCACGAGCGCCACATGGACGTCCTCCGGCAGCCGGGCGACGGCGGCCAGCACCCGGTCCAGGAGCTTCGCCTCGTTCAGGTCGCCCGCGGCCACGACGAGCCGGCGCATGCCGAGCACCTCCAGGCCGGCACGCAGGACCGGGCGGCGGCGTTGGGCGGCGCGGACGGCGCCCTCGGTCTCGACCACCGGGTGCGGGACCACGGATACGGGGGTCCGGCATCCGAACGCGCGCAGGTAGCGCTCGACGAAGGCCGAGTGGACGACGATCCCGCGGGCGCGCCGGGCCGCATGGGCCACGAACGGGATGCGGAGGGGCTCGTTGCGGACGGCGTCCTCGAGGCTCCCCAGCTTCGGCGCGTTCAGGAGGCCCTCGCGCACCGCCTGGTGCCCGAGCGGGTCGCCCCCCGCGATCATCCCCCGCACGAAGTCGTCGAGCGCCAGGTCGTGGATCACCACCAGCCCCGGCGTCTGGATCGCGTGCCGGTAGATGTCTCGGTGGAACCCGACGTTGTTGCCCAGGTGGTAGATCCCCATCGCATGCCAGGGGATCGTGCCCTCGTGCCGCGGCTCGATCGGCCAGATCGGATCCAGGCTGTGCCCGCCCCGGCCATAGCCGATCCTCGACAGGCCATCGAGCACGGCCTTCGAGTAGCTCGCGATGCCCGTGGGGGCCGGCGGAAGCGGCGACAGGTATGCGATCCGGGGATCCATCCGGTGGTCCCAGTGGAGGATCCGACGGGCGGCGCCGGCGATCGGGTTGCGCACCATCACTCCGTCAGACGGGCGACGACCTCGGGCCAGCCGGGGACGCGCTCCCGCAGAACGGCGTTGCCGGCCTGCCCCAGCCGCTTCGCGAGCGCCCGGTCCACGTAGAGGCGGTCGAAGGCCCCTGCGATCGCCTTCGGCTCGGGCGGGGCGACCAGGCCGGTCTCGCCGTCCGTCACGAACTCGAGCGGACCCCCGGCGTCGGTGAGCGTGACCACCGGCCGGTGCGCCGCGTAGCCCTCGAGCGTGACGTACCCGTAGTCCTCGTCGAACGGGCCGTTGTACACACCGAGCGCACCGAGGAACAGCTCGTACAGCCGCTCGTCCGGCACGCGCCCGGCCAGTTCGACCTTGCCGCCGACGCCGAGCTTCGCGATCAGGTCCCGGATCGCCGGTTGGTCGGGCCCGCCGCCGGCCAGGATCAGCCGGACGGGGGTGGTCACGTGCTGCATCGCCTCGACGACGAGCGACTGGCGCTTCAGCGACTCCAGCCGGCTCGGGTAGAAGATCGCGTCGCCGTACGGGCCGGGCTCCATCGGCAGGAGCGCCTCGACGACCGGCGAGGGGTGGTACAGGACCTCGCTCGACAGGCGGATCGAGGACCACAGGCGGTCCCGCACGTTCTGCGAGTTCGTGAAGATCCGTTTGGCCTCGCCGAGCGCGAGCCGATCCGAACGCCAGACCATGTCGCGGACCGCCGGCCCCTCCTCCTGCCGGGACAGGTCGGCGAACTCGGGGTGATCCCACAGCTCGTACGCGCTCCGGTGCTGGTGGATCAGCCACACGACCTTGCGCTCGTGCGGCACCAGGTAGGCGGGGAACTTCAGGGCGATGACCATGTCGATCGGCAGGCCGTTGGACTCGGCCAGGTCGAGTGAGCGCCACACGGCCATCTGGTGCACCAGCTCGGTCGCCGGGTACCACTTGCCGGCGATCACGACCTCCTCGGCCTCGTGCCCCGCGGACTTCAGCGCGGCGACGAGGGCCTCCGTATGGGTCTCGGCCCCGCCCCTGGTGAACGGCGTCTGCGGGTGGACGACCGCGATCCTCACCGGTCGCCCACCTTCGCGCGCAGGCGCTCGACCTCGGCCTCGAGCTGGGCCACCCGGTCCGCCAGCGCCGCGTTCAGCTCACCCAGGTCGCCGAGCAGCCGGTCGTACCGCCACGAGATCGGCCGGTTCAGGCGGAACAGGCGGAGCTTGAGCCGCCGCCGCCAC
>DASTHN010000211.1:0-27173 GCA_035718185.1 Actinomycetota bacterium
TCGGATCCCGCCTGGGCAGGAGGACACCGTCGTCGACTTCCCATACCTCGTCGTCGTGATCGACGAGCTGGCCGATCTCATGATGGTGGCGCCGCGCGACGTCGAGGACGCGATCTGCCGTATCGCGCAGATGGCTCGCGCGGTCGGCATCCATCTCGTCGTCGCGACGCAGCGGCCGAGCGTGGACGTCGTCACCGGTCTGATCAAGGCGAACATCCCGAGCCGGATCGCGCTCATGACCTCGAGCCAGGCGGACAGCCGGGTCATCCTGGACATGAACGGCGCCGAGAAACTCGTCGGCCACGGCGACCTGCTGTTCGCGCCCTCCAGCGCGTCGAAGCCCACACGACTCCAGGCGGCTTGGGTGACCGAGAAGGAGATCCAGCAGATCGGCGATTGGGTCCGCGCCCAGCGCGAGCCCGAGTACCAGGCGCACGTCGAGGGGTTCGGTCGCCCCCCCGTCGAGGGCGACGACGAGGGTCTCGAGGGCGACGACGAGCTGCTCCGTCAGGCGACCGAGCTCGTGATCCGCTCGCAGCTGGGTTCGACGAGCATGCTGCAGCGCAAGCTGAAGGTCGGCTTCGCGCGCGCGGGACGGATCATGGACCTGCTCGAGGAGCGGGGCATCGTGGGGCCCTCGCTCGGCTCCAAGGCGCGGGACGTCCTGGTCACGCCGGAGGAGTGGGAGGAGTCGCGCTCGGCGCACGCGGGCTGAGGCCCGGCGCCTACAGGGCCGAGACCAGCTCGTTCAACAGGTACAGGGACTCTGCGGAGCGCTCCTCGAAGACCGTGTACCCGCGGGTCCATACCTCGCGCTGCCAGTAGCCGTAGATCTCCTGCGGGGTCCATCCGCGCCGCACGGCGCTCCGGTAGCCGCGCACGATCTCGCTGCCCTCCCACAGCGCCCAGGGACTCACGAGGAAGCCCCCGCGGTCCGCGTCGTCGGAGAGCCACACGGCGCCGACCGGACCCCAGAGGCCATCGTCCTGCCGGCCGGACAGGAGCACGTAGCTCACGCGTCCCTCGCGCTCGAGCTCTCGGGTGCTCGGGGCGCGGATCACGGAGAAGGGCGACCCATCCAGCTGGGACATCACCTGCGCTGCCACGCCGTCGCTCCGGTCAGTGGGGTCCGAACGACTCCCACGATATCCCCGGCCCCGGTCCCGCACATCGGGCGTGCGGCCTAGGCCCTTGGCACGCGACCGGAACCTATCCCGCGGCGGCCCGCGCCTCGGCGATGACCCGGAGCGCCTCCGCGCGCTCGCCGAACCCGCCGAGCGCGACCTTGTGCCCCTCGAGGTCCTTATAGACGGCGAAGAAATGCTCGATCTCGTTCAACAGGTTCGGGTTGAGGTCCGAGAGCTCGTGCACGTGCGACCACATCGGGTCCTTGAGCGGCACGGACAGGATCTTCTCGTCCGGGCCCTTCTCGTCCCGCATGCGGAACAGCCCGACCGGCCGAGCACGGATCCGACAGCCCGGGAAGGTCGGCTCGCCGACGAACACGAGCGCGTCCAGCGCGTCGCCGTCGCCCGCGAGCGTCGATTCGATGAAGCCGTAGTCGGCCGGGTACTGCATCGAGGTGAACAGCATGCGGTCGAGCGTGATCGCACCCGTCTGCGGGTCGAGCTCGTACTTGTTGCGCGAGCCCTTGGGGATCTCGACGACGACGGTGACGACCTCGGCCTCCACGACCGGAGGGTAGCAGGGGGTTCGGCTAGCATACGGGGGACCCGTGGCCGGGAGGATCGCGTGCAACGATCGAGCATCGGGCTCGGTCCGGCGCTGAGGAAGGCGCGAGAGCGACGGGGCGTCTCCCTCGCCGAGGCGTCCCGCGACACGCGCATCCGTGCCGAGTTCCTGGAGGCGATCGAGGCAGAGGAGTTCGATCGACTCCTCGGCGACGTCCACGTGCGGGGCTGCCTCCGATCGTACGCGACCTACCTCGGCGTGCCCGCCGACCGCGTCCTGACCGTCTACGGGGGGGACGCCGAGGAGGCCGTGGCGGCCCCTCCGCCCCCGAAGCCGCCCACCGAGACCGACCTGACCCTCCCGAGGCGACGGGACAACGCGCGCCTGGTGGTGATGATCGCGGCGACGGTCCTGATCCTGGCCTCGGCCTTCGGGATCCTGTCGGCACGCGATCCCGCGCCGCCCCCGGCCGATCTGTCGGAGCCCTCGGTCGCGGTGGAGCAGCCGCCGCCCCCGGGGATCACGCTCACGGTGCTCGCGCGTGAGCCCGTGGAGGTGACCATCACGATCGACGGCGGCGAGCCGCGGCCCTACGACCTCGAACCGGGGGAGGGCAGGTCGTTCGAGGCCGACACTACGCTCGACGTTCGGCTGTCGAGCGGCTCGACCGTGCAGGTGACCGTGGCGGGGAAGGATCTGGGCTTCCCGGGCAAGGAGGGCAAGCCCTGGCACCAGACGTTCACCTACGAGGCCGACCCGAGCCCCGCGGGGTGAGTCGGTGCGGGCGGAGATCCTCGGCGTCGGGAGCGAGCTGCTCCTCGGCCAGATCGCGAACACGAACGCCGCCTGGATCAGCGAGCGGTTGGCCGAGATCGGCGTCGACGTGCTCCACCACCAGGTCGTCGGCGACAACGTCGGACGCATCGTCGAGGCGTTCCGGCTCGGCGTGACCCGCGCCGACCTCGTGATCGCGACCGGAGGCCTCGGTCCGACCCAGGACGACGTGACGCGAGAGGCGCTCGCGGCGGCGGCCGGGGTGCGGCTGCGCCGGGATCCCGGGATCGAGGAGCGCCTGCGGGCCCGATGGACGGCGACGGGCCGAGAGATGCCCGTGTCGAACCTCCTCCAGGCCGACGTCCCGGAGGGTGGCCGGGAGATCGTCCCAGTCAGGGGGACGGCGCCGGGGCTCGTCGTCGACGTGGACGGTCGCCGCGTGTACGCGCTGCCCGGCGTGCCGGCCGAGATGCGCGAGATGATGCTCGGGACGGTCCTGCCGGAGCTCGCGGCCCTGTCCGGCCCGTCGGCGCTCGTCTCCGTGATCCTGCGCTGCGTGGGCATGGCGGAGTCCAGGGTCGCGGAGCTGCTCGACGACCAGTTCCACGGCTCCACCAACCCCACCGTGGCCTACCTCGCCGGTGGCGGCGAGGTCCGGGTGCGGCTCACGGCGAAGGCCGCGACGCGCGAGGAGGCCGAGACCCTCATCCGCCCCGTCGCCGAGGAGGCCGCCGCGCGGCTCGGCGACGTCGTGTACTCGACCGGCGACGAGTCTTTGGAGGAGACCGTGGGCCGGCTCCTCCTCGATGGCGGCCGAACGATCGCGTGCGCCGAGTCGCTCACGGGTGGGGAGCTCGGCGCACGGATCTCGAGCGTGCCGGGTGCGTCCTCGTACTTCCTCGGCTCCGCGGTCACGTACACCGAGGAGGCCAAACGCTCGGTGCTCGGGGTGAGGGCCTCGACCCTCGAGCTCCACGGCCCGGTGAGCCGGGAGTGCGCGGCCGAGATGGCCGCGGGCGCCCGGCGGCTCTTCGGGTCCGACGTGGCGGTGAGCCTGACCGGCGCGGCGGGGCCCGAGCCGCACGCCGGAGCGGAACCCGGGCAGGCGTGGGTCGCCCTCGAGACGGGCGATGTGCGTCACCAGCGGATGCTGCGCTGGCCCGGCGACCGCGCCTTCGTGCGCCGCCTGGCCGAGCAGGCGGCCCTCGATCTGGTCCGGCGGCAGCTGACCGGGCTGTCGCTGCCGGCGTGATGGCGCGCGATCGCGCCTCCCGCCCCGAGGCCACGCCGCTGCGGCTGTTCGTGGCGATCGACCTGCCCGAGGTCGTCCTGGCGCTCGTCGAGCATGGCGTCGCGCCGCTCCGCGAGCGGTTCCCGCGGGCCCGGTGGGTGCCGACGCGCAACCAGCACGTGACGCTCAAGTTCCTCGGCACGACGTGGCCGCGGCTCGTCGACCACGTGATCCGGACGGTGGGGGAGGTGGCCGCGGCGCACGACCCGTTCGAGACCAGGGTCGCCGAGCTCGGGGCGTTCCCGTCGGCGCGCCGGGCGCGGGTCCTGTGGGTGGGGCTCGAGGATCCCGGGGCCCGTCTGGCGAAGCTCGCCTCCGCCCTGGGCGCCGCGCTCGCCGAGGACTTTCGCCCCGAGAAGCGAGCGTTCACGCCGCATCTCACGGTGGCGCGGTTCGACCCGCCGGTCCGGCTCGAGGACGACCTGTCCCAGATCGGCCTGGAGAGCCGTGCGTTCGGGGTCGGGTGGCTGGTGGTGTACCGGAGCCACCTGCAGCGGCCGGCACCGGTGTACGAGACGCTCGCGACCTTCCCGCTCGGTCGCGCCGATGCTTGACCTCGAACACCCGTTCGAGTAGCCTGCGCTTGCCAGTTCGGAGTTCCAGGGCTGTAATCACAGGGGTGTGAGACATGTCAGACCCTCGCGGTAGCGTCCGCCCGGAAGACGGGGAGGGGCTCGCCGGCGCCGTCGCTCGGTGGGCGAGGGACCAGAAGGGAGATCGGCGCATGGACCGGGACAAGATGCTCGACGTGGCGCTCTCGCAGATCGAGAAGCAGTTCGGCAAGGGCGCGGTGATGAAGCTCGGGGAGCACCCGATGGGGGCGGGGATCTCGGTGATCCCGTCCGGCTCGCTCGCGCTCGACATCGCGCTCGGCGTCGGCGGCATCCCGCGCGGGCGCATCGTCGAGGTCTTCGGCCCGGAGGGCTCGGGCAAGACCACCGTGTGCCTGCACATGATCGCCGAGGCCCAGCGGCAGGGCGGCATCGCAGCCTTCGTCGACGCGGAGCACGCGCTCGACCCCACGTACGCCCAGCGGCTCGGCGTCAACATCGACGAGCTGCTCGTCTCCCAGCCGGACTCGGGCGAGCAGGCGCTGGAGATCGCGGACCTGCTGGTGCGCTCGGGGGCGCTCGACATCGTCGTGATCGACTCCGTCGCCGCGCTCGTGCCGCGCGCGGAGATCGAGGGCGAGATGGGCGACACGCACGTGGGTCTCCAGGCGCGCCTGATGTCGCAGGCCATGCGGAAGCTGAACGGCTCGCTCTCGCGCTTCGAGACCACAGCGGTGTTCATCAACCAGCTGCGCGAGAAGATCGGCGTGATGTTCGGCAACCCGGAGACCACGCCGGGGGGACGGGCCCTGAAGTTCTACTCGTCGGTCCGCATGGACGTCCGCAAGATCGAGAACCTCAAGGACGGGACCGACGTCGTCGGATCGCGCACGCGGGTCAAGGTGGTGAAGAACAAGGTTGCGCCACCGTTCCGTCAGTGCGAGTTCGACATCATGTACGGGCTCGGGATCTCGAAGGAGGGCAGCCTCCTCGACGTCGGCGTGGACATGGAGATCGTCCGGAAGAGCGGGGCGTGGTTCACGTACGAGGGCGACCAGCTCGGTCAGGGGCGGGAGAACGCGCGCCAGTTCCTCGTCGAGCACCAGGACATCGCCGCCGAGATCGAGCGAAAGGTGCGCGAGGCGGTCGGCCTCACGGTCTTCGGCGCCGAGGGGGACGAGACGCCGGTCGAGGTCGTGACCGACATCGTCGTGGGCGACGAGGAGCCATCTCCCCCGAAGACGTCGAAGGAGCGCGAGACGACGGGGGCGACGGCCGGCTGACTGACGGGAGGCGCTCCGTGGCTGGCCATCGGCGAGGGGGCCCGGCGAAGCATCCGCTGGACTGTCACGAGCGCGCCCTCCGCCTGCTCTCCGTGCGGCCGCGCTCGCGGCGCGAGCTCGAGCTGCGTCTGCTCCGGGCGGGGTTCGATCCGGGGGAGGTCGCGGGGGAGCTCGACCGACTGGAAGCCGTCGGCCTGATCGACGACGAGCGGTTCGCGCGCGAGTTCGCCGAGCACCAGTTCGTCACGCGCCGGGCCGGGCGCCGGGCCGTCGCTTCGGGGCTCGCGGCCAAGGGCGTCGATCGCCAGACGGTGGAGCGCGCTCTCGCGGAGGCTCCCGGGGACGATGCGGATCGTGCGGAGGTTCTTGCCCGGTCCAGGGCCGAGCACCTTCGGGGGGTGTCCCCGGAGAGGGCGTTCGCGCGTCTCGTGTCGTTCCTGGTACGGCGAGGGCACGATCCCGAGACCGCGCGCCGGGCGGCCCGCTCGGCCCTCGGGATCGACGGCGCCCAGGTCTGAACCCTTGCCTCACATCCGGGGAAGCCGTACCCTGGACCTCCAAGGTAGGTCTCATCGAAGCACAACTGTTCGCCTGTGCCTGACACCGTGAAAAGCCCGACGCCGCAGGAAGAAGACACGATCGGAGGGCGCGAGCCGCCAACCGGCGCGCTGCGCTGATCCATCCCATCCGAACGCACGGCCGAACAGGGCCTCGAGGAGGCCTCTGTTCGGCTTTCGTGTATCGGAGGAACGTCCATGGAACCGGTGGTGGTAGGGGTCGTGGCCCTGGCGGTGGGCGTGGGGGTCGGCTTCCTCGTCCGCAAGGCGGTGGCGCAGTCCCAGGCGCAGAGCGCGGAGGCCCGGGCCCGGAAGGTGGTGCTCGAGGCCGAGCGGGAGGCGGAGCGCCTCACCCGTGAGGCCCTCGTCGAGGCCAAGGACGAGATCGGCGCGTTGCGCCGCGAGGCCGAGGAGAGCCTGCGGTCTCGGCGGGAGGAGGTCGAGCGGCAGGAGCAACGTCTGGTGGGGAAGGAGGAGGCGCTCGATCGGAAGGGCGAGGAACTCGAGGAGCGGGCGGGGGAGCTGACCGACCGCGACAAGACGCTCCAGATGGTCCGCCAACAGCTCGAGCAGGCGGCCGAGCAGCATCGAACGCAGCTCGAGACGATCGCGCGCATGACCCAGCAGGAGGCGCGCGACGCCCTCGCGACCCAGATGCTCGACGAGGCGAAGCGTACGGCGATGCAGCAGGTCCGGGAGATCGAGCAGCGGGCTCGCGAGGACGGCGAGGAGCGCGCGCGCAAGATCGTGACGATCGCGATCCAGCGGGTCGCCTCCGAGCAGACGAGCGAATCGACGGTATCGGTGTTCTCGCTTCCGAGCGAGGACATGAAGGGCCGGATCATCGGCCGTGAGGGTCGGAACATCCGCGCCTTCGAGGCGGCGACCGGCGTGAACCTCATCATCGACGACACGCCGGAGGCCGTGGTCCTGTCGTGCTTCGACCCCGTTCGCCGGGAGACCGCCCGGATGACGCTCGAGAAGCTCGTCGCCGACGGACGGATCCATCCCGCGCGGATCGAGGAGATGCACGAGCGGTCGCAGCGCGAGATCGAGGAGCAGATCCGGCGCGCGGGAGAGGAAGCTGCGATGGAGGTCGGGATCACCGACATCCATCCGGAGATGATCAAGCTCCTCGGGCGTCTCCAGTTCCGGACCTCGTACGGGCAGAACGTGCTGAAGCACCTCGTGGAGTCGGCGCACCTGGCAGGTGCGATCTCGGCCGAGCTGGGGATCGATCCGGGCGTGCCGAAGCGCGGTGCGTTCCTTCACGACATCGGCAAGGCGGTGACGCACGAGGTCGAGGGGAGCCACGCGATCATCGGTGCCGAGATCGCCCGTCGGCTGAAGGAGGCGCCGGAGGTGGTCCACTGCATCGAGTCGCACCACGGCGAGGTCGAGCAGCGGACGATCGAGGCGGTGGTCGCGCAGATCGCCGACGGCATCTCCGGGGGGCGCCCCGGGGCGCGGCGCGAGAGCCTGGAGACGTACGTGAAGCGGCTCGAGCGCTTGGAGGAGATCTGCACGTCCTACCCCGGCGTCGAGAAGACCTACGCGATGCAGGCCGGCCGCGAGGTCCGCGTGATGGTGAAGCCCCTGGAGATCGACGACCTCCAAGCCCAGGTCATGGCCCGCGACATCGCGAAGCAGGTCGAGGAGGAGCTGCAGTACCCCGGGCAGATCAAGATCACGGTCGTGCGCGAGACCCGTTCGGTGGAGTACGCGAAGTAGCGTTGGGTGCGATGGGCGAACGCCGATACCTGCTGCGCACCTTCGGGTGCCAGATGAACGAGCACGATTCCGAGCGGATCGCGGGCCTGCTGTCCGAGGACGGGTACGTGCCGACCGACGAGGCGCCCGAGGCCGAGGTGATCGTGTTCAACACATGCGCGATCCGGGAGAACGCCGACAACCGGTTGTACGGGAACCTGGGCCACCTGCGTCCGCTGAAGGAGCGGAACCCGTCGCTGCGCATCGTCGTCGCCGGGTGCCTGGCGCAGAAGGACGGAGGGGCGATCCAGGAGCGCGCGCCGTGGGTCGACGTGGTGCTCGGCACGCACGCGCTGCCCGAGCTCCTCGACCTGCTGCAGCGTGCAAGGACCGAGGGTCCGCAGATGGACGTGCGCGAGTACACGGAGGTGTTCCCGAGCGCGCTCCCCGCGCGTCGAGCGGTCGCGCATCACGCCTGGGTCTCGATCTCGATCGGATGCGACAACGCGTGTACGTTCTGCATCGTGCCGCTCGTGCGCGGTCCCCAGCGATCGCGCGCGATCGGTGACGTGCTCGCCGAGGTCCAAGGGCTCGCGCTCCGAGGCGTCGTCGAGATCACGCTCCTCGGCCAGAACGTGAACACGTACGGGCGCGACGTGACGGTTCCCGAGTCGCCACGACGCCCGCTCTTCGCGGATCTGCTCCGGGCGGTGAACGAGGTCGAGGGCATCCGGCGGATCCGCTTCACGAGCCCACACCCGCACGACTTCACGCCAGACGTGATCGACGCGATGGCGCAGAGCGAGAAGGTGTGCGAGCACATCCACTTCCCCCTCCAGTCGGGGTCGGACGCTGTCCTGCGGGCGATGCAGCGCTCCTACCGGCGCGAGCGGTACCTGGAGTGGCTGGGGGAGATCCGTGCGGCGATCCCGGGCATCGCCGTGACGACGGACCTCATCGTCGGGTTCCCGGGCGAGACCGAGGCCCACTTCGCGGACACGCTCGAGGTCGTCGAGCGCGCTCGGTTCGACCAGGCCTACACGTTCCAGTACTCGCCGCGGCCGGGGACCCGTGCGGCGCAGATGCCCGATCAGGTCCCGAAGGCGGTCGTCCAAGCTCGGTTCGATCGCCTCGTCGAGCTGCAGGAGCGGATCTCGCTCGAGGTGATGCGGGCGCACGTCGGGGACACGCTCGAGATCCTCGTCGAAGGGACGGGGCGCAAGGGCGGCATGCAGGGCCGCACGCGGACGAACAAGGTCGTCCACCTGCCGGGTGAGATCGCGCCGGGGACCTTCGTGGACGCGACGATCCGCTCGGCCCATCCGCACCACCTCCAGGGGGAGCCGGTCGTGCGGGAGCCCATTGCCCTCGGCTGATGGCGGCTGCTCCGCTCCTCGCGATCGTCGGCCCCACCGCCTCCGGCAAGACCGAGGCCGCGATCGCCGTCGCCGAGGCGCTCGGCGCGGAGATCGTGAGCGTCGACTCGATGCTCGTGTACCGCGGGATGGACGTGGGAACGGCAAAGCCGACCCTCGAGGACCGTGCCCGGATCCCGCACCACCTGATCGACGTCGCCGAGCCCCCCGAGCCGTTCAGCGTGGCGCGCTACCAGCGCCTCGCGCTCGAGGCCGTACGCGGCGTGCGGGAGCGTGGTCGCGCCGTGTTGCTGGCCGGCGGCTCGGGTCTGTACTTCCGGGCGGTCGTCGACGAGCTCGAGTTCCCGGGGACCGACCCGCAGACGCGGGCCGCGCTCGAGGTCGAGGCCGCAACGGTCGGCGCCGCGGCCCTGCACGAGCGTCTGACGGACCTGGACCCGGTCGCGGCGGGACGGATCCAACCGGAGAACGTCCGGCGCACGATCCGTGCGTTGGAGGTCGCGGCGATCACGGGACGGCGGTTCTCGAGCTTCGCCCAGGGATGGGACCGGTTCCGACCGGAGCGCGTCCGCGCCGCGGGCATCGAGGTCGCGCGCCCCTTGCTCGCCCGACGGATCGAGCGTCGGGTGGAGGCCATGCTCGAGGGGGGGCTGCTGGACGAGGTCGCGGGGCTCGTGCGGAGGGGTTTCGGCGCATGGCTCACCGCGTCGCAGGCCATCGGGTACGCTGAGTTCGCCCGCCACCTGGCCGGGGAGATGACGTTCGCCGCGGCCGTGGAGGGCACGGTGAGACGCACGAACGAGCTCGCGCGCCGGCAGATGGTGTGGTTCCGGCGGGACCCGCGGGTCCACTGGTTCCCGGCCGGAGCCCGGGGGGCCGGCGCGCTCGCGGAGCGATTGGTGGGATACCTGGATGGCTGAGCCGATGCGCCTCTGGAAGTACCACGGGACGGGCAACGACTTCGTCATGCTCGAGGACCTGGGAGATGAGCGTCCCCTCTCGGCAGGGCTGGTGGCGGCCCTGTGTGACCGGCACCGCGGCGTCGGGGCGGACGGCGTGATCCGCGTGGTCGGCGGCCGAGATGGCGGCGAGGACTTCTTCATGGACTACCGCAACGCGGACGGCTCGCTCGCCGAGATGTGCGGGAACGGGATCCGGTGCCTCGGCAGGTTCGTGTTCGAACGCGGTCATACGACGTCCACGCGGCTCGGGGTCGGCTCACGGGGGGGGACGAAGCACCTGTCGCTCGAGATCGTCGCCGGCGTCGTTCGCTCGATCACGGTTGGGATGGGCGCGCCGTCGTTCGAGCGGGCACGGATCCCCATGGCCGGCGAGGGCCCCGACCCCTTCCTCACGGAGCCGTTCGAGGTGGACGGCAGGACGTACAAGGCGAGCGCTGTCTCGATGGGCAATCCGCACCTCGTGCTCTTCGTCGAGGACGATCCCCGGACGATCGACGTGCCCGCGATCGGACCTCGGATCGAGCACGATCCCCTGTTCCCGCAGCAGGCGAACGTGGAGTTCGTTGGGCTCGAGGGCGACGGTCTGCGAGCGCGAGTCTGGGAGCGGGGCTCCGGGGAGACGATGGCCTGTGGGACCGGCGCGTGCGCCGCGCTGGTCGCGGCGAACGAGGCCGGGCTCGTCCCCGCGCGCGCGGAGGTGCGCTTCCCCGGCGGGGTCCTGACGGTCGAGCGGACCGACGGCGACGTCTTGCTGACCGGGCCCGCCGAGCGGGTTTTCGAGGCTACGGTCGACGCGGGCTGGCTCGCGACGAGAGGACTCGCGTGAAGGTCGCCCGGCGGATCGAGGCGCTCCCGCCATACCTGTTCGCCGAGCTCGACAAGAAGCTCGCCGCCAAGCGGGCGCAGGGGGTCGACGTGATCTCGCTCGGCGTCGGTGACCCCGATCTGCCCACCCCGGAGTACGTCGTCGAGGCGATGCGTGAGGCCGTCCGCGACCCGTCGACGCACCGGTACCCCAGCTACTCCGGCAGCCTCGAGTTCCGGGCCTCGGTGGCGGCCTGGTACGCGCGCCGGTTCGGCGTCGACCTCGACCCGGAGACCGAGGTCATGGCGTTGATCGGCTCGAAGGAGGGGATCGGGCACATCGCGCTCGCGTACCTCGACCCGGGTGACGAGGCGCTCGTCCCCGATCCCGGCTACCCGGTTTACGCGGTCTCGACCCGGCTGGCCGGGGCCACGCCGGTGTCGCTGCCGATGCTTGCCGAGCGCGGGTTCCGCCCGGACCTCTCCACCGCACGCGTCTCGGAGCGGACCAAGGTACTGTGGCTCAACTATCCGACGAACCCGACGGCCGCCGTCGCCGACCCGGAGACCTTCGAGACGGCGGTCGGGTTCGCGCGCGAGCAGGACCTGCTCCTCCTCCACGACGCCGCGTACTCGGAGATCACGTTCGACGGGTACGTCGCGCCGTCCGTGCTCCAGGCGCCCGGAGCGAAGGATGTCGCGCTCGAGTTCGGGTCGACGTCCAAGCTGTTCAACATGACCGGCTGGCGGATCGGGTGGGCGGCGGGCTCGGCGGAGGCGATCCGCGCGCTCGCCGTCGTGAAGACCAACCTGGACTCGGGGCAGTTCACCGCGATCCAGCGGGCGGCGATCGCGGCCCTCGAGGGTCCGCCGGAGCACCTCGAGGCCCTCCGCGACACCTACCGGCGCCGCCGCGACCTCGTCGTACGCGCACTGGATGGGCTCGGGTGGGCGCTCGAGCCACCACGGGGTTCCTGCTACGTGTGGGTTCCGGTGCCGGCGGGCGAGACCTCCACGGGCTTCGCCGATCGGTTGCTCGACGAGGCGGGCATCTTCGTCGCGCCCGGGAACGGGTACGGGGCGCGCGGCGAGGGATACGTGCGCTTCAGCCTGACCGTTCCCGACGACCGGCTGAACGAGGCGATGGACCGCCTGACCCGGACGCTGGCCTGATGGCCGAGCAGCGCAGATCCCGCCGGGGGGTTCACGAGACCTCGATGCTGGAGTCGCCGCTCGCGGCGACGTGGCGCCCGCGCGTCACCGAGAAGGCCGTCCTGGTCGGCGTGGGCCCGGGGATGCAGGAGTCGGATCTGGACGAGCTCGCGGCGCTCGCGGACTCCGCGGGGGCCGAGCCGGTGGCGCGGATCGTCCAGACGCGACAGGACCCGGACCCCGCGACGTACGTGGGCAAGGGCAAGCTGGAGGAGATCCACCGGGTCGTTCATTCATCGGGCGCGCACGCGGTGATCCTGGATCGAGAGCTCTCGCCCGGTCAGCTGCGGAACCTGGAGGAGCGACTGAAGGTGAAGGTGGTCGACCGCACCGCACTGATCCTGGACATCTTCGCCCTGCACGCCCGCAGCCGGGAGGGCAAGGCGCAGGTGGAGCTCGCACAGCTCAACTACCTCGTCCCGCGCCTGCGTGGATGGGGCGAGGCGATGAGCCGGATGGGCGGTGGGATCGGGACCCGGCGCGGTCCGGGCGAGACGAAGATGGAGATCGACCGTCAGCACATCCGCCGCCGGATCACGAAGCTGAAGCGGGACATCAAGGACCTGTCTCGCACGCGCGACGTGAAGCGGGCCGGCCGGGAGCGCTCGGGCGTGCCCCAGATCGCGATCGCCGGGTACACGAACGCGGGCAAGTCCACCCTGATGCGCGCGCTCACCAGGGCGGACGTCATCGTCGCCGACCAGCTGTTCGCGACCCTGGACCCGACGACCCGGCGTCTGCGCCTGCCGAACGGGCGGGACGCCACCGTGTCGGACACCGTGGGGTTCGTGAGCAAGCTCCCGCACGATCTCGTCGAGGCGTTCCGCTCCACGCTGGAGGAGGTCACGAGGGCGGACCTGATCCTGCATGTGGCCGATGCCGCGAGCCCCGAGATGGAGCGGCAGATCGAGGCGGTTCGGACGGTTCTGGACGAGATCGGGGCCGGCGCGGTGCCCGAGGTGGTGGCGCTCAACAAGGTCGACCTGCTCGACGCCGGCGAGCGGGACCGGCTCTCGGAGCGGTTCCCGAACGCGACGCTCATCTCGAGCGTGACGGGGGAGGGCCTGGACGGGCTCCTCCAGCGTGTGGCGGTGTCGATCCCGCGGTTCCCGGTGACGGTCACCGTGGTGCTCCCGCTCGAACGCGGCGACCTGCTCGCGCTGCTCCACCGCGAGGCCGAGGTCCTGACGGAGGAGCCGCGGGAGGACGGGGTGCTCGTGCGCGCCCGGGTGGGGGAGCGGGTCTTCGCCGCGATCCGCGAGCATGCGATCCGGGACGAGCGGTCGCTGGCGCCCTCCGCAGGCAGCTAGGTCCTCGCCGGACCCCCCGGTGCGCCGATCGCCCACAGGTCCTCGGCCGCCCACGCCCCCTCGATCACCAGATCGGGATCCACCCCGCGCTCGAGCGCATACCCCAGTGCGAGCCGCTGGAGTCGGACGGTGAGCGGGATCTGCGCG
Organism: Actinomycetota bacterium; assembly: GCA_035718185.1. Classification (GTDB taxonomy): domain Bacteria; phylum Actinomycetota; class UBA4738; order UBA4738; family HRBIN12; genus HRBIN12. The sequence goes on from DASTHN010000211.1 coordinate 13,670, forward strand.
AGGATCGGCGGCAGGCCCGACCCATCGAGGAGGTCGGTGACGGGGATGTTCTGCGCGCGTGCCGCGGCCGCGACGGCCGCGGTGAGACCGTCGCCGTCGGGCGGCGCCAGGGCGATCAGGTGGTCGCGGCCGTCGAGCGGAACCGCGGACCCGTGGAGCAGCTGCTCGACGTCGTAGCCCTCCGCGAGGACACGCGCGGCCTCGCGGACCTTGAGGGCCCCCTCGCGGGCGGTCACCGCGGCGGGCCCCTCGCCGAACAGGACGAGGGCTCTCTGGGGCTGAGGGATCGAGCCCGAGGCGGGATCGGTGATCGCGGCCTGAACGGCGTCGGGCAGACGTTCGAGCGTGTCGGGCGCGTATGCCTCGGCGCCGAGCGCGTGGGCGAGCCGGGCCAGGATCAGCAGCGCCGCAGTGTAGCTCACCGTGTAGGTGTGCGAGCGCTCCTTGTCGACCGTCTCGAGCGCGCCCACGAGCCCGCCACCGCGGCGGACGATCGGGATGACGCGCAGACCGGCGTCCATCCCCATCGTGTACGCCGCCGCCGCGTATGCGGTCTCCGCGCCTGCGTTGTGGCTGATCAGGACGACGGCGTCGACGGCCCCCATCGGCGGCGCCCAGTTGACGAAGCGCATCGAGGACATGGCGTACGCCGCACGGCCCGCGTCGTGGAACATCGAGGCGCCGAGCTCGGCCGCGTGGAGGCTCGTGCCCGTGCCGACGAGCCAGATCCGGTGCGCCTGGCGCAGGCGCTCCACCATATCGTGGGGGATAGGCGTTCGAAGCAGCCTGCGGAGCTCCTCGGGCTGACTGGCGATGGCGCGTTCGAGCTCGGTGGATCGCTGGTCGGACATGGACGACCTCCTGCTGCTCCGGCTCCTGACGGCGGAGCCTAGAGCTTCCGGAGGACCGCCACCACCTTGCCGAGGATCCGCCCCTGCGCCCCGAGCTCGATCGGCTCGAACGCCGGGTTCTCGGGCTGGAGGGTCACCATCCCGCGCGACCGCCGGAGGCGCTTCACGGTCGCCTCGTCCTCGGCGGGTCCGGGGACGAGCGCAGCGACGATGTCGCCGTCGTCGCCGTCGTCCTGTCGGCGAACGACCACGACGTCCGCGTCGAGGATGCCGGCCCCGACCATCGAGTCGCCGGCGACCCGGAGGGCGAAGTGATCGGTGTCGTCCACGAAGCCGATGGGGACCGAGAGGTACTCCTCGACATGCTGCTCGGCCAGGACGGGGACGCCGGCCGCGATCCGGCCCAGGAGCGGGACGGGGACGCCGTCGGCCCGCGGCGCCTCGAGCGCCATCGCGCGCGGCTTCGACGGGTCCTTGTGGAGGAGCCCTCGCCGCTCGAGGTTCGCGAGCTGCGCGTGGACGCTCGACGAGGACGTGAGCCCCACCGCCTCGCCGATCTCCCGGACGGTGGGTGGATACCCCCGCTCGCGCACGGTCCGCCGGATGAACTCCAGGATCCGCAGCTGCCGCGTGGTGAGGCCGTTCGTCTCAGGGTTCGCCATGTCGGTCCCTCCTCCTACGCTCGGACCACGCTAGCACGGCCCGAGGAGGCGTTCAAACATATGTTCGGTTCAGGCCTTGACTCCGAACGGGCGTTCGATATCATGAGGTCCATGCATCGAACACGTGTTCGCCGTCGACGGATCGGCACTCTGCTCGCGGGCGTCCTGGTCCTCGGGCTCTGGTCGGGTCCGATCGCGAAGGCGCTCGACCCGGAGGAGGCCGTGCGCGAAGCCGACGCCACGTACGTGGTACGCCAGGGCGACACGCTGTGGTCGATCGCGGCGCGGTTCGCGCCCGAGCGGGACCCCCGCTCCTTGGTCGATGCGATCGCCGCGGTCAACGACGTGCGTGCCGGCGCCCTCGTGCCCGGGCAGACCCTCTCGATCCCGGCCTGACCACTCCATCTCGTGGTAGCGTGCGCCTGGCCACCACATCTTGTGGTGAAGGCGAGGATCTCGGCGATGCGCTGTCCATGGTGCGGTCACGAGGACGACAAGGTGGTGGACTCCCGCCCCGCCGAGCAGGGCGCAGCGATCCGGCGTCGGCGCGAGTGTCTCTCGTGCCGACGCCGGTACACGACGTTCGAGCGGATCGAGGAGCTCGGTCTCATGGTCGTCAAGCGAGACGGAACCAAGGAGCCGTGGGATCGCGACAAGATGGTGACGGGGATCCACAAGGCCATCGTCAACCGGCCCGTGAGCGCGGAGCAGGTCGCCCGGGTGGTAGACCGCATCGAGGCGCGGCTGCGGCGCAAGGGCCCGGTCGTCACGTCCCAGCAGGTGGGTCTCGAGGTCCTCCAGCACCTCCAGCGCCTCGACCAGGTCGCCTACATGCGCTTCGTGAGCGTCTACAAGGACTTCCAGGAGCTCACCGACTTCGAGCGCGAACTGGGTGGTCTGCTCGCGAAGAAGGAGCCCGACAAAGCTCGACGCCGCTGACCTGCGGAAACGCTCCAAGGTACAATATCTTGTGGGTCCAGTCCCGTGGAACCACGATATCTAGCACTCGAAACGCTTGACGTCGGGGCGTGGCGGGAGCAGAATCACAGTCCTGTCATTCGATGGAACGGACGACCGGAGAACGGTCGGGAACCAGGAGGATCTTCCCCGTCGGGCCGCAGGAAGGGGGCATCGCACGTGGCGACCAAGGAGAACGACGTCCGGGTCATCCGGAGTGGGCTCGAGTTCAAGCGCTACTTCACGAAGGAGGGCGTCCACCCGTACGACGAGATCGGATGGGAGCGCCGTGACGCCGTCATCCCGAACTACAAGGAGGGTGGCAACGCGTTCGAGCAGCGGGACGTCGAGTTCCCCACGTCGTGGTCGCAGAACGCCACGAACATCGTGGCGCAGAAGTACTTCCGAGGCACGCTCGGCACACCGGAGCGGGAGTCGAGCGTTCGCCAGCTGATCGGCCGTGTCGTCGACACGATCACGCAGTGGGGTCGTGACGGGGGCTACTTCGCGACCGACCGCGACGCCCTGGTGTTCGCCGAGGAGCTCACCCACCTGCTCGTGCATCAGAAGGCCGCGTTCAACTCGCCGGTGTGGTTCAACCTGGGCGTGCCGGGGGTCGCGGCGCAGGCGAGCGCGTGCTTCATCCTCGCGGTCGACGACCACATGTCGTCGATCCTGAACTGGTACGTGGAGGAGGGCATCATCTTCAAGGGAGGCTCGGGCGCCGGGATCAACCTGTCCGGGCTCCGGTCCTCGAAGGAGCGTGTGGCTGGTGGCGGGACCGCGAGCGGCCCCGTGTCGTTCATGCGCGGTGCGGACGCCAGTGCCGGGACCATCAAGTCCGGCGGCAAGACCCGCCGAGCCGCGAAGATGGTCATCCTCAACGCCGATCACCCGGACATCCACGACTTCATCTGGTGCAAGGCGACCGAGGAGCACAAGGCTCGGGCGCTTCGCGACGCGGGCTTCGACATGGACCTCGACGGGAAGGACAGCTACTCGATCCAGTACCAGAACGCGAACAACTCGGTACGCGCGAGCGACGAGTTCATGCGGGCCTACGAGCAGGACCAGGACTGGAAGCTCAAGACGGTCACCACCGACGAGGTGGTGGAGACGGCCCGCGCCCGCGATGTCATGCGGCAGATCGCGCAGGCCGCCTGGGAGTGCGCCGACCCCGGCATGCAGTTCGACACCACGGTGAACGAGTGGCACACGTGTCCGGCCAGCGGCCGGATCAACGCCTCGAACCCGTGCAGCGAGTACATGCACCTGGACAACAGCGCGTGCAACCTGGCCTCCCTGAACCTGATGAAGTTCCTCGACGAGGACGGGAACTTCGACGTCGCGGCGTTCAAGCACGCGGTCGAGATCGTCTTCACGGCTCAGGAGATCATCGTCGGGCCCTCGGACTATCCCACCGAGAAGATCGCGAAGAACGCGCGCGACTACCGGCAGCTCGGGCTCGGCTACGCCAACCTCGGCGCGCTGCTGATGGCGCGGGGCCTGCCGTACGACTCGGAGGCGGGGCGTGCATGGGCAGGCGCGATTACCGCCCTCATGACCGGCCACGCCTATCGCACCAGCGCGAGGATCGCCTCGGCGATGGACCCGTTCACCGGGTACGCGCCGAACGCGGACCCGATGCTCCGAGTGATGCGCAAGCACCGCGAGGCCGCCGATCACATCGACGGCGACCTGGTGCCCGAGGCGCTACTCTCGGCCGCGAAGAACGCGTGGGACGAGGCCGTCTCGCTCGGCGAGGCGCACGGGTTCCGCAACGCACAGGCGACCGTGCTCGCGCCGACAGGCACGATCGGGCTGATGATGGACTGCGACACGACCGGCATCGAGCCCGAGCTCGCGCTCGTCAAGACGAAGAAGCTCGTCGGTGGGGGGACGATGCAGTTCGTGAACCAGACCGTCCCTCGAGCCCTCGAGCGCCTCGGGTACCAGCCGGACGAGACCGAGGACGTCGTCGCGTACATCGCGGAGCACAACTCGGTGGTCGAGGCGCCGCACCTGCGTCCCGAGCACTACGCGGTCTTCGACACCGCGATGGGAGCTCAACCCATCCATTACATGGGCCACGTGCGGATGATGGCGGCTGCGCAGCCGTTCATCTCGGGTGCGATCAGCAAGACGGTCAACATGCCCGAGGACGCCACGGTCGAGGAGGTCGAGGAGCTGTTCGTCGAGTCCTGGCGTCTTGGGCTGAAGGCGGTGGCGATCTACCGCGATAACTGCAAGGTCGCGCAGCCGCTCTCGGCCGACAAGAAGAAGGGTGCGAAGGCGGTGACCGCGCCGACCGAGCTCGCGCAGCCCGTCCGCAGGCGTCTACCGCGCTCGCGGCCCTCGATCACCACGAAGTTCGAGGTGGCCGACGCCGAGGGATACATCACCGCAAGCTCATACCCCGACGACGGCCTCGGCGAGATCTTCCTGAAGACCTCCAAGCAGGGCTCGACGCTCGCCGGGATCATGGACGCGTTCTCGATCGCGATCTCGATCGGCCTGCAGTACGGGGTGCCGCTCGAGGCGTACGTCGCGAAGTTCATCAACATGAAGTTCGAGCCGTCGGGCATGACGAACGACCCAGACATCCGGTTCGCGACGTCGCTCGTCGACTACGTGTTCCGCCGTCTAGCGCTCGACTACCTGCCCGAGGACAAGCGCGAGGCGCTGGGCATCCGATCGATCGAGGAGCGCAAGCAGATCGCGGCAGCCCAGACGGCAGAGAAGCTCGATACGCCGGCCGTGCCGGCTGCGCCGGAGCCGCTCGAGGTCACGGCCCAGCCCCAGGGGCAGGCGGCGGACGCCCCGCTCTGCTACTCGTGCGGTTCGAAGATGCAGCCGGCCGGCTCGTGCTACGTCTGTCCGAGCTGCGGGAGCACCAGCGGCTGCTCGTGAGCGACGACGCGGCGATCGAGGGCCGGGGCTCGTCCCCGGCCCTCGGCGTTCTGCGAGACTCCGTGGCGATGGACCTGCCCTTCAAACGTCTGGATCCCGGGGCCGTGCTGCCCGAGCGCGCACACCCTGGCGATGCAGGGCTCGACCTGCGCGCCGCCGCCGACGTCGAGGTTGGGCCCGGCGACCGCGCGATGGTGCCGACCCGCCTCGCGGTCGCGATCCCGGCCGGCCACGCCGGCCTCGTCCTGCCGCGCTCGGGACTGGCGTCACGGCAGGGGCTCACGCTCGCGAACGCGCCCGGCCTGATCGACGCCGGGTATCGCGGCGAGGTGATCTGCGCGGTCGTGAACCTCGACCGGACTCAGCCCGTCCGGATCGCGCGGGGCGATCGGATCGCGCAGCTCGTGATCGTCGCGGTTCCGGACGTCCGGTCGGTGCTCGTGGACGAACTGCCGGACACGACGCGCGGCCCGGGCGGATTCGGGTCCACCGGGACGCGATGAGCGTGCGGGAGGCGGTGGGTCCGGGCACGAGCCGGCTGTCAGCCTGATCGCGACCCGGGCTGGTACCCACGGTTCGGGTTCGACCGGGGTCGCGCTACGGGCTGCGGACCCCGGTCGAGGACTTCATGCTGGCGGTGCTCGGCGGGCGGGGCGCTCACCTGTCCGGGCCGGTGCGGTGGCATCCGGCCTTCGGGCGGCGGCCGGTTGAAGCCCCGTACGCAGGCGCCTAGACTCGTGAACACGCGGACGTGGCTCAGTTGGTAGAGCACCACCTTGCCAAGGTGGGGGTCGCGGGTTCGAGTCCCGTCGTCCGCTCTGGCGAGAGGGACCCGGGAGGGGTCCCTCTCCGCGTTCCGCGTACACTGAGGTCGGGCTGGAGAGGCCCGCTCCGGCGGGGTGGCCGAGTGGTTAGGCAAGGGTCTGCAAAACCCTGTACACCGGTTCAATTCCGGTCCCCGCCTCGGAGGCGTCCTCGGACGCCTACAGATCCCAGGGCCAGGGCGCTTAACTTCAGGGGGAGAGCGCTTCCTTGATGCTTACCCCGCGCTCAACGGTGTGCTGACCTGCGGAAATGCACGTCATGCGCGAGCGGAACGGCCGATGTTATCCGCTGATGAGCGGCAAGCCGACCGCCGTGACCAGCAGCGGGACCATCACCTTTGACGGCCCTGACCGATGCGAGGCCAGGTCATGGCATTGGGCGGTTCGTCGCCGGGCGGTCGTTGGCGCCGCGAGTCCCTTCGGTGGAGGTACAGCCAGGCCAGCACCGAAGCCAGGATGGCAGCCATACTCGCCGCTGCGATCCAGGCCAAGTCCATGAGGTTCCCATGGTGAACCGATACCCCGCCTCTCGCAAGTGGTTCCGTCCGGCTCCACCCGCGGCAGGAACCTCGTGCTAGCGTCCGCGCCGTGAGCGACGAGCTCGGCCAGCGTCCGGTGATCCGACCACGCCGGCGCCTGCCGCGGACGTTGCGGCCTCTGCCGGCGGATGAACCTGTTCGAGCTCGAGGAGGGGCTACGGGATGCGCTCGCCCTGTATACCCCGGCCATGCGGGCCGAGCTCCTCTACACCCTCACGCTCCCCGACTTCGACCGTGCCGGCCACATCGGGGGAGCAGTACCGCCACCCGGCGACGCGCGCGCTCGGCGAGCTCCTGATCGACGCCGAGGAGGACCGTACCTACGGGCGGTGCTCGTCGGGATGCTCAGGGAGGCCTAGAACACAGCGTGAGCGGCGTAGGATTGACATGTTCTCGTCTTCAGAGGTGCCCGCCCATGAGCGAGGTCCGCGTTCCGTCCGGCTCCCCAAGTCCTTCGTCAGCGCAGCAGATACCCGGGGCCCGCGAGTCCAGGCTATCGCGATACTGCTTGTGGTGGCTGCCGGCAACCCCACTGGTGGGCTTCGCCCTGGCCGGAAGGGTCCTCAAGCTCGGGGAGGCGGGGCCTTGGGAGCTGTGGAAGGTTGTCATCCTGGCGGCCCTGTTGGGGGGTCCCTTCGCCGTCGGCGCGTACTTCGGTCTCCGCTCTGTCCGTAAGGGTTTCCGAGGCGGCTGGGTGGGCCTCGTAGCCAACCTCCTGCTGGGGGCACTGGCGGTCGGTATGCCCATTGCGGAGGCCCTGTCAGACTGAAACGGTTGAGCTCGCGAATCGACGCCGAGGAGGCGTACCTGCGGCGGTACTCGTCGGGATGCTGCGGGAGGCGGAGCGGCGGTGCTGAGCCCATCCCAGACAGGACCTTCGTACCTCTACCGTTGACGACCGTGCGATGGTGGGGACGGCCACCGGCTGCTCGGCCACCTTCGGCGGCTTCATCCGAGCCATCGGCGAGGTCCCTATCTCCCCCTCGGACTCGCACCAGCCGAAGAACCCGCGCAGGCCGCCGTAGCGGGTCTCGGCCGTGGACGCTGGCGGTTCTCGATCACGTGGACCAGGAACGCCTCGATGTGCTCGCGGGCGATCTTGTCGACGTCGGTCGGCATCCCGCTCTCACGCAGGAACGCCGACAGCTGCGTGGTCGCGTAGGTGTAGGACGTGATCGTGGCGGGGGACTTGCACTCGGCCTCGAGCGACAGGCGCCAGGATGACGCGAGGACGTCGAGGTCCGCTAGACTGCCAGCCATGGTCCGCACGGTTCAGGCTCCTTCGGTCGCCCTTATCGCCTGTCACTTATGCGCTGTGCTGACGGTGTGCAAGGGCTCGGAGCGGTAAACGTGCAGGTCAGAGCGGGCGCTTAGCTCAGGGGGAGAGCGCTTCCTTGACGCGGAAGAGGTCAGAGGTTCAAATCCTCTAGCGCCCACCGACAACAGGCCTCGTTCACAGGTCTCTCTACTCCTTCAGCGCACCGGACCGGGTGCGCGGATGAGTTGAGCATCTACCTCGAAGGTGCTGCCCAGTCCGGATGTTGCCCCTGAGCGTTGGGCGCACTTGTCACCTTCCGAAGTCCCGTACCGTCGGGACGAGCCATGTAGATCTCGGCTTGGTCCGAGCGCTGAAGGCTGAACACGATCCACGTCCCGTCAGGGGACCACGATGGATTCAACGCGCCGGTGCCCGGTGGGAGGTTGAGCGGGACCTGGTGGAGCTCCGAGCCGTCTGGCCGCACGAGATACAGCTGCCCGTACGGTCTCTGGAACACGATCCACCGTCCATCGGGGGACCATGCATGGTCGTCGAAGGCGTAGCCCCAGGGCGTGATCCGAACCGGGTCGGTGCCCTCGGCTCCCATCACGAACAGCGCCCCCGATCCCGTCGGGCTGATCCCTTCCTTCGTATCGAAGAAGCTCAGCTGCGTTGCATCCGGCGAGTACCTCGGAGGTGAGACCGGTCCCTGGAGGAGTCGAACGAGCCCACCGCCGTCGGAAGCTCGGATGGAGTAGATGCCGTCCAGCTCGGCGTGGCCGTCCTGCCCGAACCCCTCGAGCGCGATCCTCGTGCCATCGGGCGACACGTCCCCGCATCCGAGGTTCAGATCCGGGTTGCGCGTCGCATCGAGGGGGCGGAGGTTCGAGCCATCCGGGTCGACGAGCGCGGGGCGCAGCGGCGTCCCGGCTCCGACGGCGGCATCATTGGTGATCAGGATCCTGGTCGCATCCGGTAACCACACCGCGCACGTCGCGGTTAGGTGGAGATCGTGCAGCTCGGAGCCGTCGGGTCGCACCGTGAACCAGTCGGCCTGTTGCAGGTTGTCGTCCCAGTCGCCGTACAGGACGAGGCCGCCAGTCCGCCCGGGCGCGGCGGGGATGTTTCGCTCCGAAGCATCATCGAACGCGCGCGTGACGAAGACGATCCCTGCCGCCGCCACGGCCGCCGCGAGGAGCCCCGCGCCGATCCGCTGACGCCGTTGCTTGCCGGCGCGGAGCCGCTGGAATCGCTCGATCGACACCCAGTCGGTGTCGGTCGTCTCCATGCGTTCGATCTCAGCGCGGAAGGCACGACCCGCCTCGCGGCCGCGGGAGTCGAGCGTCATGCCTCCTCCTCCTGAACCCCCAGACGCCGAGCCAGCGTCTGCCGCGCGTCGTACAGGTGTCGCTTCACGGTGCCGAGGGTCATGTCCAAGATCCCCGCCACGTCCGCCACGGACCGGTCCTCGAGGTAATGGAGCGCCACCACCTGCGCCTGACGTCGCGGGAGCTCTCGTACGGCGGCCCAGAACTCGGGGTCTGCCGCCGCCAGGTCCGGCACCGCCTCGCCGCGTAGGAGCGCGACCCGCGCGAGGGCCTTCGTCTCCGCGACCCGACGCCGGAACCCGGAGACGGACAGGTTCGCCACCACCCGGCGGACCCATGCTCCGGGTCGCTCGTACGTCGAGATCCGGTGCCAGTCACGGTGCGCCGCGAGGAACGCCTCCTGGGCGAGATCCTCCGCGCCCCAGCGAGAGCCGGAGAGAGCGTAGGCGAGGCCGACCACGGGGAGGTACTCCCTCATGTAGAAGTCCTCGAAGCTCCCCGGGGATGCCTCGACCGTAGGATCCGACCGCTCCAGCACGAGCCTGCTCCTCGCGACGTGCGATGCCGTTCACGCGCATCTTGGTCCGTGGAGGTCACTCGCGCGACCCGATTCCAAGGTTGAGTCCTGCCGTCGCACGGAGGGCGTCGCCGGTCGCCGGAGGAGCAGGCTCCGACGGCTGGCGGCGCCGATCCGATGGGGTCAGGCCGTGTCCGGCGTGCCCCAGTCCGGCTGATGGTCGCTCCCTCCGTCCGTGACCTGGACGAGCCCGTTCCCGTCCGCGTTCACGATGTAGATGTTCCGCGTCCCGTCCGCGCTCGAACGCGCGAAGACGATCTTCGTCCCGTCGGGCGACCAGGCCGGGTCGAAGCACCCATACGCGTTCGGATCGGAGAACTCGCCGCCACACGCCGGGGTGATTGCCAACTCATGTGGCGAGCCGCCGTCGGTGTCCACGACCCAGATCTCGGCGTGAACGTTCTCAGAGGCGTAAACCTCCAACAGGATCTGGCTTCCGTCGGGAGACCAGGCCCCGGCGTTGTCGATGCGGACGCCCGGCGGCGAGATCCGCCGCAGCCCAGACCCGTTGAGGCCGGTCACGAAGACCCCGACCGGCTCGTCGTCGATGAACCGCGCGAACACCAGGCGCTCGCCGTCGGGCGAGTAGTCGCCTGGCGTGTCGTAGCCACCATGGGGGGTCGAGGTGATCCGTTGCAGGCCGCCGCCGTCGGATGCGCGCACCGTGTAGATACCGTTAAGGCCTGGATCGTCCGCACCGTACCCCTCGCACGTGATCCGCTTCCCGTCGGGTGACCAGGAGTTTCCACAGTAGAGCTCCAGTGATGGATCGGGCGGAGGCAGCGTGCGGGTCAGCTCACCGGTGTCGGGGTCGACGAAGTGGGCGATCATCCCGTCGCCGCAGCAGTTGATCTGGATCTCGGTTCCATCGGGCGACCAGTGCGGAAACTCCGAATGCCCATCGAAGAACAGCTGCTCCTCGTCGCTTCCGTCCGGGTTCACGGTGTACACGACGATCTCTCCCACGTCTGGGTCACCGCGTGCGAACGCGATCCGACCTTCCGGTTCCGGCGCCTGTGTGGCCGCCTGGCCGGAGGGTTCACTGGCGTTCGGGAGATCCTCGCCACAGGCGACGAGCACAAGCGACCCCAGCACCACCGCGGATGCGCCTATCCAGCCTCGCCTCACGGCTCCCTCGATCCGGTTCTACGAGGGTGAGTCGTACGAGCGACCGTTTAGGTTGAGCCATGTGCTGCGGCGAGGCCAGAAACGCCTCCTCGCCCACTCCGGTTACTGCAGTCCACATCGCCCCCCACTCCGGCGGGACGCTAACCTCCGGCGCTGGAAGATCAGCCCCGGGCCTGTCGGACGCTTCCCTTCGGAGCTCGTCTAACGGGGATTCGTCCGATCGCTCTGGGAGCGGCGGCGTCATGCGTTGACGAGAAGTTGACGGAACGGCGGGACGAGGCATCGGTCAGTGGGATCCACGGAACTCAGGAGAGTCTGGCCGACCTGCGGTTCTCGGGATCCGAGCCTCTGACCAGCGACTTCAAGAAACAGCGCCATGCTTGACGCGGAAGAGGTCAGAGGTTCAGATCCTCTTGCGCCCACAAGATCCGCCGGGTCGGGGTCGGCCGGGTATCAACGACACCGCGTCAGGATTCAGACTGAGGGTTCCGGTCGAGCCCTCGTGCGTCGTCGACGCTCCGCGCGTTCGTCCGCCCCAGATCGATCCGGACGAACACGTTGCGGCCGTCCCACCCCTCGGCGCGATCGCCCACGGCGGCAGATGGATGCAGCGAGCGTTCGCTCTTCGGGAAGCGATCGACGTAGGCCCGGAGGGCCTCGGCCGCGTCAGCCGGAGACGAGATCACCACCGCCGTGCCATCTACGTCCCGTCCGCGGAGCCGGATCGAGACCGGGGCGGGCGTCCGGAGGTTCCGCCACCACGTCTTGGCGCCGGCGCGACCGGCGAGGACGATCAGTGCGCCGTTCCGCTCGACGTACTGGATCGGGAACTGGAACGCTCGTCCGCTCGTCCGCCCCGTCACGGTCAGGAGGGCGACCCCGTCGCTGACCAGACCGTGGAAGCGCGAGCGCAGCAGGACTCGCATCATGCCGTTCAGCATCGCGGTCTCACGAGTGTCATGGACCCTCGCCCGTCCGGGTGCGCCAGGGTCAGGGCCCTAGGACCCACCGTGCACGGGACCGACGTCTCGGAGTCCCGGGCGGCGTGATGCTCGGGACGGGCGAGGTGTGGAAACTCGGGCGCGGCGCGCTCGTGGGTCGTCGCGCGGAGCGGCCTACCCGCGGACATGGTCGAAACCACTGCCTTCGAAGACGTTGAGCGCCGTGTTCCGGGGGCATCCCTCGTGTGCGGTAGGTCGCTTTCGGCCCGCCGTCCCAACCTGGTGACGGCGCTCGGCGGGAGCGGATGGCCCGTCCGGGCGCTTGTTCCCGCGACCTGCCTGCGCTACAAAGGCTGGTGGGTCGAGCGCGCGAGGTCCCGATGAACACACATCCGTCCAACCGGTTCGCGGTGGTGGCCGATGCCCGTTCCCTCATGCGCGACCTGCTCCGGTTCCTCCTGGAGCAACAGGGCTTCTCGGTCGCGAGCGAGACCTCGACGGGGGCCGCGGCCGTCGAGGCAGTTGCGGAGCATCACCCCGACGTCGTCATCGTGCACGAGGCGATCGCCCTCGACACCCCAGATGCGATCCAACGGATCCGCGAGACTGCACCCGACTCGACGGTCGTCGTCCTCACCGCCAACCGGGATCGCGCGGCCCCGTGGCTGACGGCGGCGGCCGACGCAGTCGTGGAGGAGGGCGCCGGCCTTCAGGATCTGGCGGCGGTGCTGGCGGCGGGCGCGGGCGTAACCGAGTCCGGCTGGACGCCGCGTCCGGCGCCAGGACCCGACGCCCGACGGGGTAGAGGCCAACGGTGGACGGACCGCCTCCAGGGTGCGGTCGCGGCCTCGGTCCTGATGCTTGCGGTCGTCTTCGCGACGAACGTCGAGACCCGCGCGCCCGCCGAGGGCCTGGACGCCGCGTACGACTCGCTCGAGACGCTGGCCGAGGGGCTCCCGGAGGCATCCGTCGAGCAGGCTGTCTCCCTGGCGACGACGCTCATCAGCGAACGCGCGATGCTCAAGGCCGCGAGCGTCGATGTCACGGCCCTTGACGTCGACATCGCCGAGACGATCGCCCCGATCCTGCCCATGTTGTCGCCGGAGGTCGCGGGCGCGCTCCGGGAGTTGCTCGGTGACCTCCTGATCCAACCCTCGCCGACCCCGACCCCGACCCCGACCGACTCCTCGTCCCTCGAGCCGACCGCGACCGAGACCTCACCCGAGCCGGAGCCCCCACGAACGGAGACACCAGCGTCCCCGGTTCCCGCGACGGAGCCGCCGGCTCCTCCCACAGAGGAACCGTCACCCACGCCGACCGAGTCGCCCTCACCCACGCCGACCGAGTCGCCCTCACCCACGCCGACCGAGTCGCCCTCCCCGAGCCCGAGCGAGAGCCCGTCGCCGACCGAGTCGCCCTCCCCGAGCCCGAGCGAGAGCCCGTCGCCGACCGAGTCGCCCTCACCCACGCCGACCGAGTCGCCCTCACCCACGCCGACCGAGAGCCCGTCGCCGACCGAGTCGCCCTCA
>DASTHN010000212.1:0-23130 GCA_035718185.1 Actinomycetota bacterium
CCCGATCATCACCCACTGGGTCGGGTCCCGTTCGCCGCGACGGGCCTCGCGCTCGCGATGGCCGCCGCCGGATGCGCATCGGTCGGAGAGCCCGGAAGCGAGGCGCGGTCCGCGGGTCCCACCGGTTGGGTCCCTCACGCCGTCCCCGACCTACCTCTCGGCCGGCGAGCGATGGGCGCCCGCCACGTACGAGGAGGGGGATCGGCTGGTCATGCCGGTCACGTTCCCCGACGGGACGGCCGCCGAGCTGGTGTACCCGCCCGAGCTCGCGCTCGAGACGCTAAACGTCTACCCGGACACCTTCGCCGACGGCGGCCCCCACGGATGTGGCTATCCCGTGCATGCGACACGCTCCGACCCGCAGGAGGGGTGGATCAGCGGCACGACGCCCCTCGCCGAGCACGTGACGCCGGACGGTGAGACCGTCGCCCTGTGGGAGGGGACCCGGGACAACGAGCCGTACGACTTCCTCGTCTATCGCATCGGGGCGTGGACGGTCCTGGTCCCGTGCGACAACGACCGACCGATCGACGCCGAGGTACTCGCCACGTGGGCGGACAACCTGCACGGTCGAGGGTCCGCGGACGGCCTCCTCGTGCTCGAGGGAACCTCGCCCCTCGTGCTCCACCCCTGGCGCGATCAGAACGGACCGACGCTCCGGATGTCCGACAACGACGTCGTCATCGACCTCCGGCCCCTCTCGGACCAGTGCGATCCGCAGGCCGGATCGGGAGGCGACACGGATCCGCGCGATGGGGTCGTTCAGTGGTGCCTCCAGCCCGAAGGGCGGGTCTACGTTTACGCGAACGGGTTCACGGCCGCGGGGAAGGACCTCCTGGAGGCGCTGGTCGACCATCTCGAGGTCCGCGCGGTTCAGCCCGTCGCCTGAGGCTCGGGTCGCGGCTGACCTGCGGTTTCGGGTACCCTGAGGCCCCATGTCCCGCGAACAGACCCTCCTGCTCGCCCTGGGCCTGCTGATCGCCGCGGCGGGGATCGTCTCCGCGAGCGGCTGGATCCTGTTCGTCCGTGACCGGCGCGCGGGGCATGCCACGCCACCCCATCACGAGGCCGCCGAGGAGCACTAGGTGCTCGAGCTCCTCGACCTCCGGACCAGGAGGGAGCGGCTCGAGCCCCGACGTCTCGAGATTGATCCTTCCGTGGAGCAGACCGTGCGCGAGATCGTCGCGCGTGTCCGAGCCGAGGGCGACGAGGCGCTCCTCGAGCTCACGCTCCGGTTCGACGGCGCCGAACTGCGCGAGCGGGGTCTCGTCGTCACGCCGGACGAGTTCGAGGCCGCCGAGCGAGCCGTGCCGACCGAGCTGAAGGCGGCGATCGACGCCCTCGTCGAGCGGCTGACCGATCTCCACCGGCGACAGCTCCCGATCGAGTGGGTGGACGAGCGCGGAGGCGTCCGCTTCGGCGAGCTCGTGAAGCCGATCCGCGCCGCGGGCTGCTACGTGCCGGGCGGGCGCGCCGTGTATCCCTCGAGCGTCGCGATGACCGTCGCGCCGGCCGTCGTCGCCGGCGTCGAGGAGGTCGTCGTCGCCACGCCGCCCTCGGCCGACGGCTCGATCCACCCGTCCGTGCTGTACGCGGCGGTGCGCTCGGGCGCGACGCGCGTCGTGAAGGTCGGTGGCGCACAGGCGATCGCCTCGCTCGCGTACGGGACCGGCTCGGTTCCGGCGGTCGACATCGTCGTCGGGCCGGGCAACGCGTACGTGACCGAGGCGAAGCGCCAGCTCCACGGGGTGATCGGCATCGACGGGCTGGCGGGACCGAGCGAGCTCGTGCTGATCGCGGACGGGAGCGCGGACCCGGAGATGCTCGCGACCGACCTGGTGGCCCAGGCCGAGCACGACCCGCAGGCCCAGGCCACGTTCGTGACGCCCGACCGGCACCAGCTGGACGCCACCCTGAAGGAGCTCGAGGCCGAGGTCGCCGCCGCGAGCCGCCGCCAGATCGTCGAGCAGGCCCTCGCCGAGCGTGGGCGCGCGATCTTGGTGGCGGACCTGGACCACGCGGCCGAGGTGGCGAACGACCTCGCGCCCGAGCACCTGCAGATCGTGACCGAGGACCCGCGCGCGCTCGCGGTGAAGATCCGCAGCGCCGGCGCCATCTTCCTGGGCGCGTGGACGCCTGTGCCGTTCGGCGACTACGGCGTCGCGTCGAACCACGTGTTGCCGACCTCGGGGACGGCGAGGTTCTCGAGCGGCCTGCGCGCGGCCGACTTCGTCACGGTCTCGTGCGTCGTCGAGATGTCGCGAGACGCCGCGGCCGCGCTCGCGGCCGATGTCGAAGAGCTCGCACGCGTCGAGGGCCTGGTCGGCCACGGCCGCGCCGCCACGATCCGAGCCGAGCGCGCGGCGCCCGCCGGAGGCGCGCCGTGACCCACCCGCAGCCCCGGCCGGGTCTCCGCGAGATCGAGCCCTATGCCGCGCCGCAGCTGGACGTGGAGACGCGCCTGAACACGAA
Source organism: Actinomycetota bacterium (assembly GCA_035718185.1). Lineage (GTDB taxonomy): Bacteria > Actinomycetota > UBA4738 > UBA4738 > HRBIN12 > HRBIN12. The sequence goes on from DASTHN010000212.1 coordinate 2,473, forward strand.
CGAATGCCCGTACCCGCTGCCAGAGGCCTACCGCGAGGAGCTGGCCGAGGCCGTGCGGGCGCAGACGCTGAACCGGTACCCCGACCGCGAGGCGGTCGAGCTCAGGACCCGGCTCGCGGAGCTCAGCGGCCACGACGTCGAGGGGACGTGGGTGGCGAACGGCTCGAACGAGATCCTCCAGCAGCTGCTCCAGGCCTACGGCGGACCGGGCCGCCGCGTCGTCCTGTTCGACCCGACGTACGCGATGCACGAGCGCATCGCGTGGGTGACCGACAGCCTCGTCGTCCACGTGCCGCTCGAGCCCCCGTGGCGGATCACGGCCGTCGACATGGTCCACAAGCACCATGAGGGGCACCCCGCGGTCGTGATGGTGTGTTCGCCGAACAACCCCACCGGCAACGCGCAGGACCCGCGCATCATCGGGGCGGCCGCCGAGCTGGTGCCGAACGAGCTGTTCGTCGTGGACGAGGCGTACATCGAGTTCGGCGGCCTGTCGATGGCGCACCTGGCGAAGCGATTCCCGAACGTGGTCGTCGTGCGGACGTTCTCCAAGGCGTTCGCGCTCGCCGGCGCGCGGATCGGCTACTGCCTTGCGTCGCCCGAGGTGATCGACGACCTGCGCCGCGTCCGCCTGCCCTACCACCTGAGCGCGCTCACACAGGCGGCGGGGCTCGTGGCGCTCCGCCACCGCGACGAGGCGCTCCAGATCCTGGACGCCGTGCGCGCGCAGCGCGACCGGATCCTCGGCCAGCTCCCCGTACTCGGCGTCGAGGCCTTCCCCTCGGATGCCAACTTCGTGCTGTTCCGGCCGCCCGGCGACGCCACCGCCGTGTGGCAGGGACTCCTGGACCGCGGCGTGCTCATCCGCGACTTCACCTCGGTCATCCCCGGAGCGCTCCGGGTGACCGCGGGCACGCCGGAGGAGATCGACCGGTTCCTGTCCGCCCTCGAGGAGGTCCTGCGATGAGCCGCACCGCGACGGTCGAGCGCGCCACGAAGGAGACCCGCGTCCGCGCCGAGTTGGCGCTCGACGGCTCGGGCGCCGCGAGCGCCGACACCGGGCTGCCGTTCTTCGACCACATGCTGTCCCAGCTCGGCACGCACGCGGGGTTCGACCTCTCGGTGACCGCGACGGGGGACGTCGAGGTCGACGGGCACCACACGGTCGAGGACGTCGGGCTCGCCGTGGGGCAGGCGCTGCGCGAGTCGCTCGGCGACAAGCGGGGGATCCGGCGGTTCGCCTCGATCACGGTCCCGCTCGACGAGGCCGCGGTGTCGGTCGCGCTCGACCTGTCGGGGCGTCCGTTCGTCGTCCACCAGGTGGACGTGCCGGCCGAGACGATCGGCACGTACGACACCGGCCTGACCGAGGACTTCGTCCGCGCCCTCGCCACGGCCGCCGAGATGACCCTGCACGTGCGCCTCGTGAGCGGGCGCTCCCCGCACCACGTCGTCGAGGCGGAGTTCAAGGCGCTGGGGAAGTGTCTCCAGGACGCCGTCCGCGTGATCGGGGGCGACGTGCCGAGCACGAAGGGCACGCTGTGACGATCGCGGTCCTCGACTACGGCATGGGGAACCTTCGGAGCGTCGCCCGCGCGATCGAGCACGTCGGCGGCAAGCCCGAGGTCACGAGCGACGCGCGGGCCGCGCTCGGCGCGAGCGCGCTCGTCGTCCCGGGCGTGGGGCATTTCGGCGCGTGCATGCGGAACCTGCGCGGGCGCGGCCTCGACGTCGCCGTGACCGCGTTCGCGGAAAGCGGCCGGCCCGTGTTCGGCGTGTGCGTCGGCATGCAGGTCCTGCTCGCCGCGAGCGAGGAGGATCCGGACCCGGGACTCGGGCTGTTCCCGGGCGTGTCGCGGCGGCTCCCCGAGGACGTGAAGGTCCCGCACATGGGCTGGAACACGGTCGAGTGGCTCGCCCCGCACCCGTACACGCGGGACGTCCCGAGCGGCACGCGCTTCTACTTCGTCCACTCGTACGCCCCGGACGTGGGGAGGCGGACGATCGGCCGCACCGAGCACGGGCGACCGTTCTCGGCGGTCGTGGCGCACGAGAACGTGTTCGCCACCCAGTTCCACCCCGAGAAGTCCGGCGAGCCCGGCCTGCAGCTCTACGAGTCGTTCGTGCTGGAGGTGGGCTCCGGATGATCGTCATCCCGGCGATCGACCTGCGCGGCGGCAAGTGCGTCCGCCTGTTCCGCGGGGACTACGCGGCGGAGACCGTGTACGACGACGACCCGGTCGAGGTCGCCGTCCGGTTCCAGACCGAGGGCGCCCGGCGACTCCACGTGGTGGACCTGGACGCGGCTCGGGAGAGCGGGTCGAACCGCGACCTCGTGCGCGAGATCTGCCGCCAGATCGCGATCCCGGTGCAGCTCGGTGGGGGTCTGCGGACGATCGCGGCGATCGAGCAGGCGATCGAGGACGGGGCCGCTCGCGCGATCCTCGGCACGGCCGCGGCCCTCGACCCGGGCTTCGTCGCCGAGGCCGTCGAGCACTTCGTCGACCGCGTCCTCGTCGCCGTCGACGTGAAAGACGGACGCGTCATGACCCACGGCTGGCAGGCGGAGGGTCCCCGGTTGGAGGAGGCGGTCCCCGCGCTCTCCGGCGCCGGCGCGCCCCGGCTCCTGGTGACCTCGGTCCAGAAGGACGGAACGATGGACGGGCCGGACTTCGAGCTGTACGCACGGGTGCTCGAGCTGACCGACCTGCCGGTCGTCGCGAGCGGCGGCGTGCGCGTCGCCGACGACGTTCGCTCCCTCCGGGACCTGGGCCTGGAGGCCGTCGTCGTCGGGAAGGCGCTGTACTCGGGGACGATGCACCTGGAGGAGGTCGTCCGAGGGTGACGCTCGCCAAGCGCGTGATCCCGTGCCTGGACGTCGACGGCGGTCGCGTCGTGAAGGGGACGCGGTTCGTCGGGCTGCGGGACGCGGGCGACCCCGTCGAGCTGGCGGCGCGGTACGACGCCGAGGGCGCGGACGAGCTCGTCTTCCTGGACATCACGGCGACCGTCGAGGGACGGGCGTCCACCCTCGACGTGATCGCACGCACGGCCGAGCAGGTCTTCATCCCGCTCACGGTCGGCGGCGGCGTTCGGGAAGAGGAGGACGTGGACGCGCTCCTGCGCGCCGGCGCCGACAAGGTCGCGATCAACAGCGCGGCGGTGCGCGATCCCTCCCTGCTCGAGCGCTGTGCCGAGCGCTTCGGGACTCAGTGCATGGTCGTCGCGATCGACGCGAAGCGGTCGGACGGCTCCTGGGAGGTCTTCGTCGACGCCGGCCGAAGCCCGACGGGCCGAGACGCGGTGGAGTGGGCCGTCGAAGCAACCGGGCGTCGCGGCGCCGGCGAGGTCCTGCTCACCTCGATGGACCGCGACGGCACGGGCGAGGGCTACGATCTCGAGCTCCTGCGAGCGGTCGGCGGTTCCGTCGGCGTCCCGCTCGTCGCGAGCGGCGGAGCCGGCCGGCTCGAACACTTCGCCGAGGCGCTCCTGGAGGGGGGAGCCGACGCCGTGCTCGCGGCGTCCAGGTTCCACTTCGAGCAGCTCACGATCGCGATGGTCAAGGAGCATCTGGCATCGCGGGGCCTGCCGGTGAGGACCTGATGGAGCGAGTGGACCTGGACGCGCTGCGTTGGAACGAGGCAGGGTTGGTGCCGGTCGTCGTGCAGGACGTCGAGGGCGGTGACGTCCTCATGCTCGCGTGGGCGAACCGCGAGGCCCTGGAGCGCACCCTGGCCGAGGGCCGGATGGTCTACTGGAGCCGGTCCCGCCGGGAGCTGTGGCGCAAGGGCGACACGAGCGGCCACGTGCAGCACTGGGAGCAGCTCCGCGTGGACTGTGACGCCGACGTGGTGCTGGCCCGGGTCCATCAGGAGGGCGCCGCGTGCCACACCGGTGAGCGCACGTGCTTCTTCCGGGGCCTCGCGGGAGGGTGACCGGCGACCTCAGCGCTTCCGGGCCGACTTCAGCTCCCTGCCGAGCGCCTTCACGATCTTCGCCGACGTCGTGCCCGGATCCCCCACGCCGGTGAGCGCTCGATGCTTCCCAGAGGCGGTCCGCACGAACGCCATCGTGACCCCTCGCCGTCGGGGTCCCTCGTCGATCGTCTCGATCTGGTCCCACGGCAGACGGCGCGTCGAGAAGATGTTCCGGGCCACGATCCCCTCGGGTCCCGTCTCGACCGCGAGCTCCCCGGTCCGGCGCCGCAGGAGCAGGCACACGAGCCCGATCGACACGAGCGTGAGCCCGGACCACAGGGAGGGACCGGGTCCGGAGATGGCGGCGCGGGCGAGACCGATCGCTCCCCCGGCGAAGCCGACGACGAGCAGCAGGAGGAACATCCGCTTGAGGCGGGCGATGGTCTCGTCGTTGCGGTAGACGGCCACGGCCCCGCAGCCTACCGTCCCGACCCAGTCGGTACACTCGCGGCCGTGCTGAGACTCGTCATCCCGAAGGGCTCGCTCGAGGCGCAGACGCTCCGGCTGTTCGAGGAGGCCGACCTGCGCGTGCGTCGCGGCTCGGACCGGGACTACCACGGCTCGATCGACGACGAGCGCATCGACCGCGTCTCGCTGCTCCGACCCCAGGAGATCCCGACGTACGTGCAGGACGGGCTGTTCGATCTGGGCATCACCGGCCAGGACTGGATCGCCGAGACCGGCGCGGATGTCGAGGTGCTCACCGGCCTGTCGTACGCGAAGAGCGGGACCGGCCACGGGACCCGGGTCGTCCTGGCGGTCCCGAGCGACCACCCCGCGCACAGCGCCCGGGAGATGCCGCCCGGGTCCCGGATCTCGACCGAGTTCCTCCACCTCACCCAGCGCTTCTTCGCCGACCTCGGCATCGACGTCAAGGTGGTCTGGTCCTACGGCGCCACCGAGGCGAAGGTCCCCGAGATCGTCGACGCGATCGTCGACATCACCGAGACCGGAAGCACGCTGCGCGCCCACGGCATGAAGATCCTCGACACCCTCATGACGTCCGAGCCCGTGCTCGTGGCCAACCGCGACTCGGCGGCCGACCCGGACAAGCGCCGCGCGATGGACGACGTCGTCACGCTGCTGCTCGGCGCGCTGCGTGCCGAGGGGCGGGTGTTGATCAAGCTCAACGTCGGCGAGGCCGACCTCACCGCCGTTCTTGAGGCCGTCCCCTCGATGAAGTCGCCGACGGTCTCCCAGCTCCAAGAGGGCGGCTACGCGGTCGAGACCGTCGTCGAGAAGCGTCAGGTCAACACGCTGATCCCGCACCTCAAGGCGCTCGGAGCGACGGACATCCTCGAGCTGCCGATCTCGAAGATCGTCCCGTAGCTAGCCGAGCACCCGGATCGGCTCATCCGGGCTGGGCGGCGGCTCCGGCCCCGGGACCGGCGCGGGACCGGGCTCCGGATGCGGCGGGACCGGCTCGGGTTGCGGCGGCTCGGGGACCGGCTGAGGTTGCGGCGGCTCGGGGAGCGGGCCGGGCGCCGGGGCCGGCTCCCGGGCGCCGGAAGCGGTTGGATCCGTCATGAGGCACCTCCGTCGTCCACCGTATCTTGTGAGCGCCGGCGCTCGACCGCCAGCGCGTCGCTGTCGGCCGTCGCCAGAGACGGGCCGCGGACCTCGTGGCCGCAGGAGTACACGCTCGTCTCCCGACTGTCGGCATCTTGACGCGGCACGTCGTCCCAGGTCACGTCCTCGTCGAACACGACGTCGACGAGCGTCCCCGCCCCGCAGATCGGGCAGCGTGTGGCCCCTTCCGCTCGGCCCATGCGGAGCGCGTACCCGGGGCGCGCCGAACCGAAACCGGTCCTCGATTCGACGGAACGGCTACAGTGCCGAACCGGGCAAGGAGGCATCGATGGAACAGCGGCTCGTCGGACGAACGATCGCGGTCCTGCTCGAGGAGGGCTTCGAGGACCTCGAGTTCTGGGTCACCGTGATGCGCCTGCGCGAGGAGGGAGCCGAGGTGACGATCGTCGGCACCTCGGCCGGCAAGACCGTGAGGGGGAAGAACGCGCTCCAGGCGACGACCGACGTCTCGGCGGGCGACGTCTCCGCGGCGGACTTCGACGCGGTGGTCGTTCCGGGGGGGTGGGCGCCCGACAAGCTCCGCCGGTCCGAGGCGGTCACGTCGTTCGTCCGGGCGGCGTACGACACGGGCAAGATCGTCGGCCTGATCTGCCACGCCGGCCTCGTCGGCATCTCGGCGGGGGTCGTGAGCGGGCACCGTGCCACCGGGAGCCTCGGGATCAAGGACGACCTCGTGAACGCCGGCGCCACCTGGGTCGACGAGTCGGCGTTCCGCGACGGCAACCTCGTGTGGGGGCGTGTGGTCGAGGATATCCCCGCGTTCTGCCGCGAGCTCGTCGAGGCCATCGAGCATCCGTGACGCTGTACGGCGCCATCGCGGCATCGGTCACGCCGCTCACGGACGGCGCGACCGCGCTCGACGCGGAGGCGTTCGCCCCGCTCGTGGCCTTCCTGGCCGAGGGTGGGGTCGACGGGCTGCTCGCGTGCGGCACGACCGGCGAGGGGGTCCTGCTCTCCACGGCCGAGCGGCGGGCCGCCGTCGAGCGCTTCCTGGAGGTCCGACCCGCCGGATTCCAGGTCGCGGTGCACGCGGGCGCACAGACGACCGCCGAGACGGTCGAGCTCTCGGCGCACGCCGCCGAGGTCGGGGCCGACGCGGTCGCCGTCATCGCGCCGCCGTACTTCCCGCTCGATGAGGCGGAGCTCCTCGAGCACTTCCGGGCGGCGGCCACGGCGTGTGCGCCGCTGCCCCTGTACGTCTACGAGTTCGCGGGGCGCTCCGGCTACGCGATCCCGGTCTCGGCGGTCGAGCGCCTCCGTGAGGAGGCACCGAACCTCGCCGGGATGAAGGTGAGCGACACCCCCTTCGCGAAGGTCGAGCCCTACCTGCTCGAGGGGCTCGACGTGTTCGTCGGCTCCGAGCCGCTCGTCCTCGAGGGCATGGAGCATGGCGCCGTCGGCGCGGTCTCCGGTCTGGCCGCCGCCTGGCCCGACGTCGTCGCGGCGCTGGTGCACGACTGGGACCCCATGGCCCACGCGCGCTCGACCGAGCTCCGGGACCGCCTTGCCGACGTCCCCTTCCACGCCGCGCTGAAGACCGTGCTGGCGGCGCGCGGCGTTCCCATCCGCGCGGACGTGCGACCGCCCCTGCGAGGGCTCACGGCCGAGGAGCGCGAGCGCGTGCTCGCGCTCGTGTGAGTCACACGACCCCGGAACCCTCCAGCAGCCCCGGAACCTCGTCCACCGAGCGGATCTCGCGGCCGACCCAGTCGTCGCGATCGGGGCGGAGCATCTCCGCCTCCTCGGCGGGATCGACGATCCGGACCGGCGTCATCCCCACCGCCTCGGCGCCCGAGAGCTCTCGGTAGGAGCCGTCCCCGACGTACAGGCACTCGGAGGGAGCGAGGCCCAGTGGGTCGCTCGCGGCCAGGTAGATCGCGGGGTCCGGCTTGCGCAGCCCCACCTCGCACGAGAAGACCAGCACGTCCACCAACCCGCCGAGCGGCGAGGTCGCCCACAGCGCCGGCGCGTCCGGCGCGCACATACTGACGAGCGCCGTGCCGTACCCGCGCTCCCGCAGCCATCGCAGCGTCTCGACCGCGCCGGGCTGCGGCCGGAACCACGTGCGGTAGAGCGCGGCGCGGACCTCGAGCGCGTCGGCGATCCGCCCGTCGGACGGGCTCAGGCCGAGCCGCCCGCAGATCTCGCGGAGGTTCGCGCCGACATGGGGGAACCGGCCCGTCTGCCGTTGGAGGACCGTGTCCTCCCATGCCCGCCGGAACGCGCCGGCATCGGCACCGAGCGCGGCCGCCATGCCCTCGAACATCCCCATCCATACCGGGAGCGGGAACTCGGGCACGAGCGTCCCGAACAGGTCGAAGACGACCGCGCGGATCCTCTTCACGGACGCCACTCGTCGCGGAGCATCGAGTACACGTTCAGGTCGTGATAGCCATCCGTCCCTCGACCGCCGCCACGCTCGACCCCCTCGAACACGAAACCCAGGCGCTCGGGGATCGCCCGGCTGCGGAGGTTCTCCACCCCGGAGCGGATCACGATCCGGTTGACGCCCATCTCGCCGAACCCGATGTCGATGAGGGCCCCGACCGCTCGGGTGACCAGACCGCGACCCTCATGCTCGGAGTCGATCCAGTAGCCGATCTCGGCCGCGATCCCGTACGGGTCTGGCATGAGGCCGACGCCGCCGACGTACCGCCCGTCGACGAACACCCCGCAACCCTCGAGCGATCGCCGGTTCGCCGACACGGACCCGAGCCACGTGCGCTCCTGCTCGATCGTCTGGGTGAGCGCCAGCCACGGCATCCACCGCCCGAGCCGCTCGCGCTCGTGCTCGACGACCGCCCAGAGCTCCTCGAGGTCGTCGAGCGTGAGGCGCCGCAGGATCGCTCCGTCGCCGAGGTCGACCGGGAGTGGGCTCACGCCGACGTAGCTGACTCCGCCTTCCTCCGCTCCTCCTCGAGGAGGATCCGGCGGAGCACCTTGCCGACCAGCGTCTCCGGCAGCGCGTCGCGGAACTCGATCTGTTTGGGCACCCGGTACCCGGACAGCCCGTTCGCCGGGTCCTTGCACCACGACATGATCTCCTCGGGCGTGGCGGTCATCCCGTCCTTGAGGACGATGAACGCCTTCACGGCCTCACCGGTCCGCTCGTCGGGCACGCCGATCACCGCGCACTTCGCGATCTTCGGGTGGTGGAACAGGACCTCCTCGACCTCCGTCGGGTACACGTTGAAGCCCGAGACGATGATCATCTCCTTCAGCCGGTCCACGATCCGGAAGTACCCGTCCGGGTCCATCACCGCGACGTCGCCCGTATGGAGCCAGCCGTTGCGGATCGTGAGCGCCGTCTCCTCGGGCCGGTTCCAGTACCCGAGCATCACCTGTGGTCCTCGGATGCACAGCTCGCCCCGCTCTCCTGGTTCCACGTCTCGGTCGGGGTTGTCCAGATCGACGATCCGGCAGTCCGTGTCGGGGAGCGGCAGGCCGATCGCCCCCGGCCGCCGCTCGCCCTGGAGCGGGTTCGCGTGCGTGACGGGCGAGGTCTCGGTCAGCCCGTAGCCCTCGACGAGCTGCGCAGCGCCCGTGACCTCGGAGAACCGCTTCGCAACGGCCACCGGCAGCGGGGCGCCGCCCGAGACGCAGGCCTTGACTGAGCGCAGGTCGTACTTCTTCGTCAGCGGCGACTCGTTCAGCGTGATGAACAGCCTCGGTACCCCGGGGAAGAAGGTCGCCTTCTCCTTGGCCATCGCCTCCAGGACCATGTGCGTGTCGCGCGGGTTCGGGACCAGGATGATCTTGCCGGCGCACAGGATGCCGACGTTCATCGCGAGCATGCCGAACGAGTGGAACAGCGGAAGGGCGCACAGGATCGATTCGGCCGCCTCCTCCAGACCCAGGAACCCGACCCCTTGCGAAGCGTTCGCGACGAGGTTGCGGTGGGAGAGCATCGCGCCTTTCGACAGGCCCGTCGTCCCCCCCGTGTAGATGAACCCGGCTGGGTCGTGCTCGGTGTCGACCTGCGCCACCACGGGGGCCGGGCCGGCCGAGCGCATCAGCCGGTGCCACCACTTCACCTCGGCGTCCGCCGGGACCGGCGGCCACGGCCGTCCGGCCTCGCGTTGCTGCTTCTTGAACCGCAAGGGGGGCGCCAGCAGCTTCTTGACGAATGGCATGTAGTCGTTCAGCCGCGTGATCACCACGTGCTCCATGCCGACGGATGCGAACACGTCGGCGAAGCTCGAGTAGTACAGGTCGGAGGCGAACACCACCTTGGCGCCACAGTCCCGGAGCTGGTGCTCCATCTCGCGCTGGGTGTACAGGAAGTTGTGGCCGACGATGACCCCGCCGATCCGCGCGATCGCGTAGTAGAGGATCACGTACGGGGGGCAGTTCGGCATCGCGAGCGCCACGCGGTCGCCTCGGCCCACGCCGAGGTCGGTGAGCACCGCCGAGCAGCGCTCGACCTCGCGGAGCAGGTCCCGATAGCGCAGGTGCTTCCCGAACCAGGCGACGGCGGTCGCGTCGGGGTGACGCCGCGCCGCCTGCTCGAGCATCCCGAAGACCGACAGGTCCGGGTACGGCTCGAGCGTCTTCGGCATATCGGCGGGATAGGTCTTGAACCACGGTCGATGATCGGTCATGCACGCATCATTCCACTCCCGGCGACGCGGGGCGACCGGCGACCCACCGGCCATCGTCTCCGGCGCGCGGGTAGGCTCCCGGCCGATGGCCGACTGGTTGGACGAGGTACGAGCGGCCGCGGCGGCGGCGGTCCCGACCCTGAGCGACGAGATCGCCGTCCACGGGCTCCGAGCGCGGGTCGAGGTCCTCCACGACCGGTGGGGCGTCCCGCACGTCTCCGCGACGACGCTCGACGACCTGTTCCGGGCTCAGGGGTTCCTCGTCGCCTCGGAGCGCCTGTTCCAGCTCGAGCTGCTCCTGCGGTTGGCGAACGGGCGGTTGGCGGGGATGCTCGGCGACCTCGGGCTCCCCTCGGACCGGTTCGCCCGGACGGTCGGCTGGAACCGGGCGGGCGGAACGATCGCGGACGGTTGGGACGAGGACTCGCACCGGATGGTGGCCGCCTACCGGGAGGGAGCGCTCGCCTGGCTCGAGGCGATGCCGGCCCCGCCCGTCGAGCACGCGGTCCTCGGCCTGGCGCCGTGGCTGCCCGAGGACGAGGCGTCGTGGGCCGCGGCCATCGCGTGGCTGTCGTGGAACCTGAGCGGGAACTGGGACGAGGAGCTCCTGCGGGCCGAGATCGCCGACCGGCTGGGTCCCGAGGCCGTCCACGACCTGTTCCCCGACCTGCCGGAGGACGCGACCTTCCCTCTCGCGGGGCGCCGGAGCGGCCCCTCCGCCCTCGAACTGCTCGAGCAGGCACCGCGGAGACCGCCGGGTCGGGGCTCGAACGCGTGGGCGGTGGCAGGGTCGCGGAGCGCGACCGGTGCGCCGATCCTCGCGAACGACCCCCATCTGGCCGTGCTTACGCCCTCGATCTGGTTCGAGTGCCACCTGTCGGCGCCGGGCTATGACGTCTCGGGTGCGTGCCTCCCCTTCGCGCCCGGGGTCGTGATCGGTCGGACCCCGCACCACGCCTGGGGTGTGACGAACGTCGGCGGCGACACGCAGGACCTGTATCTCGAGCGCCTGAACGAGGACGGGACGGCCGCCCGCTTCGAGGACGGCTGGGAGCCGCTCACCGTGCACCGCGAGGAGATCGAGGTGCGTGGCCGGAGCGAACCCCTCGTCCTCGAGGTCCGCGAGACCCGCCACGGACCGATCCTCGACTCCTACGTCGTGGGCATCCGCCAGCCCGAGGTCGTCGAGGGCGGCATCGCACAGACCTACGCCCTGCGCTGGGTCGGGCACACGCACGCGATCACCCCATCGGTGCTGCTTGGGATGGCCGCGGCGCCGGACTTCGCCTCGTTCCGGTCGGCCCTACGCGAGTGGGGATCGCCCGGCCAGAACGTCCTCTACGCCGACGTGGAGGGGCACATCGGCTACCAGTGCACCGGGCGCTACCCGGTCCGACGGGCCGGCGACGGCACCGTCCCCGTCCCCGGCTGGACCGCCGAGCACGAGTGGGACGGCTGGATCGACTTCGATGACCTGCCCTGGGACCTCGATCCGCCCGAGGGGTTCCTCGCCACGGCGAACAACCGGATCCACGACGAGGATTATCCCCACCTGATCGGTCGGGACTGGACGCCGCCCTCCCGGATCCGTCGGATCGCCGAGCTCCTCGGTACCGAGCCCCATCACACGCCCGAGACCTTCGCGGCGATGCAGGCTGACACGGTCTCGATCCCGGCCCGGACGCTGGCGCCGGTGCTCGCGGGCGTCGCCCCGGCCGATGAGCGGCAGCGCGCCGCGGTCGCGCTGCTCGACGGCTGGGATGGTGACCTCGCGGCGGACTCGGCGGCGGCATGCGTCTACGAGGCGTGGTGCCATCACCTCGCCGAGCTGGTGCTGCGCCCGCTGCTCGGCGACGCGGTGTTCACGCACCTGTACGGGCGTGGGGTCTCGACGGGGACGTGGCGGGCGCTGGTGCTCCCCGGTCTGCTCGAACGCCCGACGGCGCGCTGGTTCGGCGCCGACGGCGTGGAGGCCCGGGACGACGTGCTCCGTCGAGCGCTCGACGCCGCCCTGGACGAGCTCGAGGAGCGGCTGGGGCCCGAGCGCTCGGCGTGGCGGTGGGGGGACCTGCACCGCGTCGTCTTCGCCGGGCAGCTCGCAGCGTTCCCGGGGCTCGGCGAGGTCTTCACCGCCGGCGTCGTCGGCAAGGGAGGCGACGACGACACGCTCGACCAAGGGGCGTTCGAGCCAGAGCGCCGGTACGACGCTGTCGTGATCGCGTCCTGTCGGCAGATCCACGACCTGTCCGATCCCGATGGGTCGACGGCGACGAACACGCTCGGGCGGTCGGGCCATCCCGCATCACCGGCGTGGAACGACCAGTTGCCGCTCTGGTCCACCGGTCGGCGGCACCCGATGCCGCTGACCCGGGGGGCGACCGAGGAAGGAGCGGTCGGTACAACGGCCTTCGTGCCGAGGTAACATCGCGCCCGATGCCGAAGTCCAGGTCCCGCCAGCGCGGACACCGTCGTCCCTACGCGGCGCCTCCTCCACGCAAGAAGCCGAAGGCGAGTCCCGCCTGGTACGGGTTCCTGGTCCTCGGCCTCATGGTCGTGGGCGTCGCGATGATCGTCCTGAACTATATGGGGCTCATGCCCGGCGACACCCGGCAGGTCTGGCTCTGGGTGGGTCTGGCGTTCATCGCGGCCGGGTTCGTCGCAGCGACGCAGTGGCGCTGAGCGGCCTTCCGCGAATCACACCGGTGTAACTTTCCACACCCCGTCCACAGCTGTGGGTTCCCCAAGGTCCCGATCCCCTCGGTGGAAAACTTCGGCTCGACGGTGGAAAACGCCGTCGATCGCGGTGGGACTTCCCGACCCGGGCAGTGGAGAACCGCTCAGCCGGACCCGGCGTCGCCGCGAACCACTTCCATCGGCTCGCCGCAGTGCCGCGGGATCTGGAGCTCGCCCAGTCGGGTCACCCGGAACTCGGTCCCACACTCCCGGCACACGAGGAAGACCTCGAGGCTCTCCACGTCCTCGACGTCGGGCTTCGCCCCGGGGCCGGGCCCCGAGGCCGCACGGAGGGCCGTGATCCCCAACCAGGCGATGACCACGCCGATCACCAGCGCCGTCAGCACGACGAACGGCTCCATACGCCGAGTCTACGAGGGACGTTCGGACCTTCCGCACGTGCGGGCGGCGCCATACGGTCGCGGCATGAGCCGCCCGCGGGCCCTGGTCGTCTCGCTGCTGACCTCGATGCTGTTGACGATCCCGGCCGTCGCGCGCGCCGAGCCCATCGCCATCACGATCCTCGCTCCGGTCCAGGGCGAGACCGTCGGCGCCATCGTCCCGATCGCCGCCGAGACCACGGGCGCCGTGACCACGGTCGCGTTCGACGTCGCGATCGGCGCGGATCCCATGTGGATCCCGATCGGCGTCGACGCCGACCCCTCCGATGGCTGGGGGACGAGCTGGGACGCGACGGGTGTCGACGGCCCCGCGACGATCCGGGCGACGGCGGCCGACGGCTCGTCGACCGCGACGGCGATGGTCGACGTCGTGGCGCACACGGATCCGCCGGCGCTCGAGGTATCCCTTTCGAGGGCCGCCTTCAGCCCGAACCGCGACCGCAGCGCGGAGTGGACGCAGGTCCACGTGACCGTGGACGAGGACGTGGCGCTGGTGATCGAGATCCTCGACCGCGAGGGCAAGGTCCGCCGCCGGCTGACCGACGAGCGGGTCCTGGCCGGCACGGCGTCGGAGCGGTGGAACGGCACCGGTGAGACCGGCCGCACGCTCACGGACGGCCGGTACGAGGTCCGGGCCTCGGTCGTCGACGACCTCGGCAACGCGGCCGAGGCGGCCGTTCCGGTGATCCTCGACACGAAGCGCCCCGCGGTGCGCTGGGACGGGGCGAGGCCGGACCCGTACCTCGGCACCGGTCGAGTGCGGTTCTCGATCCGCGTCTCGGATCGGAGCCGCGAGCTCGGCGTGCGAGCCATCGTCCGGGACTCGACCGAACGGGTCGCGAAGCGGTACGACGCCCTCTCCTTCCCCGGGGGCTCCCTCGCGTTCGAGTGGAACGGGCGCAACGAGCGAGGCCGGCCGACGGAACCGGGGCTCCACACGGCCGAGATCCTCGTCCGCGACGACGCAGGGAACGTGGGCACGACCGGGCGCCAGCCGTTCCGGAACCATCGTCCGGTCCACGCGCTCGTGACCCGCCGCGCCGAGAACTCGGGTCGACGCGTCGCCCTCACGTTCGACGATTGCTGGAACGCCGGCGCGTGGGACCGGATCCTCGACGTCCTCCACGCCAAGCACGCCGGGGGGTCCTTCTTCTGCCTGGGCCCGTCTGTCGCGGGGCACCCCTCGCTCGCGCGTCGGACGGTCGCGGAAGGTCACACCGTTGGCTCGCACGGGTCCGATCACGCGAACGTGGCCTCGCTCAGCCCGGACGAGATCCGGACGCGGGTCCGCTCGGACGTCCGAGCCTGGTGGGACGCCGCTCGCGTCACCCCGATCCCCTACTTCCGGCCGCCCTTCGGGCTCTTCGACGCCGCGGCACAGACCGTGCTTGGGCAAGAGGGCATCCGGTACCTCGTCATCTGGGACGTCGATCCCTGGGACTGGTCGTCCCCCGGATCGACCGTCGTGACCCAGCGCGTGATGTCCGGCGTGCACCGCGGGAGCATCGTCGTGCTGCACGCGATCGACGGGACCGCCCGGGCGCTACCGGGTCTGATCGACCGTCTGCGGGCGCGGCACCTCGAGCCCGTGACCCTCGAGGAGCTCCTCCACCGCTGAGGCCATCGGCCCTGGTCACGGACGGTGCCGGGATGTCCAATCGACCTCCCCGCGGCGGGCCATTCGGCCTCTCGACGTAGCCGGGCCGTTCGCCACGCTTGCACGGTAGGCGTGGCGCCGAGGAGGGCACTGGATGAGCACGTACGTCAACGAGCTGATGGCCGACGTCGAGGCAGGCAACCCCGGCGAGCCGGAGTTCCACCAGGCGGTCCGCGAGGTCGCCGAGTCGGTCGAGCTGGTGCTCGATCGACACCCCGAGTACCGCACGCAGAAGGTCCTCGAGCGCATCATCGAGCCCGAGCGCGTGGTCCTGTTCCGGGTCCCCTGGATCGACGACAAGGGCGACGTCCAGGTCAACAAGGGTTACCGCGTCGAGATGAACAGCGCGATCGGCCCCTACAAGGGCGGCCTGCGCTTCCACCCCACCGTCTACCTCGGGATGCTGAAGTTCCTCGCGTTCGAGCAGGTCTTCAAGAACGCCCTGACCACGCTGCCGATGGGCGGCGGCAAGGGCGGCTCCAACTTCGACCCGAAGGGCAAGAGCGACAACGAGGTCATGCGCTTCTGCCAGTCGTTCATGACCGAGCTCCAGCGGCACATCGGCCAGTTCACCGACGTCCCGGCGGGCGACATCGGCGTCGGCGCGCGCGAGATCGGCTACCTGTTCGGCCAGTACAAGCGGATCCGTAACGAGTTCGTCGGCGTCCTGACCGGCAAGGGGACCGAGTGGGGCGGCTCGCTGATCCGTCCCGAGGCGACCGGCTACGGCACGAACTACTTCGCCGAGGAGATGCTCGAGACGCGCGGCGAGACCCTCGAGGGCAAGGTCGCGATCGTCTCCGGCAGCGGCAACGTGGCGCAGTTCGCCGTCGAGAAGCTGCTGGACTTCGGGGCCAAGCCGATCACGCTCTCGGACTCGAGCGGGATGATCCACGACCCGGCCGGGATCGACCGCGAGAAGCTCGCGTGGGTCATGGAGCTGAAGGACGTGCGGCGCGGCCGCATCGCCGAGTACGCGGAGCACTTCCCCGGCGTCACGTACATCCCCGTCGACCCAGCGGCCGACCACAACCCGCTGTGGGACGTGCCGGCCGACTGCGCGTTCCCGTGCGCCACGCAGAACGAGGTGAACGCGAAGGACGCAGCCAACCTGCTCAACAACGGCGTCTACGTGGTGAGCGAGGGCGCGAACATGCCCACCGTGCCCGACGGCGTCGAGCAGTTCGTGAGCGCCGGCATCCTCTACGGCCCCGGCAAGGCGGCGAACGCCGGCGGCGTCGCGACCTCGGGCCTGGAGATGTCCCAGAACAGCCTGCGGCTCGCATGGACGCGCGAGGAGGTGGACGCCCGGCTCCACGGCATCATGAAGGCGATCCACAAGCAGGCCAAGGACACAGCCGAGGAGTACGGCACGCCCGGCAACTACGTGAACGGCGCGAACATCGCCGGGTTCGTGAAGGTCGCCGACGCGATGCTCGACCAGGGCGTCGTCTGACCCGTAACGGGCGGAGGGAGCTGCCGGCCGCCCTCGGCGGCCGGCAGCGCTCTTTACGACGGAGATGATCCGGGGTACAAACGACCACTCGCGCCGGTGGGGGCCGAACGAGGGGGGTTCCCGACGTGAAGAAGATCGAGTGCTTCATCCAGCCGTTCGACTTCGATACCGTCGCTTCGGCGATGGCCGTCGAGGGTGTCGTCGGGATGAGCGTCACCGAGGTCCGCGGGTTCGGCGTCCAGCGCGGTTTCCGCCTGGGCGAGACGCCGAAGCCCGGCGAGTACATCTTCCATCCCAAGATGAAGGTGGAGATGGTCGTCGCCGACCAGGACGTGGATCGGATCGTCGACGCCATGCGTGCCTCGCTGAAGAGCCACATGATCGGTGAAGGCAAGATCTTCGTCAGCACCGTCGACGACGCGATCCGCACGCGGACGGGCGAGCGTGGCGAGGCCGCGATCCGCTAGCCACGAACCTCCCCGCTGAGGCACCACCTCCGTGGAACCTGGCCGGCCGGTCGGGCGTCCTTGCCTTCGGGATGATGGACGTCGTGACCAGCCAGGCGCCCGCGGGCGTGGAGCGCGCCCAGGCAGGGCTCGAGGAGCTCTACCGGCGCAACGTGGACGAGGCCGTTCGCCTGGCCGTCCTGCTGACCGGGGACCGCTCGCTCGCCGAGGACCTGGCCCAGGACGCGTTCGTCCGGGTGCTCGGCCGCTTCCACGACCTGCGGAACCGCGACGCATTCTGGTGGTACCTGCGGCGGACGATCGTGAACCTCGCGAACTCGCACTTCCGCCGCCGCCGCGTCGAGCGCGCGTGGCTCGAGCGCCAGCGCCCCCACACCGCCCCGCCGAGCGGCTACGACGTCGAAGAGCGCGAGCGCGTGCTCGCTGCGCTGATGACGCTCCGACCCGAGCAGCGCGCCGCGGTCGTCCTCCGCTACTACGAGGACCTGTCCGAGGCGGACACGGCCGAGGCCCTGGGCCGCCCCATCGGGACCGTCAAGTCCATGGTCTCCCGGGGCATGGACCGCCTGCGTGAGGAGCTGGGTGACGATGCCTGATCTCGAGAGCCGGATGCCGGAGCTGCTGCGCCGCGCCGCGGGGGGACCGCCCCGCGACCCCGAGCTCGAGCGCCGCGTCCTGCGCCGCGCACGTCGTCGGCGCCTGCTGAACGCCTCGGTCGCCGGCGTCGCGGTGGTCGTGCTCGTCGCGGCGCTCGGCCTCGGAGCGCGCGAGCTCGTTCGGCAGGACAACTCGATCCCCGGCGACCATAGCCCGACCCCGCGGCGTGGGACGGTCACCCTCTCGATGGGCATGCCGAACGCCGTCTGGCCCGAGCTCACCGCTGAGGACCTCGCCGCCGCGCAGGCGAGCGTCGACGACGGCCACCAGCCCTGGCGGCTCGACCCGGCGCAGACGGCGGCCGCGTTCGCCGTGAACGTGTTCGACTGGGATCCCAGCGACGTCGAGACGACGCCAGCGCGAAGCTCCGACGGTGCGGTCCGCGTGACGATCTCGAACCGCGGTCTCGCCTCGCTCCTGCTGACACCGCCGAAGCCGGCCCCCGAGACCCGTATCACGCTCCAGCAGCTCGGGACGCAGGGCGAGAGCGGCGTGTGGACCGTGACAGGCGTGGATAGCGATCTGATCGAGGTCGACCGGGTCACGGGTCGGCCCGCACAGCCGATCTTCACCGGCCGGCTGATCGACACGATCGCGGAGTGGTCACCGGGAGCGTGGCCGATGGACGCGAGCGGGATCCGGCCCGAGGGCGACCGGGGGTTCGAGGCTCGGCCGTCCGGGACCGATCGCTCGTTCCGGGTGTGGACGGAGATCCCCTCCGACGTGCTCTCGCCCCCTGGCCCGACCCTCGTCGGCGTGCTGGTTGGGCTCTGGGACCCCGAGGGAACGATCGTGGCCGGCGACGCATTCCAGTTCGTGGCGTCCGCGGACAGCGGCTCGGTGACCGGGGCGACCGGCGCGACGGGGGCGACCGGACCCAGCGGACCGCCCACGGGCCCCACCGGTACCGCGGTTGACCCGCCGGCCGCCGTGATCGAGACGCGCAACGCGATCCTCGAAGCGGCGAGCAAGCTGGACCTCGACGCGCTCGAGGCGCTCATCGACCCCGATCACTTCGCGTACAACTTCGACGACGGCAGCAACGCGGTCCCGATCTGGCGTGAGGACCCCTCACCGCTCGACCCGCTGGTATCGATCGTGCAGATGCCGTTCACGACGAACCGCGAGGCCTACCCGGAGGTCGACCCGAGCTCGCCGACGGTGTACATCTGGCCGTCGCTCGTGGGCTCGGACCTGAAGGACCTCACGGCCGAGGAGCGGGCGATGCTCGACACGCTGGGGATCACGGACCGGGACGTTCGGGTCATGCTCGAGCAGTTCGGCGGCTACGTCGGACCGAGGGCCGGCATCGCGGAGGACGGCACCTGGACGTTCTACGTGATCGGCGGGGACTGACCGAGCGCTACGGCAGCACGATGTGGCGCCGGAGGAACTCGAGGACCGCGGTCCACTGGCGGATCTCCTCGTCGACGATGTACGACGAGTGCCCCTCTCCGTAGCTGTAGACCTCGACCTCGCCCCCGGCGTCTCGGAGGGCGTTCACGTAGTTGTACGCCTGCTCCGGCACGCACCGCGTGTCGTTCTCGCCGATCAGCACCAGCACCGGCGCCTCCACCCGGTCGACGTACGTGATCGGTGAGCGCTCGGCGACGAACTCGGGCAGGTCGTGCACCACGCCGCCGATGAGCGACCGGTCGTACGCCTGGAGCGAGGGTGCCGAGTCGTCGTACGACGCCATGTAATCGCCAACCGGCACGCCGGCCACCCCCGCGGTCCATCGGTCGGGGTAGGTCCCGAGCGCCAGCAACGTCGTATACCCGCCCCACGACCAGCCGCCGATCACGGCGCGCTCGGGGTCGGCCAGCCCGCGGCCGACCAGGTCGTCGAGGCCGGCGACGGTGTCGGCGACCTCGGGGAAGCCGATGTTGCCGATGATGTGGTCGCGCCACTTCGCTCCGTATCCCGTCGAGCCGCGGTAGTTCACCATCCCGACCAGGAACCCGGCGTCGACGAGCATCTGCACGTCGGGCCACCACGTGTCCTCGTAGAGCCAGCTCGGCCCGCCATGCACCTTCATGTAGACGGGGAACGGGCCCTCGCCCTCGGGGACGACCAGCCACCCGTGCACCTGGTCGCCATCCGGGTTGCGGAACAGCCATTCGCGATACCGCGCGCCGGTGCGCAGGCCCGAGCGCTCGGGCTCGAGGAGGGCGTTCCCCGCGTCGTCGAGGAGGCGCGAGGCCTCGTGCCCGCTCGAGACCCGGAGCCAGACCGAGCCGTCGGGGCGTACCCGCGCGCCGTGGACCTCGCCGCATGGGTGGAGGATCTCGGTCAGCGTGCCGGTCTCGAGCTCCAGCCGGTGCAGCTGCGACCGCCCGAGGAACAGGTGCGCCACCAGGACCGATCGCCCATCCGGCCACCAATCGACCGGCACGATCTCGCCCGGCAGGTCCACCCGCAGATCGATCCGCGCGCCGCTCCCCAGGTCCCAGATCACCGGTCGCATCAGGTCTTCGCGCTCGTGCGCGGCGAGCAGGCGCCGGTCGCCCGGGACCGGCGACCACGCGAAGGCCTCCACGGCCAGGCCCGCGCCGTCGGCGAGCTCGCCGACCAGCGCCCCGGTGCTCGTGTCGAGCACGACGAGCTTGCGGTGGATGTTGTCGCCGTCCTGCGCCACGGCCACGCACAACAGGTCCTCGTCGGCCGAGAGCCCGCCGACCGTGAAGCCCTCGACATGGAAGTCGGTCCCGCCGATCCCGATCGTGTCCACGTGGCGGAAGATCTCCTTCGCCGGCGCGCCGTCGCGCGAGACGTGGACCGCGAACCCCTCGCGATCCGCGAGGACGCCGGCCACGACGTGCAGGCCGAGCGCGAGCCCATCGGGCCAGCCGACCGGCGCGCCCGGGAGTACCTCCCGCGCCTCGCCGCCGTCGAACGGGATCGCCATCCAACGCCCGGACTCGTCGCCGGTGGGGTCGGAGAACCACACCACCTCGCGACCGTCCGCCGACGGGGACGCGTACATCACGCCGACGCGCTCGTCGGTGACCTTCCGGCGGGCACCGCTCGCGACGTCCCACGCGTAGGCCTGGAACGATCCGGTCTCGTCCGAGGTCAGGACCGCGCGGTCGGGCGCGTGGCGCGACCACTCGGGGAGC
>DASTHN010000213.1:0-6612 GCA_035718185.1 Actinomycetota bacterium
CTCGATCCGCTCGCGCATGCGGCGGATCTCGGCCACGCGCTCCACCGGGAGGTACTCGGGGTAGGCGAAGTCCTGCGCGAACGAGCAGAACCGGCGGCCGAGCGTCTCGTCGCCCGCCACGAACCGCGCCCGAAGCAGCGCCTGGAACTCCCACGTCTCCGCATAGCGCTCCCAGTACTCCAGGTATGCGGCGAACGATTTCGCGAGTGGGCCGCTCCGGCCCTCGGGCCGCAGGTCGGCGTCGGGCTCCCACCCGGCCTCGTGGATCCCCGCGAGCACGCGCTCGGCCGCCCCGGCGCCGAGGCGGAAGGCGTCCGTCCCCTCCCCTTCGTACACGAACACGACGTCCAGGTCGGAGGCCACGTTCAGCTCCTCGGCCCCGAGCTTGCCCAGGCCGATCACGGCGAACGGCAGCTCGGGCGCGGCGGCTTCGACGGCGTCCCGGACGACCCGGTCGGCGACGTGGGACAGGGCGAGCCCGGTCTCCCTCGCGTCCAACTCGCGGGCAGCGGCCCGGGCGATCACCGCTACGAGCTCGGCCGATGCATCGCCGCCGCCGCCGTCCTCGAGCGCCAGCACCCGCGAGGGAGCGGCCGCCAGGACGTCGGTAGCGAACGACGAAGCGCCCACGACGTGCGCCAGACGCCGCGCGACGCCGGGGTCGCTCGCGAGGGCCTCAGCGATCCGAGGCTCGGCCGCCGCGGCCTCGGCGACGCGCTCCAGCCGGACGAGGCCCGCGTCCGGGCTCGCCGCTTGTGCCAGTGCGGGCACCATCACCGGGAAGACGTGCGCGAGCACCTTCCCCAGGCGCGTCGACGGGTCCACCAGCCGCGAGAGCACCTCGTACGACGTGACCGGGCTCGCGAACCCGAGCCCCTCGAGCAGCTCCTCGGTGGCCACCCGGTCGACGCCCGGTCTCGGCGCGGTCGGGCCGGCGAACGCCTCGAGCAGCGGGCGGTAGAACAGCCGCTCGTGCAGCCCGCGCACCAGCGCCGTCTGACGCTCGAACTCCGTCTGCAGCGAGTCGGCGCCGTCGAGCCCGAGCGAGCGCGCGAGCGTCGTCCGCGCGGGCAGGTCGGCGGGCAGGTCGTGCGTCTGCAGGTCACGCACGATCTGGAGCCGGTGCTCCAGCGTCCGCAGGAACCGGTAGGCGTCGGCGAGCGCCTCGGCGTCGGCGGCAGCGACGTACCCCTCGGCCGCGAGCGCTGCCAGCGCATGGAGCGTGTTGGGCTCGCGGAGGCGCTCATCGCGTCGCCCGTGCACGATCTGCAGCAGCTGCACGGCGAACTCGACGTCCCGGATCCCGCCCCACCCGCGCTTGACCTCGACGGCGGCCTTGCCGCGAGCCCGCACGTACTCCTCCAGACGGACCTTCACGCGCCGCACCTCGTCGATCGCCTGCGGTGCGAGGTGCCCCGGGTAGACGAACGGCGAAACCGCTCGGACGAACGCCGCGCCCAGCTCCGGATCCCCGGCGACCGGACGCGCCTTGATGAGCGCCTGACGCTCCCACGTCGCGGCCTGGGTCGCGTAGTACTCGCGCATCGCCTCGAGCGAGCGGCTCAGGGCCCCGCCCCGCCCTCCCGGACGGAGGGTCGGGTCCACGCGCAGAGCCACGCCCTCGGCGGTGGGCTCGGACAAGAGGCGGATGATCGCCGCCGCTCGGCGCTCGGCCTGGTCGACGGGCCCGGGACCACCGCCCGCGTGCACGAACAGCAGATCGACGTCGCTCGCGTAGTTGAGCTCGGCGCCTCCCAGCTTGCCGAGCGCCACGACCGCCAGCCGCTCGGGTGCGGCGATCCCGCACGCGAGCGCAAGGCAGGCCTCCGCGACGGCGCTGACCTCGGCGACCACGTCCTCGAGCCGCGCGCCGCCCAGGTCCCGAGCGGCGACCCGCAACATCGCCCGCCGGCGGAACAGGCGGATGCCGTCCTGCTCCCCCGCCCGCTCCACGTCACGGGAAATCTCCCGGTCGAGCTCGGCGCGGTCCCTCCGCACGATGTCGGCGAGCGCCGTCGTCTCCTCCGGGTGTCGGACGAGGAAGTCGGTCGCCGCCCGCGAGAAGCCGAGCAGGCGGACCGCGACCCGCAGCACATCCGCGCGGCCCAGCGTTGCGCGCGCGCGCGGGTCCTCGCCCACGCGCGAGAGGGCCACCCGGGCGAGCGCCGGGTCCGGCGCCTGTGCGAGCGTCCGGCCCAGATCCTCGGGCGTCAGCACCCCCACCACCCCATCCGCGCATCGTAGACGCGGGCCGTCCCCCGTCCGAGAGTTCACGCGGCCGTAACGATGCCGTGCCGCCGCTCGGGTAGGCTCGGCGCAGCCCGACGAAGGAGCGACCCGGATGGCCCTGTCCGCCGAAGCCGAGTACGTCCTGCGGACGATCGAGGAGCGGGGGATCCGCTTCGTCCGCCTGTGGTTCACCGATGTCCTGGGGTTCCTGAAGGCCTTCACGATCACCTCGCAGGAGCTCGAGGGCGCGTTCACCGAGGGGATGGGGTTCGACGGCTCGTCGATCGACGGCTTCAGCCGGATCGAGGAATCCGACATGGTGGCCGTGCCCGATCCGAGCACGTTCCAGCTGATCCCCTGGAAGACGGAGGCGCAGGTCGCCCGGATGTTCTGCGATGTCTTGAACCCGGACGGCACGCCGTTCGAGGGCGACCCTCGGTACGTGCTGAGGCGGCAGCTGAAGCGGGCGGCCGAGCTGGGGTTCACGTTCTACGTCGGTCCGGAGCTCGAGTACTTCTACTTCAAGAGCCTGGAGGACCCGAACTTCCTCGACCAGAGCAGCTACTTCGACGAGACGCCGCTCGACGTGGCCACGGACTGGCGCAAGCGCACGGTCACGTACCTCGAGTCGATGGGCATCCCGGTCGAGTACGTGCACCACGAGGTCGCGCCGAGCCAGCACGAGATCGACCTGCGCTACACGGACGCCCTCACGATGGCCGACAACGTCATGACGTACCGGCTCACCGTGAAGGAGGTCGCGCAGGAGTTCGGGATCTACGCGACGTTCATGCCGAAGCCGAAGCAGGGGGTGAACGGGAGCGGCATGCACACGCATCAGTCGCTGTTCACCGGGGACCGCAACACGTTCTTCGACCCGGCCGACGAGCACCATCTCTCGAAGACCGCGAAGGCCTACATCGCCGGGATCCTGCGGCATGCACCCGAGATCACCCTCGTGACGAACCAGTGGGTGAACTCCTACAAGCGTCTCGTGCCCGGGTACGAGGCGCCGGTGTACGTGTGCTGGGCCAGCCGGAACCGATCGGCGCTCGTGCGCGTGCCGATGTACAAGCCGGGCAAGGAGGCGGCCACGCGGATCGAGTACCGCTCCCCTGACCCCGCGTGCAACCCGTACCTGGCGTTCGCGACGATGCTCGCCGCGGGCCTTGCCGGCATCGAGGACGACTACGAGCTGCCACCGCAGGCCTCGAACAACATCTACGAGATGGGCGAGGAGGAGCGCCGGGCGGCGGGGATCCGCTCCCTCCCCGAGGACCTCTACGAGGCGATCGAGCTGGCCGCCGAGTCGAAGATCCTTCGCGACGTGCTCGGCGAGCACGTCCACGAGTTCCTGATCCGGAACAAGCGCGAGGAGTGGGACGCGTACAAGGCCTACGTGACCCCCTACGAGCTCGAGCGGTACCTCCCCATCCTGTGAGGCATCAGCTCCCGTCCCCCACATGGGGGTAGCCACACAGGGGGATACCGAGTAGGCTCCTCGGCCTAATCCGAAAGAACCGGTCGGGACGCCGAGCAGACGCGCGCGTCCTCAGGGAGAGGAGGCCCATGTCGCCACACCGTTTCGCGGCGCCGGCGATGGCCCGGCATAGTGGTTGTCGCCGCCGTCACGGCGGCCTCACGGAAGGGAAAGACCATGGCTAGATCCGGCTTGTCGAAGCTCTGGGTTCTTGCCGCCGTGGCGTTGGCCTCGGCGCTCGTGGTCCCGATCTCCTTGGCGTCGGCGCAATCCTTCACGCCGATCACCACGGGGATCCTCCGGCTCCACATGGGGAGCGCGGACTACTTCAAGTACGACCCGACCTTCGGGGGATCGTCGACGCAGTCCCTGACGACCGGCACGAACGGCGGGACCAAGTGCCAGGTCACCGTCGCAACGACGCCCGCGCTCGTGACCGTGGACGTGGCGTCAGATCGCTCCAACCCGAGGTTCGGGAACTCCGGTGACAGCCTGGGCGTGCGGTCCGGCAACGACGGCACCGGTACCCCGTGCGGCCGGGTGAACGGCGGCGAATCGATCACCATCCAGCTCGCAGGCGCCCTCGCCGGCAGGACCATGAACTACGTGGAGCTCGACATCGAGGGCAAGCAGAACGTCTCGATCCTCGGGCAGGCGTTCCTCACCACCGCCTCGGACCCGAGCGCGGTGGTGACGTCCAATACGTTGACCGCGTCGGCGTTCAGCGGCTCGGACAACGGTCCGGACAATGACGCGTCCAACAACCGGCGGCTGATCCTTGGGGACCTCGATCCCGCACAGTCCGTGGAATTCGACAAGATCGTGCTGTCGGTCGCGCCGGTCGGGGACCCGGCGACGTTCCAGGGCGCCTTCTCCCTCGAGGGTGGCTCGGACGGAGCGAGTCTCGAGAACGTTGGACCACTCGGCGAGCAGCTCGGTACGAGGGACTCCCTGTTCCGCATCGTCGCACCCTCCGACGGCGAGCTGGGCTGTGGCGACACCGTGTCCAACGAGTCCGGCGACGTCACGATCCACCGGGGCGACAACCTCAACCCCGGGGAATGCACGGACAAGCCGTACTCGATCGATCGGACCGGCGACTTGGTGACGTTCCTGGCCGAGGGCGCGACGCAGCAGGCGACCTACACGGTCCAGATCGAGTGGTCACCGGTCGCCGACACGAACCCGCCGGTCATCGCGCCGACGCAGATCGATATCCCGGGTGGGTTCCACGACATGCAGTGGTGCGACCCCGACGGACCGGATGCGGGATCGAACCCGGATCTCCCCTTCCTCGTGGGCAGCACGACCCAGAAGGAGATCGCCTGCATCACGAACCAGGACTGGGCGGTCTTCAGCGCCACCCAGGTCCAGGAAACCGAGACGATCTACCTCGAGGCCGACGTCGGGTTCAGGAAGTAACCAGATAGGACGCTCGTACGTGGAACGGCCGGCCCTTGGGGCCGGCCGTTCCGTTTCTTCCGCCTGTGTCCGTCACGCCACGGCGACGGTCGAGATCGGCGGGGCGGCGACCGCCACCACGCCGAGACGCGCGAGGATCGCCCCGCTCTCCTTCCGCCACTCCGGCGAGGGCCGATCGCCACGGAGACGCGCGAGGCGCCACATCGCCATGAGGGTGAGGGCAACCTGGAAATCCGCACCGCGGGACCTGGCGTCCTCGAGGCTTGCAGCGAAGGCCGAACCGGCTTCATCCAGCCGTCCGAGCTGAGCGAGCGAGTAGCCCTTGACCCGCTCCAGCAGCGGCATCACGACGCTGGCTCCACCGAGCGCGGCGACGCGCGCCAGCGTCTCGGTGGCCAGCGTCAGCGCCTCCTCGCCGGCGCCGAGGAATGCATGGCATTCGGCCGCGAGGGCATCGGCCTCCAGGGTCTCGGCCTGCGCCCCCACGTGCTGAAGCTCCGACCTGGCCTCCCCCAAGAGTTGGAGCGCCTCCGCGCATCGCCCCGCCCGCGCCACCACGCGAGCGAGACCGATGAGGGACACGCCGAGCGCATAGCGGTCTCCGGTCGCTCGGTGCGTCCGAACGCCTTCCCGGAGGAGGGGTTCAGCCTCGGCGAGCCTACCCTGCTCCGTCAGGATCTCGGCCATGTTGAGATCGCAGATCATGGCGCTGGCGTGATCGCCAACCTGCAGGTACAGGTCGCGTCCCCGCTCGGTGACCTCCCACGCCTCGACCCACTGGCCCTCGAGCAGGAGACCCCCGCCCAGGTTGAGACACATCTGTGCCTGGCCGACGAGATCACCCAGCTCCTCGTAGATCGCGAGCGCCTTCCGCAGGTGCGGTCCGCAGGGTCTCCCCAACACCAGATCGGCCCACCCGAGGACCCAGTGCGCCTGGGCGAGCGCCCGAGGTTCGTCGGAGCTCTCCGCCTCCTTGATGGCACGTCGGCACCAGCGCACCGCGTCGTCGAGGCGACCTGCACTCTGCAGCACCGTCGCGTACCAGGCGTCGACACGCGCCAGCTGCTGCAGCGCCTCGTCGCCGGGGATCCCGTCCAGTCGCTTGCGCGCACGGGTCGCCCATCCGAGCGCTCGAGAGTAGCGCCCGGAGCGGTCCTCCATCCTCGACCGCTCATGGAGGATCCGCGCCTCGGCGAGGGGGTCATCCGCGTACAGGCGTCGTGCGGCTCCATAGGCGTCGACCGCGCGCCGGAACTCCCCGCTCAGGTCATAGCAGTGCCCCATCGCCTCGTAGACCGCAGCGATCTCGTCATCATCGACGTCGGGGAGACGTCTGGCGGCATCGACCGCCCGACGATAGAGATGCGCGGCCTCCTGGTTGGCGAATCGGGCGGCCGCACGCTCGGCCGCGCCGCGTGAGTACCGCCAGGCCCTCCTGTACTCGCCGGCCAGGAAGAAGTGCAAGGACAGGACGCCTCCCG
>DASTHN010000214.1:0-19795 GCA_035718185.1 Actinomycetota bacterium
TCGACTCACAGCGAAGAGGACCGGGTGGTGCGAGCGGTCCTGGTCCAGATGCTGCGGAGGCGCAGCGCCGCTCCAGCACCCCATAGAAGGGCACAGGAAGCCTCCGACGTCCGAACACTGTGTTCCGTAGGCAGAGGGGGCGCCGGTGCCCGGCTGACGACGCTACGCCCGCCAACCGGATGCGTCCCGACGCGATGTCCTCTATCCCGTCGAAGCGACTGTGTTGTCGCGGAAGACGTCGGCGCCGAACACGGGCGCGGCGGAGTTGGCCCTGGAAGGCGAGATGCAGGTCCAACCATCCTGGTTGCCATCGAGAGATGGGATACCGCTCGCTTGTTCCGGCGTGATCCCAAGGCTTTCGACCGTCACGAGCTGCCAACCATCTCCTGACGGGCAGCCGCCGACCGACTTGGCGGCAGCTCCGGACGGGAATACCGCTCCGACCAACCCGACGACCAGACTCAGCCCGATCAACACCCGACGCATAACCCCTCCCCATTCCTCGGGACGCCCGTGTATGGCGCTGGTTCCAGTGAGGTACATCGGCCGATCGCCGTAGGGTTTCCCACTCAGAGAATGGCGCAGGCGGGGCAACAACGAGCGCCGCGCTGGTGTACCGGACCTCACGGCTCTCGGATGCGCGGACACTCCCGGACATCGACGTCGAAGGATCTCTACGGACACGTCACGACCGAGGACCTGACCGCCGCGTCTGTGGCAATCGGGCGAGGGATCGCGTTGGGGGGACCTCTAGAACAGGCCGTGGGGCGGACGGCAGCGGTCGGCACGGGGAGAGTGAGCACTCGGGCACAGCCGCGTGCCCTTCCCAGGAGTAGGCTCAGCCGGTGTCCGACGACCCAGTCACGCTGCGCGAGATAACACCCGACAACGAGGCCACCGTTCGTGCCCTCAGGGTCGCGCCGGGACAGGAGCAGTTCGTTACGTCGGTTTCGGAGTCACTCGACGAAGCGAAGCGGTCACCCGACGCCCATCCCTGGTTCCGCGCGATCTATGCCGGTGAGCGGCCAGTCGGGTTCGTGATGCTGTCCTACAACGTGCTGCCAGGCGATCCCGAGGCTCCGTTTCGCTACTTCTTGTGGCGGCTTCTCATCGACGCCGGGTATCAGCGTCGCGGCTACGGACGCGCTGCGATGGGGCTCGTGATCGACGTGGTTCGGAACAGCCCCGACGCAACGGACTTCTTCACATCGGTCCACCCAGGCGACGGTGGGCCTGCCCCCTTCTATCGATCCTTGGGGTTCGAGGCGACCGGGGAGGTCGACGACGGCGAGGACGTCTATCGACTCCCGCTTCGCCCAGGTACCTAGCCGATCGCTCGGACGAAACGAGAGTTCATACCACCTTTGACGCTGCCTGGGCTGCCCGTAGTCGGATGGCAGTCAGGGCAACGGAAGCGCGCCCGACCGCCCGACCGATAGAAGCGGGCGGTAGAACCGGGATGAACGAAGGGGACCGGGCGACCTGCCCCCCGTCCGTTTCCGCAGGTAGTCACTCGTGGAGGTGAGCGGACTCGAACCGCCGACCTCTGCCGTGCGAAGGCAGCGCTCTACCGGACTGAGCTACACCCCCGAGACCGAGGTTCAGCGTAGCAGAGGGCCACCTACTGGCCGCCGAGGACCTCGCGCGTGTGGCGCTCGAGCGCGTCGTGGAGGTCTTGGCTCACGCGCGCGACGGAGAGGTCGCCGCGCGTCTTCTCGATCAGGCTGCGCGCGACGTCCGTCGAGCGCCGCAGGTTCCCCGTGATCGCGTCGGGATAGTCCATCGTCACGAGCACCGTGTAGAGGTCGTCCATCGCGGAGAGCGTGGCCTCACCCTCCGCGACCTTCCCGTGGCGGAGCAGGTCCAGGATGTGGCGGCGGCCCTCGCCGATCGCCTCGGCGATCCCGTTCAGGTACGGCGCGTCCTCGACGGCGAGCTCCTCGGGCATGGGGATGTCCTTCGCGGTGACCACGGCCTCGGTCACCCGAGCCTCGGCGTACTCCTTCTGCGCGTCTTGGAGATAGCCGGCGAAGCGGATCTCGGGCTGGTCCCGGACGGCCTCGAGCCCCTCGTCGATCGCGGCCTTCGCCTCGTCCATCAGGCGGTGTGCGTTCTCCCACTCCTCGCGGTGGATCGCGCGGATAGCGTTCGCGCACGCACGGATCGCCCGGCGCGAGGCGGGCAGCGCGCGCTCGCGCGCCTCCATGCGCTCGTCGAAGCGACGGCGGATGCCTTCGGAGATGCCGTCGAGGTCCACGCGGAGACGGTACGTCAGGCGCGAGCCGGCTGCACCTGGCGCGCGGGGCGGACGACGATGTTCACGACGTCATCGCCGTCGAGCGTGAGCCCGTTGAACGCCGCGCGAGGCGTCCGGCTGGACGCGTCGGCGACGTACCGGGACGGCGCGGGCGTCGGCGCGTCGGGGACGCGCACCAGCCGGTTCTGCTCGAGCGCACGCGCCGAGGGATGCTGGTCCTTCAGCCACAGCAGGAGCCACACGTAGACCGCGAGCAGCAAGAGGAGGACGCCCGTCGCGTACCACATCGCGCGGAGCGGCGGGACGAGCCCGATGAGGAGGGTGATGCCGATGCTCTCGAGCATCACGACGAAGACGCGGCGCCGGCGCTCGCGTGCCCGCTGTTGGGCCCTGGCCCGGGAGCCGATGAACGGGGTGCCCTTCTGGGGGGTTACGATCCACCGTCCTTGGCCGGCTCTGCCGGTCTCCGCGAGCAGCTCCATGTTCTTCTCGAAGTCCTCCACCGTTCGCCTGGACGCCCTCCCCCGTTCATGGGGAAGCAGGAAGGCGGCCCATATCATGCCCAAGGCCGCGAGCATCAGCCAACTCACTCGCCCGGCCCCCTGTCCACGTGAACCCCGGTCCACCACAACATGTTGGGCTGGTACCCGACCGTAGCACCGCATCGTGCGGCAGACAATCACATCTATGTGATTCGTGGAACTAGTGCACAAGCACGCCGATCGGGGCCGTCCGGAGCCGATCGGGCGCTCGACCCGCTCGAACGCGGCCGTTCGGCCGGGCGTCGCGATCCGATCGCGCACTAGCTTCCGAGGCGTCGTCTCGCGAAAGGAACGCCCATGCCCGAGTACCGCTACGGCGTCCTCGGCGCCGGCCGGCAGGGGACGGCCGCCGCCTACGACCTGGTCGCCCGGGGCGAGGCCGCCTCGGTGATCCTGGCCGACCTGGACGGTGGCCGCGCGGCCGCCGCGGCCGAGCGCGTGAACCGGCTCACCGGTGGCGATGTCGCCCGCCCCGCGATCCTGGACGGCGGCGACGGGAGAGCCGTCCGGTCGATGCTCGAGCCGTTGGACGCGATCGTGAGCGCGCTCCCCTACCAGCACAACCTCGCCGTCGCGGAGGCGGCCGTCGACACCGGAACCCACCACTGCGACCTCGGTGGGAACACGCCGATCGTGCTCCGGCAGCTCGAGCTCGACGAACGCGCGAGGGCCGCGGGCGTCGCCCTCGTGCCCGACTGCGGGGAGGCGCCCGGCATGGCGAACAACCTCATCGTCTACGCGATGGGCCTGCTCGACCGACCGGAGGACGTCCTCATGCTCGACGGCGGCATCCCGCTCGAGCCCGTCCCGCCGTGGGGCTACGAGGTCACCTTCATGATGGACGGGCTCATCAACGAGTACGACGGCGCGTGCAAGTGGATCGTCGACGGTGAGCTCGTCGAGATCCCCTGCCTGGACCCCGAGCACGAGGAGATGATCGACTTCGGCCCGCCGTTCGGACGGCTCGAGGCGCTCATCGCGAACACCGGGTCGACGACGACGCGCACGATCGGCAAGGACCTGCGCTCGCTCCGGTTCAAGATCCTGCGTTGGCCCGGTCATGGGGCGCAGTTCCGCGCGTTCCGCGACCTCGGTCTCTTCTCGCGGGACCCGGTCGACGCACGCGGCACGACGGTTGTGCCGCGCGAGGTGCTCCTGACCCTGCTCGAGCCGCGGATCGGCGCGAACCCGGACGTCCGCGACGTGGTCATCTGCCGGATCGTCGCGGAGGGTGAGAGGGCCGGGAGATCGGCGACGGCCACGGTCGACGTCCTCGTCTACCCCGACGAGGAGACTGGCTTCACCGCGATGGAGCAGTCCACCGGCTGGCACGCCGCGATCGTGTGCCACTGGATGGCGAGCGGCCGGATCGTACCCGGCGCGAGACCGAACGAGCTGGCGGTGGACGCGACCACGCTGATCCCCGAGCTCACCGCCCGCGGGTTCCTGTTCACCGAGAAGGTCGAGTAGTCACTCGGCCACGTAGTGGCCGGACTTGCCGCCGCGCTTCTCGAGCAGGCGCAGGCCGTCGATCCGGGCGGCACGGTCGAACGCCTTGGCGGTGTCGTAGAGGCTGAGCGCGGCCACGGCGGCGGCCGTCA
Organism: Actinomycetota bacterium; assembly: GCA_035718185.1. GTDB lineage: Bacteria > Actinomycetota > UBA4738 > UBA4738 > HRBIN12 > HRBIN12. Next base: position 4,401 of record DASTHN010000214.1, read on the forward strand.
GCGCCTCCATCTCGGCACCGGTGCGGTCGACGGCGCGGACCGTCGTCCGGACGTGGATCGTGCCCGCGGTCTCGTCGGCCCGCACGACCACCTCGGCGCCGGTGACGGCGATCGGGTGGCAGAACGGCAGGAGGTCCGGGGTCCGCTTCACACCCATCACGCCCGCGACCCGGGCCGCCTCGAGCGGGTTCCCCTTCGGCGTCCCGGCGACGAGTGTGGCCACCGCCTCCGGTGACATCGAGACCACGCACTCGGCGATCGCCTCGCGCTCGGTGACGGCCTTCCCCCCGACCTCGACGATCCGTGCGACGTCCTCGCGCTCGGCCACGGTCAGTCCTCGGCCGAGCGGAAGACCATGACCCGGACCTCGCTCCCCGCCGGTGCCGTCGCCGTGCCGGGCGGCACCACCGCGAGCCCGTTCGCGCGCGAGACCGTGGCGATCAGGTTCGAGCCGCGGCCCCCGGTCGGCTTGGCCGTCCAGCCCTCCTTCGTCCGCTTCACCCGAACCCGCGCGAACTGCGTCTTGCCCTCGGGACCGGCGATATCGGCCTCGAGCCTCGCGGTGATCTCGGGGCGGAAGAGCTGGCGCCGGCCCATCATCTTGCGGAGCGCCGGTCGGATGAAGATCTCGAAGCTCACGAACACGCTCACCGGGTTCCCCGGCAGGCCGAAGAACGGCTTGCCCTCGATGTGGCCGAAGCCCTGCGGCATCCCCGGCTGCATCGCGACCTTGTAGAAGTCCAGGTCGCCCCGTTTGAAGAATGCCGCCTTCACGACGTCGCGCTCACCGACCGAGACCCCGCCCGAGGAGATGAACGTGTCGGCCTGCACCAGGTGCGAGAGCACGGTCTCCTTCAGGTCGTCGGCCTCGTCGCGCACGATGCCGGCGAGCATCGGGACCGCGCCGACCTCGCGGAGCGCGCCGAACAGCAGGTACGCGTTCGAGTCGCGGACCTGCCCGTACTCGGGGGCCTGGCCCGGCGGGATCAGCTCGTCGCCCGTCGACAGGACCACGACGCGCGGACGGGGGCGGACGAGCGGATGCGAGAACCCGGCCGTCGCGAGCAGCCCGAGCTCGGGGGCGCCGAGCCGGCGGCCGGCCGGCAGCAGCACCTCGCCGCCCTTCACGTCCTCGCCGGTCGGGCGGATGTGCTTGCCCTCCGGGGACGGCGCGAGGATGCGCACGACGTCCGCGACGACCTCGCAGTTCTCGATCGGCACGATCGTGTCAGCACCCGCGGGGATCGGGGCTCCGGTGGCGATGCGGACGGCCTCGCCCCCGCCGACGGTGGAATCCGGACGGCGCCCGATCAGCGCACGCCCGACGATCTGGAGCTGGACGGGCGAGGCTGGCGTGGCTGCATCGACGTCGTGCGAGCGCACGGCGAACCCGTCCATCGCCGAGGACGCGAAGTCCGGGATGTCCGAGCCCGCGACCATGTCCTGGGCGAGCACGCAGCCCTCGGCCTCCTGGAGCGGGAGCTCGAGCGGCTGGAGCGGCTTGATCTGCGACAGGACGCGCTCGCGCGCCTCCTCCACGGGGACGAGCCCCTCGCCGCTGTCGTGGTCGTGGACGTGGGCAGAGGACATCCGAGCCAGTCTAGCCGCGCCCCGACCAGGGGACGGGCCTACAGCAGCTTCTTGCGCTGCACCAGGTCGGACAGGTAGGCGCGCAGGCCCTCGCCCAGGTCCTCGCGGTCGATCGCGAGCTCGATCGTCGCCTTCAGGTAGTCGAGCTTGTTCCCCACGTCGAAGCGTCCGTCCTCGAACTCCCAGGCATAGACGGCCTGCTGCTGCGCGAGGAGCGTGATCGCGTCGGTGAGCTGGATCTCGCCGCCCCGGCCGGGCGGGATGCCCCGCAGGCAATCGAAGATCTCGGGGGTGAGGACGTAGCGTCCGATCGCCGCCAGGTTCGATGGAGCCTCGTCCGGCTCCGGCTTCTCGATCACCGAGAGCACCCGGGCGAGCCGCTCCTCGACGACCTCGGGCTCGATGATCCCGTAGAGCGAGACCTCGGTGCGCGAGACCTCGGTCACCGCGAGGACGCTGCGCCCGTAGCGCTCGTGCACGTCGAGCATCTCGGACAGCAGCGGGTGGCGCTCGGCCATGATGTCGTCGCCGAGGAGCACCGCGAACGGCTCGCCGCCGACGAAGGCCTCGGCGACCGCGACGGCGTGTCCGAGCCCGAGCGGATCCTTCTGGCGGATGTAGTGGATCTCGGCCATGTCCGAGATCTCTCGTACCTGCTTCAGGTCGTCGAACTTGCCCTTCTCCTCCAGATAGTGCTCGAGCTCGATCGACCGGTCGAAGTGGTCCTCGATCGAGCGCTTGCCCCGGCCGGTCACGATGAGGATCTCGGTGAGACCGGCGCGCACGGCCTCCTCGACCACGTACTGGATCGCGGGTTTGTCGACGAGGGGCAGCATCTCTTTCGGCTGCGCCTTCGTCGCAGGAAGGAAGCGCGTGCCGAGCCCGGCCGCCGGGATGACCGCCTTCCTGAGCTTCATCGGGGCTCCTTTCCCCTGCGGGCATCGGAGCATACCCCCGCGGCCGCGGATAGCGGGAGTCCCCCGCCGGGGGGACGGCGACGCTCGGATACACTCGTCCCGTGCCCACCTACGAGTACGAGTGCACGTCCTGCGGCCAGCACGTCGAGGTCTTCCAGCGGATCACGGAGGACCCGCTCACGACCTGCGGCGTGTGCGGGGGGGCGCTGCGTAAGGTCTTCCACCCCGCGGGGATCGTGTTCAAGGGCTCGGGCTTCTACGCGACGGACAACCGGTCGAAGCCGAAGACCCCGACGTCGTCCTCGACGTCGTCCGAGGGGTCGGGCTCGACACCGGCGAAGGACTCGACGAAGCCGTCGTCCACGGAGAAGAGCGCATGACGCGGGCCGAGATCGGCGTCTTCGGCGGCTCGGGGTTCTACTCGTTCCTCGAGTCGACCGAGACGGTGTCCCAGCTCGAGACCCCGTACGGCCCCCCCTCCGCACCACCGGTGATCAGCGAGGTCGGCGGCAGGCGCGTGGCATTCATCCCGCGGCACGGTACCCATCACGAGCTCCCTCCGCACCGGATCAACTACCGCGCGAACGTGTGGGCGATGAAAGAGCTCGGCGTCGAGCGGATCGTCGGTCCGTGCGCCGCCGGCTCGCTCCGCAAGGGGGTGGCGCTCGGCGACTTCGTCGTGTGCGATCAGATCGTCGACCGTACGCGCTCCCGAGCACACACCTTCTATGACGGACCGGTCACCACCCACATCTCGTACGCGGATCCCTACTGCGAGACGATGCGCCAGGTCGCCGTGACCGTCGGTCGCGGGCTCGGCATCACGATGCACACGCACGGGACGATGGTGGTGATCGAGGGGCCTCGCTTCTCGACCCGCGCGGAGTCGAAGTGGTTCATCTCGCAGGGGTGGGACACGCTGAACATGACCGGATACCCGGAGGCGGTCCTCGCCCGCGAGCTGGAGATCTGCTACGTGAACGTCTCGCTCATCACCGACTTCGACGTCGGCGTGGAGGACGCCCCCCCAGTGACGCACGAGCAGGTCATCCAGGTCTTCGCGCAGAACAACGAGCGCCTGCGAGAGCTGTTGTTCGGGATGATCCCCTCCCTGCCCGCCGAGCGCGACTGCGTCTGCGCCACCGCGCTGAGCGGCGCCCGCTTCGAGCCATAGCGGGTAGGCTCCCCCGCATGGCCGAACCCGTGCTCGTGACGATCGAGCTCCGCTTCCGGACCGAGGACGACCCGCAGCAGCTCGGGGACCGCGTCCGCGAATCGGTCGCGATGATCGTCGGTCGCCAGGCGCTCGAGGACTACCGCGTCCGCGTGCTGCCCCTCACGCCACCGAAGAAGCCTCGCGCGGTGTGACATCGGTCACGGTGCGGGGGCGCACGCCCGGCTACCGTCGAGGCCACCCCCTCGCGTCCCGGCTCGGATGGAGGGGGCATGCGGAGGATCTACCTGCGGCGTTGGTCGACGCGCTCGAAGCTCTCCCTGGTGCTCGCGATCGCCTGCGGCGTGAGCGCGTTCGTGCTCGTCCGCGGGTACGAGGCGCGGCTGGCGGCGCTGCGGCCGGTGGCCGGCCGACCGGTCCCCGTCGTCGTGGCCGCGATGTCGCTCTCGCGCGGCGCCGTGCTGACCGAGGACGCCCTGCGGGTGACGAACATCCCGTCGGCGTTCGCGCCGCCGGGCGCGATCGGCTCGGTCCGGGACGCGATCGGTGCGACGCTCGCCTCCGACCTGGCCGAGGGAGAGGCCCTGACGCGGACGCGGGTCGGCACGGCGGGCGGGCCCGTCGCCTCGCAGGTGCCGGGCGGGCTCCGCGCGTTCGTCGTACCCTCGGGCATGCCCGCGGGGAGCGTCCGGCCGGGCGATCGTGTGGACGTGCTCGCCACCTTCGGGGGGCAGCGCCCGTACACGGACACCGTGGCCACCGATCTCGAGGTGCTCTCGGTCCTGGCGTCCCGGGAGGGCGCGCTGGCGGTGGGCGCCGACGCCGGCCCCTCGCTCGTCCTGCTCGTCGCGCCCGATGCCGCCGAGCGCCTGGCACACGCGAAGGCCTTCGGCACGCTCACGCTCACGATCGCGGGCGCGAGGTAACGGCCACGCTCGCGTAGGATGGGCCGGTCCCGCGACCGGCGAAGGAGTCACCCTGACCATCCTGCAGGCGATCGTGCTCGGCATCGTCCAGGGCGTCACGGAGTTCGCCCCCATCTCCAGCTCCGGGCATCTGATCCTGGTTCCCTGGCTGTTCGACTGGCCGATCCTGAACGACCCGAACTTCAACAAGACGTTCGACGTGGCGCTGCACATCGGAACGCTGGTGGGCGCCCTCGTGTACTTCCGGCACGACGTCTGGCGGTACCTGACCGCGTGGGTGCGCTCGATCCGGACGCGGAGCATCGCCACCGTGGACGAGCGTTTGGCGTGGGCGCTCGTCGTCGGCACGATCCCCGGCGTGATCGTCGGAGCATCCCTGGAGGGTGTGATCCAGGAGAACCTGAGCCAGCCGGTGCTCATCGCCGTGATGCTCGCGGTGTTCGCGCTCGTCCTGTACGTGGTCGACCGGGTCGCGAGCGTGCGCCGCGGGATCGAGGACCTCACGATCCGCGACGGCCTGGTGCTCGGCGTGGCGCAGGCGGTCGCGCTCCAGCCGGGCGTCTCGCGCTCGGGCGTCACGATCACGGCCGGGCGCATGATCGGGCTCGATCGCGCCGGCGCCGCCCGCTTCTCGTTCCTGCTGTCGTTGCCGATCATCGCGGGCGCGGGCGTGTTCAAGGCGATCGACCTGGCCCAGACGGGGATGCCGGCCGGCATGAGCGGGCCGTTCCTCTGGGGCTCCGTCGCCTCGGCGGTGAGCGGGTACCTCGTGATCGCGTTCCTGCTTTCGTACCTCCGCAAGCACGACTTCGCCGTGTTCCTGTGGTACCGGATCGCGGTCGCGGCCCTCACGATCGGGATCGTCGTCGCCGGCGTCCGGCCAGGGACGATCTGAGGACGGACGGCCTCACCGGCCTCGGGTCTCGGAGGGGCCGGACCGTTCCGGTGCGCTCCGGCAGAGCTCAGACGCCCGCGACGGTCATCTCGCCGATCAGGATCGACGGGACGCCGACCGCCGAGAAGAAGCGCAGGTCGTCCCCCACCGCCGCCACCGCCTGCAGCATCTCGGGGATCGTGCTGGCGATCGTCATCTCCCGGAGCGGCTCGCCGAGCGCCCCGCCCTCGATCCGCAGCCCCGTCGCGCCGACGGAGAACTCGCCGCTGATCGGGTTCGCGCCCGAGTGCACGCCCGAGACGTCCTGGATCAGCACGCCGCCCGCGGCCCGCTCGAGCAGCGCCGCCGGGTCCACGTCGCCCGGCTCGACGTAGAAGTTCGAGATCCCCACGCCCGGCGCCGAGCGGTACCCGGCGCGCCGGGCGTTCCCGGTCGACACCGTGGCGCCACGGTGCGCCGTGTAGGCGTCGTGCAGGAAGCCGTTCAGCGTGCCGCGGGTGAACAGCTCGGTCCGGCCGGTCGGGACGCCCTCGTCGTCGAAGGGGCTCGCGGCCGGCCCGGCGAGCAGGCGGCCGTCGTCCACGAGCGTGAAGCGCTCGGAGCCCACCCGCTCCCCGACCAGATCGGCGAACAGCGAGCGCTGCTTCTGCACCGCCTCGGCCGAGAGCGCGCCGGCGAGCACGCCGAGGAAGGACGAGCCCGCGAACGGGTCCAGCAACACCGGCACCTTCATCGTCGCCGGCTTCATCGCGCCGAGCATCCGCGTGCCGCGCTCGACGGCCTCGTCCGCCACGCCCTCCCAGTCGAGCTCACCCAGCGCCCGCCCCACGCGGAAGGAGAAGCCGGTCTGGGTCTCCTCGCCGCGCTCCGCGAGCGCGACGACGAAGCACCACACGTCGGTGCGCTCGTAGTCCGCCGAGACCCCCGTGTTCGAGGCGATCGCGACGCGCGAGACCGCGTCGCCGTACTGGACGTTCTCGACCTTCGTCACGCGGGCGTCGCGCGAGGTCGCCCGCGCCTCCAGGTCGAGCGCCAGGCGGACCTTCCGGCCCGTGTCGAGCGCCGCCTGCTCGGGGTCGAACAGCGCGCCGAGCGCCTCGGCCGGTCGAGGGTCCGGCAGGACGTTGTGCTCGTCGGGCGTCGCGAAGCCCGCGTTCTCGCGCGCCTGCTCGACGGCATGCCGGACCTCATCGATCGACGGGTCGGCCGCCCATGCGTAGCCGAGCCGGTGGTCGCGGATCAGCCGGACGCCCACACCGCTCGACTCGGCGAAGGTGAGCCCCTCGACCTCCCCGCGGTGGGCGTCGACCTCGGTCCTCCTCGAGCGCTCGGCGTAGGCCTCGACAGCCTCTCCGGCCCGGGCGGCCTCGACCGCGACGGCCACGAGCTCGGTGAGCTCAGGCACCGGTGCCCCCCACCGTGATACGCGAGATGCGCACCGTGGGCGACCCGCTGCCGACCGGCACGCTCTGGCCGTCCTTGCCGCAGACCCCCTCCCAGGTCTCGAAGTCGTCTGCGACCCCATCGATCGCCGACATGACCTCGATCGCACGACCGATCAGGTTCGCGCCGCGGACCGGGGTGGTGACCAGGCCGCCCTCGATCAGGTACGCCTCGGAACAGCCGAACACGAAGTCCCCCGTGGCCGGGTTCGTCTGTCCGCCTGCCAGCGCCGTCACGTAGACGCCGCGCTCGGTGCCGGCGATCAGGTCGTTCGCCTTGGACGTCCCGTCCAGGATGTAGGTGTTCGTCATCCGTGGGATCGGCTGGTGCGCGTACGACTGGCGTCGGCCGTTGCCGCTCGAGGGGACGCCGTCCACGTCGGCGCGGAGCCGGTCGTAGAGCCAGTTCCGCAACTCGCCGTCCGCGAACAGGACCGTGCGCTGCGCGGGCGCGCCCTCGTCGTCGAAGGAGAACGAGCCCCAACCGTTCGCGACCGTGGCGTCGTCCACGCCGTTCACGAGCGGCGAGGCCAGCGTCTCGCCGATCCGGCCCCGGTAGACGGAGGCCTCCTTGTGGATCGTGTCGATCTCGAGCGGGTGGCCGACCGCCTCGTGGAACAGCACGCCGCCCATCCCCGGTGCGAGCACGACCGGCACCTCGCCGGCCGGCGCGGGGATCGAGTCGAGCATCGCGACCGCGCGCTTGGCGGCGATCAGAGCGGTCTCGGCCGGCGGGTGGGCGTCGACGAACTCGACACCGGCCAGGGCCGCCGGCCCGTGGAAGCCGGTCTGGATCACGCCGTCACGAGCGGCGACGACCTGTGCCACCAGGCGGATGCGCGGCCGCACCTCCCGGACCCACCGTCCGTCCGACGTCGCGATCAGCACCCGCTGGACCGAATCCCCGTAACTCGCGACGACCTGGCGGACCTCCGGGCTGTGCGAGCGCGCGGCGTCGTCCACCTCGCGGAGCCAGGCCACCTTGGCGGCGGCCGGGACCTGGGCCGCCGAGCGCTCGGCGACGTGCACGACCGGCGGCTGCAGCTCGCGGAGGTCGACGACGCCGCCGGGCTCGTCGTCGAGCGACGCCGCCGCGGCCGACGCAGCCTCGAGCATCGCGCCGCGGTCCAGACGGTTCGAGAACGCGTAGCCGAACGACGTGCCGCGGCCGACGCGCACGCCGGCGCCGCGATCCAGCCCGGTCGTGAGCTCCTCGACCTTCCCGTCGTCGAGCCTGATCGAGACGGACGCACGCTCCTCGACGTACAGCTCGGCGAACGAGCCGCCTCGGGCGCGCGCGGCGCGGAGGACGTCGAGGGCGAGGTCGCGGTCGAGCATGCCGCGCGATGCTAGCAGTCGCCCTCTGCTACGGTCGGCGCGTCGTGGACCGGACCCCCAGGCGGCTGCTCGCGCTCGCGATCGTCGCGGCGCTCGGCGCGGCCTGCAGCGGCTCGGAACCCGCCGCCCCGGCGTCGCCGACGTCCGCGTTCCGCCCGACAACCTCGCCGCCGGCGGGAACGGGGGTCACCGGACCGACGGTCACGGGCGGACTGCCAGTGGACCCGGGCGACATCGCGGCCGGCACGCTGTCCGAGGGGACGCTCCGGCTCCGGATCACCGGCGCGACCGAGCTCACCACCGAGCTCACGCGGCTGCTCTCGGGCGTCGCGTCGCCGCCGCCCGGCGGGTTCGCCGTCGTGTGGAGCGCCGACCCGGACGCGACGACGGTCGGGATCGGCGGCGGGTCGTTCGTCGGGACGCGCCCGACCTCTGCGACGCTCGTGCTCTCGGTCACGGCACAGACGTCCGAGGGGCTGTCGACCTGGGTCTCGAGCGCCGGCGAGTGCCAGGTGACGCTCGTTGCCGCGGGCCGAGCGCGGTTCGCCGGGTCGTTCTCGTGCGCGGACGTGACCTCGAACGCCGGCGAGGTCGCGGACGTCGCCGGCGGGTTCGAGGCGACGGGGTAGCGTCACGGCGACCGAGCGCTCGGATCGGCGCGATCTCCTGTGGCTCCTGGCGCTGGCCGCGGGCCTGACCCTGTGGTTCCTGGCGCCGTACGCCCTCGGTGGGTTCGGGTTCCCGCTCGGCCCCGACGCGCCCGTCTACCTGTGGTGGATGCGGCTCGCGGGCGTGGACGGCCTGTCGGCGGTGGGGCACCGCCCGGGGATCCCCGCGCTCGCGCTCGCGGTCCGCGGTGCCTCGGGACTGTCCGCGGTGCAGGTCGTCGCCGCGCTCCAGGGCGCGCTCGGCGTCGCGACGGGCCTGGCCGCGGCCGCGCTCGAGCGGGCCGGCGGCGCCCGACGGGCATCCTGGATCCTTGCGGGCCTCCTGTCGGGGACGTTCGCGGTGCATCTGGCGGCGGGCTACCTGGCGAACCTCGGCTTCGCGGCCGCGTTCCTGGCTGCGGCCGCGATGCTCGCGAGGGGCGGTCGCGCCGGCGCCGTCGGCGCGGCGGCGATGCTGGGCGCGGGGGGGCTCGCGCACCCGCTGTTCTTCCTCGTGGGCGCCGGCGTGCTCCTGCTGTCGGCGGCGCTCGCGTGGCGGGTCGACCGTGCCGAGGCGCTGCGCGTGGGCGGCGCGGCGCTGGGCGGCGGCGTGCTCCTCGGGGCGGGGCTGCTCGCGCTCCTGATCGGTCCCGGCCCGCTCGAGGTCGACACATCGAAGGACGCCTTCTTGCGCCGCGCCGGGCTGACGGACGAGCTGCGCGCCGCCTACCTCGACCGGTTCGTCCACCGGTGGACCCGGTACGTGCAGTGGGCGTCGGTCCCGCTCGCGGTCGCCGGGCTCCGGCCGGCCGTGGGGTTCGTCGGGCGGTTCCTGCGCGCCTGGGGGCTGGTGACGATCGTCGGGGTGGCGGTCTCGCTCGCGACGGGGATCGCGCCCGCAGACCGGTTCGTCACGTTCGGGTTCGTCGTGCCGGTGCTCGCGGCGCTCGGGCTCGTGCGGCTCTGGGACGCGCTCGGCACGCGCCGGGCCCTCGCGAGCGCGCTGGCCGGAGCCCTGACGCTCGCGATGCTGGCCGGCGCATGGATCGCGTGGGACCGGCAGGAGCCGTTCCTGCGCGAGCTCGAGGTGCGGCGGGTGACCGACGTCGGCCGGTGGCTGGGCGGCGGCCGAACCGACACCGCGCTCGTGTTCCCGGTCAACGACGACGACCCGGCCGTGACGTTCCTCGCGACGCGCGCCGCCAACGTGATCCGCGCCGCCGTCCCGCCCGAGCGGATCCGGGATGTGGTCGTCGTGGTCCCGGCGCCCCCCGGCGAGGCCGATGCGGTCCGGCGAGCGCTCACGCGCATCACGCTCGAGGACGCCGCCCGCGCGAGCGCCGATCGCGACGGCCGCCTGGACGTGCTCCTCGCGCCGTTCGACCGCGTCGACCTGGCCGAGGCCTCGGCCCCCGGCTCGCCGTGGCGGCGCGTCTCGACCGGCGTGTTCCTCTCGCCCGCCGAGGCCGTCCTGGGTGACGTCCCATCGTCGCCGCTCGAGCGCTCGTCGCCGCTCGGGATCGGCGGGGCGACGATCGCGGCGATCGCGCTCCTCGGCGTCGTGGGCTTCGGATGGGCGCGCGCGACGGGCTGCGATGTGCCCGCGGCCGCCGCGCTCTCGCCGGCGACCGGCGCCGCCGCCGTGACGATCTCGGCGATCGCGCTCGAGCGCCTGGGGCTCCCGCTCGACGGCTCCGCCCCGGTCGGGGCGCTCGCCTCAGGCCTCGCCGCTGCGGGCGGGTACGGACTGTGGCTCGTCCTCGAGCGGCGCGCCCGCGCGCGTGCGGCGCCATAGGTCGAGCAGGAGCCACAGCAGGAGACCGACGACCACCGGCGTCACGACGTAGTGGCCGAACAGGATGTTGGTGTCGTACGCGGTGGCGAACCTCGCCGGCTCCGACGTCCACTGCGAGACGGTGAGCGCGACCCCCGTCCCGATGAGCACGGTCCGCGGCACGCGCGGCAGCAGCCAGACGAGCGGCAGCGCCCATGTGACGTACCAGGGCAGCAGCACCGGGCCGAGGAGCATGAGGCACACCAGGCCCCAACCCCACCCCGCGCCCTCGCCGACGGGACCGATCGTCGGGACCCGTCGGGCGACCGAGCGCGCGATCAGGAACAGCGCGCCGAGCAGCAGCGCGGGCAGAACGACCCGCGCGAGGACGCCGAACGTGTCGCCGGACACGGCGTCGAGCGCGCGCCGGAGCAGCCGCGACGGAGCCAGCCAGCCCTCGTGCGACGCGAGCTCGAGCATGCCGAGGCTCGGATCCGTCGTCTGGAGGAACGGCGCGGCGAACACCAGCGCGATCCCACCGGCGACGGCGATGTGGCTCGCGCCGACGCGGAGCCGCTCGTCTCGTGGGGCGCGCGCGACCGCGACGATCACGAGGAGCAGCAGCGGCACCCCCGCCGTCGCCTTCACGAGCGCGCCGAGCACGAGCGCCGCGGTCGCGAGCAGCGGGCGGCGCGTCGCGAGGAGCAGGAGCGCAGCGGCGACCGCGAGCGCCACGAGCAGGTCGTTGTGGCCGCTCCCCACCGATTGGAACAGGACGACGGGGTTCAGCCCGAACGCCGCGAGGGCGAACGCCGCGCGCTCGGGCCACAGGCGGCGCGTGAGCGCGGCCACGACGGCGAGCGTCGCCAGGCTCGCCCCGACGGCGATCGCACGGAAGACCACGATCTGCGCGCCCACGGTCTCGGCGAGCCGCACCACCAGCGCCGAGACCTGCGTCCACAGCGGCCCGTACACCGCGGGCGTGTCCATCCACTTCGGCCCTACGTACGGCGCGAGCGGATCGGCCGGGAAGTCGGCCGGCGTCGCCACGTACGGGTTCCGGTGATAGACCGCGGCGATCCGCCCGTAGGCGCCGTACGAGTAGACGTCGCGCGAGAACAGCAACGGCAGCAGCAGCAGCACGACGTGGTAGGCGACCGCGAGCGCGACGACCGCCCGCACCGGGATCGTCCCGCGCCAGGCCTCGCGCAGGACCAGGAGGAACGCGACGGCCGCGAGCGCGACGGCCACGACCCCGACCGCTGCGAGCGCCGAGCCGTGCATCCGGTCCAGGCCGATCGCCTCGGCCAGCCAGCGGAACGGGCCGGACGGCTCGGAGCCGGGCGGGAGGAAGGGGCTGAACGGGGACGCCGGCGTCGCGGCGACGAGCGCGACGAACAGGACCGACGCGATCGAGGCGCCGAGCGCGATCCGGTGACGCGCGGACCCGGGCTCCACGGAGGGCTGCTGCACCGCGCCGAGCCTACCGCCGCTCGGCGCCGGGCCCCGTGAGCTGAACGTCCCCGTCGACCGTGCGGACGAAGACCTGCCAGTTGTAGTAGCGGAAGAAGGCGTCCGGGTCGCGACGCATGACCTCCGCGAAGGACGACACCGCGCGCACGTACGAGGGCAGCGGGTTGTACGCGTACAGGGCACGCGCCTCGGCCCTCGGCGCGCCGGACGCGCGCAGGTAGTTCGCCGCGCCCATGATCGCATCCCGCGGATCGCGGACGTTGCCGCCCATCCCGTAGGCCTCCCACGTCGTCGGGATGAACTGCATCGGCCCGGTCGCGCCGGCCGTGCTCCGCGAGACGATGCGTCCGAAGCGCGTCTCGATCAGCATGACCGCGGCGAGCGTCTCGGCGCCCACGCCGAAGCGGCTCTCGGCCTCCCGGAACCACCCGATGAGGACGCCCGCGGGGGGTGGCGGCGCGGTGCGGAACCCGTCCGCGCTCTCGACCGGTCGGCCGTGACGGAACAGGGCCGCGGTCGCCGAGACGTTCGACCGGACCTCGAACCGCCAGGCGCGGGGCAGTCGCTCGATCGTCCGCCGTGCGAACCGCGGATCGCGCCCGAGCGCGCGGATCGCGCGCTGCAGGTAGAGCGTGCGGAGCTCGACCTCGCTCGGCGGCGGCCAGACGCCGAGGTCGCCGTCGTGGCTCCAGGTGTCGATCGCGACCTCGAGCGCCCGGAGCTCGGCGGCCAGGCGCTCGGACAGGACGCGAGGGTCCCGGGGGATCGGCACGTCGGGTGCCGGAACCGTCGAGAAGGGGTCGCCGACCGGATCGTCGACCGGATCCCCGACGGCGCCGGAGGGTGATGCCGCGGACGGGCTCGCCGGCGACAGGGGGGCCGGCGGCGCGGTCGCCTCGGCCCGCTCACGGTCGGCGGATGGCGCCGCGCCGCTCGTGCACGCCGACAGCAGGAGGCAGACGGAGAGGGCCCGCGCGAGCGCGCGAGCCCTCGAGGTGGAACCGGCAGCGTCTACGCGGCCGACGTGCGGAAGTCGCGGACCCGGCTCGGCAGGCGGTCGGCGAACGTGTCCCACGTCTCGTCGAAGGAGCCCTCGGAGCGCGAACGGACGATCGCCACCACCGCGGCGATGCCGGCGATCAGTACCAGCAGGAACAGCAGCTTCTTCATGCGACCTCCCGGCCTCGACGTCTCCGCCAGGGTAGCCGCGGCGGGCGCGGGCAGCCACTCCGCAGGTCCAGGGCGCGGACCCGCGGTCAGACGGCCGCCGGTGCCCGGTCGTGCTCCCACCGGAGCTGGCCGCACGCGGCCTCGATGCCGCGGCCCCGCGTGTCACGGACGGTGACGTTCACGTGTGCGCGCTCGAGGACGTCCGCGAACGCGGCGATCCGGCCGGGCGGGCTCGGTCGCGCCGTGGAGCCGGCCGTCGGGTTCAGCGGGATGAGGTTCACGTGCGCGTGCAGCCCGAAGGCGATCGGCGCGAGCTTGTGCGCCTGATCCTCGGAGTCGTTCACGCCGTCGATCATCGCCCACTCGATCGACGGGCGGTGGTGCGTCCGCTCGCGCCACCCGGCGATCGCCCCGACGAGGGCGTCCAGGGGCCACAGACGATTCGCCGGCACCAGCTCGTTCCGGAGGTCGTCGTCGGCCGCGTGGAAGCTGACCGCCAGGCGGACCTGGTCGTTCGCGTCGGGCAACCGCCGGATGCCCGGCACGATGCCGACGGTCGAGATCGTGATGTGCCGGGACCCGAGCCGCATCCCGTTCGGGTCCGTGAGCCGCGCCAGGGCGCCGAGCACCGGCCGCTCGTTCGCGAAGGGCTCCCCCATCCCCATGAACACCACGTTCGTGATGCGCTGCGGCGTGGACGCCGGCAGGCGCGAGGCCGCCCGCCTGGCCCACACCACCTGGGCCGCGATCTCGCCGGCCGACAGGTTGTTCAGCAACCCCATCTGCCCGGTCGCGCAGAACGAGCAGCCCATCGCGCAGCCCGACTGCGAGGAGACGCACGCCGTGACGCGGTCGCGGTAGCCCATCAACACGGTCTCGATCACGTGCCGGCCGCCGAGCCGAAGCAGGACCTTGCGGGTCGCGCCCCGATCGGCGGTGCGCTCGTCGAGCTGCTCGACCTCGAGCGGCAGCTCGGTCTCCAGCCGCTCCCGCAGACGCGCCGAGACGTCGGTCATCTCCCCGTACGTCGCGCTCCGCCGCCAGAGCTGCGCGTACACCTGTCGAGCTCGGAACGCCGGCTCGCCCCACGAGGTCATGCGCTCGGAGAGGCCGTCCAGGTCCAGGTCGTACACGGTCACGTCACGAGGGTACCCTGGGCCCCGTGACCGGCGACCCCATCGCCCCGATCCTCGAGCGCCACGGCGCCGTGATCCTCGACGGCGGCCTGGGGACCGAGCTCGAGGCACGGGGCGCCGACCTGCGCGACGCGCTCTGGTCGGCGAAGGTGCTCGTCGAGGACCCCGACCGGATCCGCGAGGTCCACACCGCGTACTTCGAGGCCGGCGCCGACGTCGCGATCTCGGCCAGCTTCCAGGCCAGCTTCGAGGGGTTCGCGGCCCGCGGCTTCGACCACGACACCGCCGAGGGGCTCCTTCGACGCAGCGTAGAGGTCGCCCAGGAGGCGCGCGCCGCCTGGTGGCACGCGCGCCGGGCGGACGTTCGGCCATTCCCGCTCGTCGCGGCCTCGGTCGGCCCGTACGGCGCGGTGCTCGGCAACGGCGCCGAGTTCACCGGCGACTACGACAAGGACGAGGACGAGCTCGTCGAGTTCCACGTCCCCCGCCTCGAGGCGCTCGCCGCCGCCGAACCCGATCTGCTCGCGTGCGAGACGATCCCCTCGATCGTCGAGGCGCGGGCGCTCGGCCGCGCGCTCGAACGGGTCCCGGACGTCCCGGCGTGGGTGTCCTTCAGCTGTCGCAACGCGGCGCAGATCTGCGACGGCACGCCGTTCGAGGAGGCGATCCGCGTTGCCGAGGCCGGGGCGAGCGTCGTGGCCGTCGGACTGAACTGCACCGCCCCCATCCACTCCGAAGGATTGGTACGGATCGCCGCCGGGAGGACGTCGAAACCGGTCGTCGCCTACCCGAACCGCGGGGCGTTCTGGGACGCCGTCCGCAAGGGCTGGGTCGACCCGCCTCGGCAGGACGCGCGCGCGCCCCTGCGCCCGGCCGAGTGGCGCGCCGCCGGCGCCCGCCTGATCGGCGGCTG
>DASTHN010000215.1:0-2618 GCA_035718185.1 Actinomycetota bacterium
TGTAGAAGCCGTCCTTCTCCACGTGGCTCCCGATGCGGATCGAGTTGATCTGCATGTCGAGCATCTTGGTGAGGTCCTCGGCCCACATCCGCTCGTTCGCCTCGCTCATCCACTGGCTCGAGATGTAGCGCATGCCCCGCAGGAACAGCCGCTCGCCGTTCAGGAACCACTGGCCGGTCGCCTCATCGTGCACGACCTCCTTGATGCCGAAGGGCTGCTCGACCGAGTCGCCATCGGCGGTGACCGTGGCGGTGTAGAGGTTCGGCTCACCGCGATCCCAGGTCCACCACAGGCGGGCCTCGGGGATGGTCACGACGATCTTGTGTGTGGTGAGCCCCGGCTGGAGCAGGACGCGGCGGCTCCGGGCGACGAGTTCGGGGCCCTCGAAGCTCCGAGGTGTGACCGTCAGCCCGAGGTCGGTCTCGACGGCGCGGCCGGTCGTGTTGCGCACGGTGACGTCCACGCTCACGATGGCTGTCCCGTCCGGCTTGTCGGTCTTGTCGCCGAGCCAGTCCTTCTTGATGCCGATCTTGGTGAAGACCTTCACGTGGTCGACGGAGACGTTGGGGCGTGCGATGAGCTCGACGCTGTCCCAGATCCCGCCCGAGTTCCCATCGGACCGGAACGAGGTCTGCGACCCCGGTCGGTGCATCGCGTCGATCATGTGGCCCTTGACCTGCTCGATCGCCTTCGCCTGGTGCGTCCGGTACGGGGTGGACAGCGGGTTGTCCGAGAAATCGACCTGGACGTACTCGGTGGGGTCCCTCGGGGCCGCGTCCTTCACGACGACGACGTTCGTTCCCTCGAGGTCGAGCACGTCGGTGACGTCGAACTCGAACGGGTTGAACATGCCCTCGTGCGACCCGAGGAACGTACCGTTCAGCCAGACGTCGGCGAGGTAGTCGACCGCCCCGAACCGCAGGAACAGGCGCTGTCCGCGAAGCTCGGGCGGCACGCGGAACTCCCGGCGGAACCAGATCGTGCCGAAGAAGTCGCCGACCTCGGTGAGGTACCAGTTCGTCGGGAGCCGCATCGTCGGCCACGAGGACGTGTCGAGCGCCGGCTCCGGGTACGCGAGCGACTCGCCCGGCTCGTCGCGCTCGACGGCGTACCGCCAGTCGCCGTCGAGGGAGAGGCGCGGGCGTCCCTCGTGCAGGGAGATCATCGTCCCGACGCGTCGGGGAGCAGGGGCTCGAGCCAGTCCGGGATCTCGCGACCTTCGACGCGGACGAACGGCGGCTCGTAGTCGGTCACCTCGGACAGGACCGACCGGATGTGCTCCGGGGTCAGCGCGCGCATCTGCCGCTCGGCCTGGATGAACAGCGGGAGCAGCCGGACATCGCCGGCGGTGCAGACGCCTGCCACCTCGGGGCGGGCCAGCACGAACGCCACGGCGGCGGTCACCTCGCGCTGCGCGTCCATCGGCTCGTACCAGGTCGTGTAGGAGGCGCCCTCGGAGGACTTCCACAGGTTCCGCGCGACGGACTTGATGATCCGCAGCGCCACGTCCTGCGACCTGACCTCGTCCAGGAGCACCTCGAAGTCGCGCAGGTAGCTGCGCTCCTGCGCCAGGCGGAAGTTGAACGGCGTGATCACCGAGTCGAACGGGAAGCGCCGGAGGGCCTCCAGGTGCGTGGCGGGCGCGCCCATCCCGTGTCCCGTGATGCCGATCGCGCCGACCAGGCCCTCGTCGCGCGCCCTGACCGCCCCCTCGACGGCACCTCCGGTCCCGGTGGCGTGGCCGAGGTCCTCGAGGTCACCGATCGCGTGGAGCTGGATCAGGTCGACGCGATCGACCCGGAGCCGCTCGAGGGACCGACGGATGCTCTCGTAGGCGCCGGCGGCGGTGCGATCGCCCGTCTTCGTCGCGAGGAAGATGCGGTCCCGGATCCGGTCCATCCACCGGCCCAGATGGAGCTCCGAGTCCCCGTATCCCGCGGCGGTATCGAAATGATCGATGCCGGCCTCGAGCGCGAGCTCGATCGAGCGGTCGGCCACCTCCTCGGGGACGTCGCCGAGCGCCGCGCCACCGTAGACGAGCACGGAGGTCATGTGGCCGAGACGTCCCAGCCGTCGTGTTTCCATCGTCATCCCTCCTGGGCGGCGTCCTCGCCGTCCCGGCCCCCGGTCGGCCTGCCCACGGCCCGCGCCACGTTCCCCCGGACGAGCCCGTCCCGCACGCCCGCGCCGAGCCGCGCCTCCACCGCCGGGAGGAACGTCACGATCAGATGGTCGAGGCTCCGCTCGTACGCCATCTCGGGAGGGTTGATCCAGACCGAGGTGTCCGTGGACACGAGAACCCGGTCGCCGAACCCGCCGTCGATGAGCATCGCGATCCGGTCGATCGCCTCCGCGTCGTCGCACGCACTGACGTCATCGAACGAGATCGTCACGCCACGGGCCGCGAGTTCGAGGTTGTCCTCGAGCGAGGAGTCGTGCGCATGCGCCCAGACGAGGCGAGCCGGATCGAACCCCTCGGCCTCGAGCGTGGCGAGCACGGCCCGGGTCACCGCCGCCTGCGGGCTGTGGAGCACGATCGCGACCCCGGTCGCGGCGGCCGCGATGGCACCCGCGCGATGGACCTCGGTCTCCCGCGGCGTCGGCCCGGTCTCAGTGGT
>DASTHN010000216.1:0-2666 GCA_035718185.1 Actinomycetota bacterium
GCGGGACGCCGGAGCGGACGAGGCCGTCCTGGTCGACGGCTTCCTCGCCTCGGTCAAGGAGCTCACCGGGGGCCGCGGGGTCGACGTGGTGGTCGACGTCGTCGGCGGAGACCTCATGACGGACTCGCTGCGCGCGCTCGCTCCGCTCGGTCGCGTCCTGGTCGTCGGGTTCACCGCCGGGGCGATCCCCGAGGCGAAGGTCAACCGGCTGCTGCTCAACAACATCGACCTGCGCGGCGTCGGCTGGGGCGCCTACGCCATGGTGCGGCCGGGGTTCATGCGAAAGCAGTGGCAGGAGCTCGTGCCGATGATGGAGTCGGGCGCGATCCAGCCGCCGATCGGCCGGACCTACCCCCTCGAGGAGGTCCGGCAGGCGCTGACCGACCTGGCCGAGCGCCGCGCGACCGGGAAGATCGTTCTCACCCTGCGATAGGCCCCCCCGCAGGGCCGTCGGACATGCACTCGGCACCCGCTCGGCTGCGGCTCACGCTCAGTCGGGCCCCGGCGTCCGGCGAGTGCATGTCGGTGGGGTCGCAGCGCCGGGTCGCGGCCGCAGAGACAGGCAGCTCGTGGCCGGATGGCCGGTTTTCACGTGCAAAGGCACATAGCTGCCCGTCGTACGGGCCGCCGACCCGAGGGTGATGCGAAGGCGCACAGGAACCGGCACTCGAACGCGCGGACTCACGAGCGACCCCGGCGGACCGGGTCAGGCTTGCAGGTCGGCGTACTCGGGATGCTTCTCGAGGAACTCCCTGATGAAGGGGCACCTGACGCGGATGCTCAGCCCGCGCGCCCGGACGTCGTCGAGCGCGCCCCGGGCGAGGGTGGAGCCGATGCCCTGGCCCTCGAAGGCGTCGTCGACCTCGGTGTGGACGACGACGCGGACGCCGTCACGGTCGCGGTACTCCGCGAACCCCGCCACGACGCCGGACTCGGTCGACGCCTCGTAGCGCGCGCGTCCCGGGTTGTCCTGGATGGTCACCTCGGAGAGCTGGCTCATATGTCGGTTCTACCCCAGGGGTGGTCGCCAAACCCCCGGTGCGATGCGCGCCTGTGTGGCCCGGCCCCGTCGCACGTCCTCGTCCCCCGCGCTGGCCTAGCCCCATCCCCGATGACTATTGCCAGGCGCGAGCCGAGCGGGGAAGCGTGGGCAAGGACCGGTGGCGCCACCGGGGCGCTGCCCCATCCGAAGGGGGTAGACCGTGTACGCACGTTCCACCACCGTCCAAGCTCAGCCGGACTCCATCGACGCCGGGGTCGCTTACTTCCGCGACGAGGTCATGCCGGCCCTCCAGGGCATCGAGGGGTTCGTCGGTTGCTCCATGATCGTGGACCGGGAATCCGGTCTGTGCATCGTCACCGCGAACTACTCGTCGCCCGAGACACGGGCGGCCAGCGGGGCGACGGTCATGCCGCTCCGCGACCGAGCGGCCGCCGTCCTCAACGCAAGCTCCGTCGAGGTCGACGAGTGGGAGATCGCCGTACTGCATCGCGACCACCACGCCCCTGAGGGTGCCTGCGTCCGGGCCACCTGGACGCGCATCGACCCGGCCGCCGCGGAGCGGGGCATCGGCCTGTGGAAGATGGGGGCACTCCCTGCGACCGAGCAGGTCGAAGGCTTCTGCAGCGGCAGTCTCATGGTGAACCGCGAGACCGGGGTCTCGGTCAGCACGATGACCTACGACAGCCGTGCGGCACTCGAGGCCTCTCGATCCCAGGCGGACACGATCAGGGCCGGCGTCGTCAAGGAGCTCGGGGCCGAGGTCCTCGACGTACGCGAGTTCGAGCTGGCGCTGGCTCACCTCCACGAACCAGAGATGGCCTGACGAGCATCGGTCCGGCGGGCGGAGGACGCTCCGCCCGCCGGGGCCTGTGCCGGCCCGGACGCGCCACGACGCGAACCACGGGTCGTGGCTGGGACACAGGGTTAGGGTGGGCGCCGTGACGATCCTCGACGATGCCAAAGACGGCATGAACCTCGACATCCGGCCTCAGGACGACCTCTTCGGGCACGTGAACGGCGCCTGGCTCGACACGGCGGAGATCCCCTCGGACCGCTCCGCCTGGGGCCCCTTCGTCAAGCTCGCCGACCAGTCGGAGGAGCGGGTCCGCGAGATCATCGAGGACGCCGCCGCCGGGAGGATCAGCGGCGAGAACGGCAAGAAGATCGGCGACCTCTACGCCAGCTTCATGGACGAGGAGCGCATCGAGGAGCTCGGCGTCACACCGATCGCCGACATGCTCACCGACGCCGCCAAGGTCGCCGACACGAGCGAGCTGCTCCACTTCGTGGGCGAGCTCGAGCGCCTCGGCGGGGGCGGGCTGTTCGGGTCCTACGTCGACACCGACGACCGCGACTCCGAGAGGTACCTCCTCAACATCGTCCAGGGCGGACTCGGCCTCCCCGACGAGTCGTACTACCGCGACGAGAAGTTCGCCGAGATCCGTCAGGCTTATGTGGCCCACCTGACCCGGATGTTCGAGCTGGTCGACCGTGACGACGCCGAGCAGGCGGCCCGGACCGTCCTCGACGTCGAGACCCGCCTCGCCTCGGGTCACTGGGAGCGCGCCGAGACCCGCGACGTGCTCAAGACCTACAACCTCACGACGATCGAGGAGCTGAAGGAGCTCGCGCCGAACCTCGACTGGACGGCGTGGCGCGACGG
>DASTHN010000217.1:0-2642 GCA_035718185.1 Actinomycetota bacterium
GCAGGGTTCTCTCGCGCTCGAGCGGGACTTCCCGGGAACGACGACCGACCCCGCCGAGATCGTCGTGGTCCACGGTGCATCCCGCCCGGACAACTCCCGGTCGCTCGAGCGGCTGCGGTCCACATTGGCGGCAGACCCCAGGTTCGGCGCGGGGGAGATCCGGACGTCTGTGGAGACCGACACCGCGGTGCTCTCCGTGGCGGTGTCGGGTGATCCGGCCGGCCCGGAGGCCACGTCGGCGGTGAGGGAGCTCCGCTCCGAGCTGGTCCCGGAGTTCTTCGACGACAGCGGAGCGCAGGTACTCGTCGGCGGCACGACCTCGGAGAACATCGACTACTTCGCGTCCGTCATCGACCCGGCCGGCTTCGTCATCGCGTTCGTGCTCGTGCTGACGTTCGTGCTCCTGACCGTCGTCTTCCGTTCGGTCGTCGTGGCGGGGACGGCGGTCCTGCTGAACCTGCTTTCGGTCGGAGCCGCGTACGGCCTGCTCGTGCTCGTCTTCCAGCACGGGGTCGGCGCGGACCTCTTCGGGTTCCAGCAAGCGGACACCATCGAGGCCTGGGTGCCGCTGTTTCTCTTCTCCGTTCTCTTCGGCCTCTCGATGGACTATCAGGTGTTCCTGCTCAGCCGGATCAAAGAGCGCTACGACCAGACCCGCGACACGACCGACGCCGTCCACCTCGGCGTGGCGTCGACGGCCCGGATCATCACCGGTGCGGCGTTGATCATCGTCGCGGTCTTCGCTGGCTTCGCCCGGGGCGACCTGATCATGTTCCAGCAGATGGGCTTCGGGGTCGCGGTGGCGCTCCTGATCGATGCGACGATCATCCGCTCCGTGCTGCTTCCGAGCGCCATGCGCCTGCTCGGTGACACGAACTGGTACCTGCCCCGCAGCCTCGCTTGGCTGCCGCGACTGCAGGTCGAGGGCGAGCCGGGCGATCGGGGTGCGGGCCCCGTCCCGACCGCCGGTCGAGCCGAGGGAGCGATGGGTACGTCGCCGACGGGGAGGTCGAGAGCGTGACCACCGTCGTCGAGCCCAGGGCGGGGCGGCGGGAGTGGATCGGGCTCGCCGTGATTGCCCTCCCCTGCCTTCTCTACTCGATGGACCTGACCGTGCTCTATCTCGCGGTGCCGTCGCTGGCCGCCGATCTCGAGCCGTCCAGCTCGGAGCTGTTGTGGATCACCGACATCTACGGGTTCTTGCTGGCGGGGTTCCTGATCACGATGGGCACGCTCGGCGACCGGATCGGGCGCCGTCGCCTCCTTATGGTCGGCGCGGGTGCCTTCGGCGCCGCCTCGGTGCTCGCGGCCTTCTCGACGAGCGTCGAGATGCTGATCGTCTCGCGGGCGCTGCTCGGCGTCGCCGCTGCCACCCTGGCTCCCTCGACCCTCTCCCTGATCCGCAACATGTTCCTCGACCCCAGGCAGCGGACGTTCGCGATCGGCGTGTGGGCGACCAGCTTCTCGGTCGGCGCGGCGGTTGACCCCCTCCTCGGCGGGGTTCTCCTCGAGTTCTTCTGGTGGGGTTCGGTGTTCCTGCTGGCGGTGCCGGTGATGGCGATCCTGCTCGCGCTCGGCCCGCGGCTGCTTCCGGAGTTCCGCGATCCCGACGTGGGCCGGTTGGACCTGGTCAGCGCGGGGCTGTCGGTGATCGCCGTGCTGGCGGTGGTCTACGGGCTCAAGGGCATCGCCGAGAGCGGTCTCGGCTCGACGCCGCTGCTGTCGATCCTCGCGGGCCTTGTCGTCGGCGCGATCTTCGTACGCCGGCAGCGAGCACTGACCGACCCGTTGATCGACCTGCGGCTGTTCCGGTCATCCACGTTCAGCGCGTCACTGGCCGCGAACACGCTCAGCCTGGCCATCGCGTTCGGGATCTTCCTCTTCATCGCCCAGTACCTGCAGCTGGTCCTCGGGCTCTCACCACTCGAGGCCGGCCTGTGGACGGTTCCCTCGTCGGGCGGCTTCATCGCCGGCTCCATGCTGGCTCCCTTCATCGTCCGCCGTGTCCCCCCGGCCTTCGTGATCGCCGCCGGCCTCATGCTCACCGCCGTGGGCCTCGGACTCCTCACGCAGGTCGACGGGGAGTCCGGCCTCGCCGTGGTCGTGGTCGGCTCCGTGATCGTTTCCCTCGGTGTCGCGCCACCGGTGACCCTGGGAACAGACCTCATCGTCGGGTGTGCGCCACCGGAGCGGGCGGGAGCAGCCTCCGGCATCTCGGAGACCGGCGCCGAGCTCGGCGGGGCCCTCGGGATTGCTGTGCTCGGCAGCATCGGCGTCGCCGTCTACCGGGACAGGGTGGCCGATGCCGTCCCTGCCGGCGTGCCGCCCGAGGAGGCCGATGCGGCGCGGGACACTCTCGGCGGTGCCCTGCAAACGGTCGAAACACTGCCGGGCGAGCTCGGGGCCCGCCTGCTCGACGCGGCACAGCAGGCCTTCACGCAGGGACTGCAGGTGGCCGCGGTCGTGGCCGCTGCTCTCGCCATGGGGACGGCCGTGCTGGCCGCGCTCCTCCTGAGCCGGATGGGAGCGGAGTCTCCGGACGACGCCTGACCACGCCCGGGACGATCGGAGGATCCTGCCTGGGTCGCCGCCGGCGCCTCAGATCCGGCGCCGACCCCCGTAGAAGTCGCGGAGGTCGCCGA
>DASTHN010000218.1:0-5239 GCA_035718185.1 Actinomycetota bacterium
CCCGGACGGAGGCGGACCGACAGTATAGGGGCAGGTCAGGCCGAGCGTCCAGGCACCGGCGAGGGCGCGTCCGTCTCCGGGGCGGCGGGCTCGCCGAGGACGACGACCCGCTCCTCGGTCGGCACGCTGTTCAGGATCTGATCCAGCTCCTGGACTGCGCTCGCCATCCGCTCTCGCATCTCGCGCATCCGGGTCAGCGTCGTCTCGCGCACCGGCTCCAGTTCACGCTGGAGGCGGTCGGCCTCTCCGCGTGCCGAACGCAGCATGTCCTCCGTTCGCGCCCGAACCTCACGTTCCTCCGCCTGAACCTGCGACCGCAGCTGAGCGGCCTCCGCTTTCGCTTCGGCGACGATGCGGTTCGCGTCTGCCTCAGCCTCCCGACGGAGGCTCTCGACGTCCTGGTCGAAGAGCCGGACGAGGTCCACCACATGCGTCGACACTCCTTCGTACGATCCGAGACCGGCGGTGGTCCTGACCTGGTCGCGCTCGCGCTGCGCCTCCTCGAGCATCCGCTGCGTGCGATCGAGCCGCGATCCCAGCTCCTCCAGCCGGCCCTGGAGCAGGTGGAGGTGGGAGCGGACCTGGTCGGGGTCGAACCCTCTCCACACCGTCTCGAAGGCGGGCTCGGTGTTGGGGGCGTCGCCCTCGCGGGGCGTCCCCGGCTGATGTGCAGCCATCGTCCCTCCCATGGGGTCAGGGAAGGGGTTCACCCTTCCGAGGCCGACCGTACCCGCTTGCGGCGGAACGGGCTAGGGCCCGAAGGTCGGTTTCCTCGGTCCAGGGGTAGGGCGAAGGTCGGTTCCCGGCTCGGCCGAAAGGCCTACCTGCCGAACTCGGAGGGGGTGTCCGGCTGCGCCGGCTGCTCCTCGGCGCGCCGCTCGCCCCGCTGCTCGAGGATCACGACCTGGTCGTCGGGTCTGGCCTCGAGGACGACGTCGATCTCGTGGACCGCCTGCTGCATGTGGTCCCGGATGCCGCGGAGCTCGTTGATCGTCGAGCCGTAGACGGCGAACAGGTCGGACTCGATCTGGTCGGCCTCGGTGCGCGCCTTGCCGACGATGCGGTCGGCCTCCTCGCGCGACTGCCGCAGGATGTGCTCGGCCTGGCCGCGCGCGTCCTCGTCCGCGCCCTGGGCCTGCTGGAGGATCTGGTCGGCCTCGGCGCGCGCCTCCCCGAGCGTCCGCTCGGACTCGGCCTGGGCCTCGGCACGGAGCTTCTCGACCTCCCCGTCGAAGCTGCGCATCAGGTCGGCGAGCCGGCCCGCCATCGCGTCGTAGGGCTCCTGCTTGCTGGAGTCCCACGACTCCAGGGCGACGTCGCGGTCGCGGGAGAGCTGCTCCCGCTCCTGCTCCAGGTCCCGGATCCTCGTCTCCAGGGACTCGACCCGCTCGCGCGCCTGCTTCACGAAGGTGAGCACCTGCGCGGGGTCGTACCCCCGGCGGACGGTCGTGAAGGCGGGGAGACGATCCCACGCCTGAGCGGGCTCGAAGACGGTTCCCTCGTTCGACATCGGCCATTCCCCCCGGTCGGCGTTCGTTCGGCCACGGCACCCTACCCCACGTGGGACGCGAGGCGCCAGGTCCGTGTGCTGTAGGCCGCTGTAGGGAAGGAGCGGGAGGTCAGACGCGGGACGTCAGGACCTCGGCGCCGTGCTCGGTCACCGCGATCGTGTGCTCGAAGTGGGCCGAGAGCGACCCGTCGGCGGTCACGACGGTCCACTGGTCGGCGAGCAGCGCGGTCTCCCAGCCGCCCATGTTGACCATCGGCTCGACGGCCACGACGAGCCCGGGGCGCAGCTCGGGGCCGCGGCCGGGCGAGCCGTAGTTGGGGATCTGCGGATCCTCGTGCAGGTTCCGGCCGATGCCGTGGCCGACGTACTCGCGGACGACCTCGAACCCCGCGCCGAGCGCGGCCTGCTCGACCGCGTGCGAGATGTCCGAGAGCCGACCGCCCGGGCGGATCTGGTCGATCGCCGCGTCCAGGGCCTCCTCGGTGACGTGGACGAGCTTCTCGGCCTCGGACGACGGCGGCTCCCCGACGAAGACCGTGACCGCCGAGTCGGCGTGGAACCCCTCCCAGATGGCCCCGAAGTCCAGCGACAGCAGGTCGCCCTCGGCGAGCACGCGCTTCGGGGAGGGGATGCCGTGGACGATCTCGTCGTTCAGGGACGTGCAGATCGAGGCGGGGAACGGCGGGCGACCGTAGCCCAGGAACGAGGGGGTCGCGCCCTGGTCCCGGATGTACGCCTCGGCCACCGCGTCCAGGTCGGCCGTGGTCGCCCCGGGCGCGACGGCGTCGAGCACCGCGTCGATGGTGCCGGCCACGATGCGCCCCGCGCGGCGCATCTTCTCGACCTCGGGGGGCGACTTGTAGACGATCACCCGTAGGCGTCCAACAGGTCGGACAGCGCCTCGACCGTCCGGTCGAAGACGACCTGCTCGGGGGCCTCGGAATCGATGTCTCGCAGGAGCCCGCGCTCCCAGAAGTACAGGACGAGGGGCTCGGTCTCGCGCCGGTAGACCTCCAGGCGCTGCAGGATCGTGGGCTCGTCGTCGTCCGACCGCAGCTTCAGCTTGCCGCCGCACACGTCGCAGACGCCCTCGACCCGCGGCGGCTTGTAGGCCAGGTTGTACGGACGGCCGCAGTCCGGGCAGACCATGCGGTTCGTCAGCCGCTTCAGGACCATCTCGTCGCTGACCTTGAAGTTGAGCACGGCGTCGAGCGGGCGGCCGGCCTCGGTCAGGGCGCGCTCGAGCGCCTGCGCCTGCGCCACGGTCCGCGGGAAGCCGTCGAGGATGAACCCCTCCCGGGTGTCGGGGGCGTCCAGGCGCTGGAGGACCATCTTCACCGCGATGCCGTCGGGGACGAGCTTGCCGGCGTCCATGTACCGCTTGGCCTCGAGCCCGAGGTCGGTGCCCCGCGCGACGTGGTCGCGGAAGATGTCACCCGTGCCGACGACCAGGAGCCCGTAGCGCTCGGCCAGCCGCTTGGCCTGCGTGCCCTTCCCAGCCCCCGGCGGTCCGAGCAGCACCATCCTCATCGCGGCCTCCTACTTCAGGAACCCCTCGTAGTGACGCATCATCAGCTGCGACTCTAGCTGCTTCATCGTCTCGAGCGCCACGCCGACGGTGATGAGCAGCGACGTCCCGCCGAACGGGAACTGCGCGATCACCCAGAAGGCGAACACGATCGAGGGCAGCAGCGCGATCACCGCGAGGTACACCGACCCCGGTAGCGTGATGCGGTTCAGGACGAAGGACAGGTAGTCGGCCGTCGGCGGGCCGGGCCGGATGCCCGGGACGAACCCGCCGTACTTGCGCAGGTTGTCCGCGGTGTCCACCGGGTTGAACGCGATCGCCGTGTAGAAGTACGCGAAGAACACGACGAGCAGTCCGTAGATCGCCATGTAGACGAAGCTGCGCGTGTTCGTCAGGTGGTTGTTCACGAAGGTCTGGAACCAGTCGGCGTGGTAGACGCTGGCGATGAGCGTCGGGAAGTACAGCAACGAGCTCGCGAAGATGATCGGGATCACACCGGCCTGGTTCACCTTCAGCGGGATGTACGTGCTGCCGCCGCTCGTCATCCGGCGGCCGACGACGCGCTTCGCGTACTGGACCGGGATCCGCCGCTGCCCCTGCTCGAGGAAGATCACCGCGACGATGATGGCCAGCCCCATCACGAGCACGACCGCGAACTTCAGGTCGCCGCTCGAGCGCAGGATCGAGCGTCCCTCCTGCGGCAGCCGCGAGATCACGCTGGTGAAGATGAGGACCGACATCCCGTTGCCGATGCCGCGCTGGGTGATGAGCTCGCCCATCCACATGATCATCGCGGTGCCGGCGGTCATCACCAGCACGATGAGCGAGACGTTCGCGGCCGTGAACTCGCCGGGCGGGAAGATGTCCACGCCGAGGCCGGTCGTGGCGTTCGGCGAGTGGAACAGGAACACGAGCCCGGTCGACTGCAACAGCGCCAGCACGACCGTCACGTAGCGGGTCCACTGGTTGATCTTCTTGATGCCCTGCTCGCCCTGCTTCTGCCACTGCTCGAGCTTGGGGATCACGACGGTGAGCAGCTGCATGATGATGCTGCTGGTGATGTACGGCATGATGCCGAGGCCGAACACCGCCATCCGCGTGAGCGCCCCGCCCGAGAACAGGTCGATGAAGTTCAGGAACCCCTGCTGCCCCTGCTGCTCCATCGCGGTCCGGAGGATCCCGATGTCCACCACCGGCACCGGCACGTGCGATCCGAACCGGTACAGGGCGATGATGAACAGCGTGAAGAAGATCTTGTTGCGGAGGTCGGGGACCTTGAAGGCGTTGACGAAGGCTCTGAGCACGACCGTCCTATCCTACGCCGGTCAGGGGATGACCTCGGCCCGGCCCCCCGCCTGTTCGATCTTCTGCCTGGCGGTGTCCGAGAACGCCTGAGCCCGGACGACGAGCTTCGCCCGGAGCTCGCCCCGGCCGAGCACCTTCACCGGCCGGCCCTTGCGGACCAGGCCGTGCGCAAGCAGGATCGCCGGGTCGACGTCGCCGCCGTCGAACACCTTGCCGAGCGTCTCGACGTTCACGACCGCGTACTCGACCCGGTTCGGGTTCGTGAAGCCCTTGAGCTTCGGCACGCGGCGCGAGTAGGGCATCTGGCCGCCCTCGAACCCGACCTTCGGGTTGTGCTTGGCCAGGTACCCCTTCGTGCCCCGGCCCGCGGTCTTGCCGCGGACGCCGGCGCGGCCCCGCCCGACGCGCCTGCGACCCCGCTTCGCGCCCTCGGCCGGCTTCAGGTGGTGCAGCTTCATGCGTCCACCTCCTCGACGTGGACGAGGTGCCGGACCTTCGCGATCATCCCGCGGATCTCGGGGCGGTCGTCCTTGACCACCGAGTCGCGGATCCGGTGGAGCCCGAGCCGACGGACCGTGTCCTTCTGGTCCTTCGGGCGGTGGATCACGCTGCGGACCTGGGTGACCTTCAGCTTGCTCACCGGCGGCCTCCCTGACGGTAGCCGCCCCGGTCGCGGCGCTCGGGGTGCGCGGCGCGCTCGGCCTGGTCGGCGTAGACCTCCTCGAGCTTCGCGGCGCGCGTGGCGGCCAGGCGCTCCTTCGCGGCGGCGACGGCCTCGAGCATGGGCTTCGGGGCGACCTCGTACAGCTCGCGGTGCCGGATCCGCGCGACGTGCTCGGGGCGCTTCAGCGACTGCAGGCCCGACATCGCGGCCTTCACGATGTTGATGCCGTTCG
>DASTHN010000219.1:0-7112 GCA_035718185.1 Actinomycetota bacterium
GCACCTGAAAGGGACGACCTCGTCCGACCCTCCGGCGGAACGGCGGCGGCGGGTTGTCAGGTCCCCCCGCAAGCCAGGCGCGCGTCTCCCCAGTCGGCGTGGTCGAACGCCGGGCCGTCGCCGGCGGGGGTGACGACGAGAGCGATGGTGTCCAGCCCGGTGACGTCTGCGGCGAGCGGGACGGGCGGCTGCGGACCACGGAGAAGGCCGCTGGTCGCCAGGCGCCGACCCTCGGCCCACACCTCGAACACGACGGACCCCGAATCGCCAACCTCCTCATCGAGCCCGACGTCCGAGAGGAACAGCGAGCACCGCGCGCCGAGGTCCAGGACGATCCGTGACGGAGCGTGCACCCCGATCCCGCGGTCGAAGGCGACGAGCCCCACGCTCATCGGGACGCCGTCGTCGGGTGCGCGCTCACCGTTGCTCCGGTCGATCTCCGGGGGTCCCCATCCGTTCCGCACCCGCAGCCAGTCGAGGTCTCCCGCGTAGGTCACCGCTCCGGCGATCGTCGGGGTCGGCGAGGGCGGTGGCGCGACGACCTCGAAGGCGCCGAGGTCGATCCCTCCGGCCTGCGCCCGGGGGCTGCCGGCGAGGTCGATCGCCCCGGACACCGCCAGGAAGGCACCTGCGTCGATGGCGGGGGAACCGACCTCGAGCGTGTACTCGTGGGCCGCGGCGTCCGTGAACGCCGGGTCGGCGAACATCGAGACGCCATCGTTGCCCGACCGCTGGCTCCATGTGTCGAAGTCGCCGTAGTCGACCCCCTTCCACATCCACGTTCCGGTCGGATCCCCGTCGACCGAGTAGTAGAGGTTGTGGTCGAGCACGTTCCCCACGTTCTCGCGGTACGCGTTCTCCACGAAGGCGTGCTCGGCGCCGGCCACGACCACGTTGTTCGCGATGAGGTTGTCGCGTGTGTCGAACTGCACGAGCAGCTCGACCCCGTCGGTGTCGACGATCGTGTTGTTCACGATCACGCAGTCCTCGGTGCTGCCGCGACGCCGGTCGTAGCCACCGATCGCGACCCCGATCGCGGTCGCGTCGTGCACCACGTTGCTGCGAACCGTGACGTTCCTCGTGGATCGCCCCGCATGCTCGCTCGCGAGCTCGATCCCGATGTTCACGTCGTGGATCACGTTGCCCTCGATCAGCACGTCCCGACCGCCATCGACGTAGATCCCGTCGGCGCTGCGATCGGTCCCGTAGGCCGGATTGCCGTAGCTGTCCACGTTCCACACGGTGTTGCCGCGCACCACGCCGTCCCGGGCCTGGTCAACGGTCGGATCCGGAGCGGTGCCCTCGAACCCGATCACGTCGATCGCGATGTTGTTGGTGTCGTGCACCCGGTTGCCCTGGATCAGGAAATCCGTCACGTTGCCGTTCACGACCAGCGCTTCGGACGAGCCGAGGGTGAGGTTGGCGAGCTCGTTGTCGACGATCTCGACCCCCGCGATCGGGTGGTCGGCCGCGGTCCCGAAGACACCGATCCCGTGGGCGTCACCACCCTCCGGGCCCTCGAACGTCGTCCCCAGATCGTGGACGTAGGTGCTCGCGATCCGGACGTGGTCGGCTGCCCCGACCACCAGGACCCCGACCGGCACACGGCCCGACACGTCGCTCCGGTACCCGGTGATCTCGAACCCGCGCACCGTGACGTACCGCTGCGAGTCGATGAGGATCATCGCCGTCCGCTCGGCCGGCACCTCGAGCGAGGAACCGTCGAGGACGACCCGCTCGCCGGGCGCGGCAGCGAGCGTGATCCGACGTCCCGGCTCGCCAGAGACACCGATCTCCACCCGCTCGGCGTAGGTGCCGCCCGCGACGTACACCGTGTCACCGGGGATCGCGGTCTCGGCCGCGTGCTGGATCGTGCCCCAGGGCTCGTCCCGGGTCCCGGGGCCGGCATCGTCTCCGCCGTTCGCCACCCAGAGCACCCGGCCCGCGCCCGACCGGGGCGCCTCCTCGCCGCGGGTGGCGAGCGCCCAGAGCGTCACACCGAGGAGGACCAAGCAAAGG
Organism: Actinomycetota bacterium; assembly: GCA_035718185.1. GTDB lineage: Bacteria > Actinomycetota > UBA4738 > UBA4738 > HRBIN12 > HRBIN12. The sequence goes on from DASTHN010000219.1 coordinate 2,020, forward strand.
GCGGCGAGGACGCCGATGATCCGACGCTCGGTGCTCATCGGCGCCGGACCGCCAGACCGGTGGCATCGTCGAACAGGTGCACCTCCTCCGGTGCGACCGTGAGGTGCAACGTCGATCCCGGGCTCGGACGCTCCCTCGGCGGGAGGCGGAGCCGGACCGTCCCCCGATCGGACACGGCGTCGGCCAGGAGCGTGGCGTCGAGGACCCTCCTCCGCGCGTCCGCGCCGCTCGCCTCGACGGACCCGTGCACGAGGACCTCGTCGCCGAGCGGCTCGACCACGTCGACGCGGACCGCGAGACCGGGGCCTGGATGCCCTCCGTTGGCGGGATGCAGCGCCTCGGGCCGGATGCCGACGACAACGTCGCCGTCGGCCACGTGCGCGTCCTCGAGCTCCAGGTCACCGGCCACGACCCGCCCGCCCGTCGCCGTGCCCCTCAGCAGGTTCATCGGGGGCGAGCCGATGAACCCGGCGACGAACACGTTCGCGGGATGGTCGTACACGTCTTGGGGGGATCCGACCTGCTGCAGGATGCCGTCGGAGAGCACCGCGATCCGCTCGCCGAGCGTCATCGCCTCGACCTGATCGTGCGTCACGTAGATCGTCGTGACCCCCACGCGGTCCTGGAGCCGCTTGAGCTCGGCCCGCATCTCGACGCGGAGCTTCGCATCCAGGTTGGACAGCGGCTCGTCCAGCAGGAACACGTCAGGCTCCCGGACGATCGCACGGCCCATCGCGACGCGCTGACGCTGTCCCCCGGAGAGCTGGCCGGGGCGCCGCCCGAGCAGATCATCGAGGCCGAGCATGCTTGCGATCTCCCCGACCCGGCGGCGGACCTCCTCGCGGGGCGTCCGGCGTCGCCTCAGGCCGAACGCGAGGTTCTTCTCCACCGTCATGTGCGGGTACAGCGCGTAGTTCTGGAACACCATCGCGACGTCTCGATCCTTCGGCGGCACGTCGTTCACGATCCGGTCGCCGATCGTGATCGTGCCGGCGCTGATCCTCTCGAGGCCGGCCACCATGCGCAGCGCCGTGGACTTCCCGCATCCCGACGGCCCGACGAGGATGAGGAATTCGCCGTCCGCGACCTCGAGCGTGAGGCGTTCCACGGCGACGACCGGTCCGGGGTAGACCTTGGTGACCGCGTCGAAGGCGACCCCGGCCACTCGCGCTACCCCTTCAGTCCTTGGGTCGCGATGCCCCGGACGAAGTAGCGCTGCGCCACGAGGAACAGGATGAGCATCGGGAGCATGGACATGATGTTCGCGGCCGCGACGAAGTGCCACTGGGTCTGATGCGATCCCTGGAAGGTCGCGAGCCCGAGCTGGAGCGTGAAGGCGCCCTGGTTCGTGAGGATCGTCACGAGCGGCCACAGGAACTCGTTCCAGGTCCACATGAACTGGATCACCGCGAGCGTCGCGAGGGCCGGCAGGGACAGGGGAACGACGATGCGCAGCAGGATCGACAGGCGAGAGGCGCCGTCGATCCGCGCCGCCTCCTCGAGCTCGATCGGCAGCGTGCGGAAGAACTGGGTGAGCATGAAGATGCCGAAGACGCTCGCCACGTGCGGCACGATGAGCGCCCCGAGGTGGTCGAGCAGTCGCAGCTCCTTGACGATCAGGAAGGTCGGGATCAGGACGACCTGGATCGGCACCATCAGCGTGGCGAGGAGCAGGAAGTAGATCACCCCGCGTCCGAGGAACCGGATCCGCGCGAACGCGTAGGCCGCGAGGGTGCACAGGACGAGGTTGCTGAGGACGATCGTGACCGTCACGACGGTGGTGTTCCAGAACCAGGTGCCGAAGGCCGACTCGCGGAGGACGGTCACGTAGTTCCCGAACCGCAGGGTGCCCGGCCACAGGATCGGGGGGAAGTGGAAGGTCTGCGCCTCGGTTTCCAGCGATGTCACCACCATCCACACCATCGGGAGCAGCATCACGACGGCGAGCGGGGCGAGGAACAGGTGCCAGGGATCGAACGGCAGGAGGCGACGCCGCGGGCGCTCGACCATCCCGACCTCTCCTGGGAGCGTGCGTGGGTCGAGCGGAGGCTGACCGGCGGATGCGCGAGGAGTGGTCGAGACGGCGCTCATGATCGGTAGTGGATGACGCGGCTGCCCAGCCAGAACTGCACGAGCGTGAGCGCCAGGATCACGAGGAACAGCACGTACGCGATCGCGGCGGCGTAGCCGGCGAGCGACAGGGCCCCGAGACCCTGCTCGAAGGCCAGGCGGTAGACGTAGAAGACCACGACCGACGTCCGGCCGAGGGGGCCACCCTTCGTGACGAAGAAGACCTCGTCGAACAGCTGGATCGCGCTGATCGTCGACCACACGACGAGCAGCAGCGTGGCGGGCCCGAGCATCGGCCACGTCACGCGCCAGAACGAGCTCAGCCGGCCGGCGCCGTCGATCGCGGCGGCCTCGGTCAGCTCCTGAGGAACTCCCTGCAGGGCGGCGAGATAGATGATCGTGTCGAACCCCAGCCATCCCCACACGGTCATCAGCACGAGCGCGATCATCGCCTGATCGGGATCCTCGAAGAAGCCGAACGGCCCCAGGCCCACCTTGCCGAGCAGCCAGTTCGCCAACCCGAAGTTCCGATCGAACAGCCACAGGAACATGATCCCGGTGGCGATCGTGGATGTGACGACGGGGATGAAGACCGCGAGGCGGTAGAAGCGGACGAACGCGATCTTCCGATTCAAGGCCTGCGCGATGAACAGCGCCGCGAGGATCGACGTCGGGACGAACAGGATCGTGTAGTAGACCGTGTTGATCGCCGCCTGTCGGACCTTCGGGTCGCTCGCGATCCGCGTGTAGTTGTCCAGCCCGACCCACTCACGCTCAGGCGAGATCAGTCCGGCCTTCTGGAAGGACAGGATCAACCCCCACACGATCGGGGCGATCCCGAAAACGGCGATCAAGATCACGGACGGGAGGATGAAAGCCCAGCCCGCGGCGTGGTCCGAGACCAGGAATCGCCGGAACCGATCCACCCGTCCCCCGTCGCCGCCCGCCGGAGCGATCCCAGCCTATCCCGCGAGCGCCAGTGCGTCGTTCGCCTGCGCCGCAGCCTCATCCAGTGCGGCCTGCGGGTCCTTCTCCCCGAGCATCGCCGACACGATCGCGAGGCCCATCGCCTCGGAGACCTGCGGGTAGGCGGCGAGCACCGGGCGGGCCTGCTCGACGTTCGCCAGGTTCTCCGCGAAGACGTCGACGCCGGGGAACGCGGCGCCGAACGCTTCGATGAAGTTCGGGTCGTCGATCACGGACAGACGGAACGGCAGGTGGCCCGTCGCCAAGGCATCCGCCTTCATCTGCTCGGCCGCGGTGAGCCACGCGATGAACTCGAGCGCCGCCTGCGCCCGTCCATCGCCGTTGTCGAACACGCACCACATGTCGGGACCGGCGATCGTCTGGTGGTCGCCGTCGAACCCGGGGAGGATCTCGACGCCGTACTCCACGTCGGGGAAGCTCGCGAGGTCCCAGGGACCGGTCACGAGCATCCCGATCTTGCCGCTGTTGAACAGGCCCGTGTACGGCGAGTTCTGCAGATCGAGGAAGACCGACTCGTCCTCGACAGCCATACCGACGAGGACCTGGAGCGCCTCGACCCCCTGCGGGGAGTTGAAGGCCGCCTCCGTGCCGTCCTCGGTGAGGATCGACCCACCGTTCTGCCAGAGGAGCGGGTCGTAGTGCCAGACGGAGTCCTCGGAGGCGTCCATCGGATAGGAGAACCCGAACCGCTTGGCCGCGGGGTCGGTGAGGGCCTTGGCCGCGGCCCGGAAGTCGTCCCACGTCCACTGGTCGTTCGGGTACTCGAGCCCGGCGTCGTCGAAGAGCGCCTTGTTGTAGACCACGGCCAGGTTGTCGATGAGGGCGGGGACCCCCAGGACCTTGCCCTCGAAGGTGGCGGCATCCCGCGCGCCCTGGACGAAGTCCTCCCACTCCACATCCGGCTGTTGCGTCCACGTCGTGAGATCGACGAGGCCGGGCGCGGCCGCGAGCTGCGGCAGCGATGACCCGTACTGGTAGGTGATGTCCGGCGGCTCACCGCCCTGCAGCGCGACGGTCAGCTTCTGCAGCGCCTTGTCGTTGTTCACGAAGAGCGGCTCGATCTGGATATCGGGGTTCGTCGCGTTCCAGTCGGCGAGCAGCGCGGTGAGCGAGTCGGCCTCCGCGTCGGTGTACCCGTGCCACATGGTGAGCGTGACCGGTCCGGCAGGCTCCCCCGTCGCTCCGGTGGCTCCGGTCTCGGTCCCCCCGTCCTCGCCTCCGCCGGTGCAGGCTGCGAGCAGACCGAGCGCGGCGACGATCACCACGAGGTGGTGTCGCTTCATCGTGATGCACCTCCCATACGTCCGTTGGTTCGCGTCAAGTGAGCACCACCGAACGGGTCAGGTTGCGTGGTCGGTCGGGATCGAGGCCCTTGGCTTCTGCGAGGGCCACCGCCACGCGTTGGATCCGGACCAGTTCGGCCATGGGGTCAAGATCGCTCGAGAGCACGGTCGCGTCGGTCTTCCGCACGTCCTCGAGCAGATCCCCGTCCGGGTCGCCGAGAACCCACACGAGCGAGCGGGAGCCGGCCAGGCTGATCGGGCCGTGCCGGTACTCCATCGCGGGATAGGACTCCGAGAACGACGCGCTCGTCTCTCGGATCTTGAGCGCCGCCTCGTGAGCCAGGCCGATCGTCCACCCCCGTCCAAGGAAGACGAAGTGATCGAAGGCCGACGGGTCCACCGGGAGCGGGTCCGTCAGCGCACGCTCCGCGTCGGCGATCGTCGGCCCGAGGTCGTGCCCGAGCAGAGCACGCAACAGTGCGAGCGAGCTCGTCGCGAACCTCGTCTGCACGACGGAGCGCTCGTCGGCGAACGGGAGCGCGACCACGCGCGTGGCGCGCGCGGCGACCGGGGTGTCCTCGACCGCCACGAGCGCGCCCGAGGGGTCCGGGCAGGCCTCGAGGAAGCGAACGACCTCGGTGGTGGTTCCGCTCCGCGAGATCGCGACCACCCGATCGTAGCGGCGTCCGGTCGGCGCCTCCGAGGCCGGCGCGGCGTCGGTCTGGCCGAGTCCGTCGGCCTCCCGCCGGGCCG
>DASTHN010000220.1:0-26891 GCA_035718185.1 Actinomycetota bacterium
GGGGCCGACCCCGGGCGGGCGGCGCTCGCGGCCCGCCTGTCGGGCGGCAACCTAGGGCGCGCGCGGCGTTTGGCCGTGGACGACGAGGGTCTCGCGTTCCGGCAGGTGGCGCGCAAGGCGCTCGAGCGCTCGGCGGCGGGACCGGCCGGGGCGCTCGAAGCCGCCGAGACCGTGCTCGTGGCCGCCGAGCGGTACCGCAAGAGCCTGACCGAGTCGTTGAAGGACGAGCTCGCGCCGTTCCTGGATGATTCGGGGCGTCCGGAGGAGGCCTACCGCGCCGCCGTGCGGCGGCTCGAGGAGCGTCACAAGCGACGGGTCCGTCGTGCCGAGCGCGACTACGTGGACTGGGTGCTCCTCGCCGCCTCGGCGATCCTGCGCGACCGTGTGGTCGTCGCGGTCGGCGGCGGCGGCGAGCTGCTGATGAACCCGGATCTCACACCGGCCGCCGAGCCGGTCCGCGACTCGGCGGCGGGCGTGGTGGCGATCGAGGAGGCCCGCGCCGCGCTCGCCGAGGAGCTGAACCTGAACGTCCGGCTCGTGCTCGAGCGGGCGTTCCTCCGGCTCGGCGGGTCCTGAGGTCCCCCGAACGCCCCCAACGGAAGTGGTGCTGGCATCACTGACGCTCGCGGGTCCGGGTGCCAGGCTGGAGGCAGGAGGACCGGATCATGCCCGTACGTGTGCTCATCGTCGACGACCAGGAGCCGTTCCGGATGGCGGCCAGGATGGTGGTCGAAGCCACGGAGGGCTTCGAGGTCGCCGGCGAGGCCGAGACCGGCGAGGAGTCCGTGGACCGGGCGCGCGAGCTCTCGCCCGATCTGGTGCTGATGGACGTGAACCTGCCGGGGATCAACGGGCTCGAGGCGACCCGGCGGATCCTCGCTCAGGGCGGGGGCTCGGTCGTCGTGCTGCTGCTCTCGACCTACGAGGAGGAGGAGTACGCGCCCAGGGCCGCCGAGTGCGGAGCGGCCGCGTACGTCCCGAAGGCCGTCTTCGGCCCCGACCGCCTCGAGCAGGCCTGGGCCGCGGCGTCCTCGGCCTGAGGTCGCCGTCGTTCCGACGTCGGGCTCGGCCCCGCGGCCTCAGCGGACCGGGACCGAGCCGAGCACCGTGGTGCCCTCCCCGGGGACCGAGATCACCTCGAGCGAGCCGCCCACCGCGTCCATCCGGTCGGTCATCCCCTGCAGGCCGGTCCCGCGCGTCGGGCTCGAGCGGTCGAACCCGACCCCGTCGTCGGAGACCGTGAACGTGAGCCGAGCGTCCTCCTCGCGGAGGTCGATCTGGACCCGCGAGGCCCCGGCGTACTTCGCGACGTTCTGGAGCGCCTCGAGCACGCAGAAGTAGACGGCGGCCTCGACCTCCTGGTGGTAACGCCCGACACCGTCGGGGTTCACCGCGGAGGGGATCGGAACCTTGCGCGCCTGCGCCTGGAGCGCGGCGGCGAGGCCCTCGTCGGCGAGGAGCGGCGGGTAGATCCCACGGGCGAGGTCGCGGAGGTCCTCGAGGGTCTCGCCCGCCTGCGACTGGAGCTGGGCGAGCAGCTCGCGCGCCTTCGCCGGGTCGCGCTCGACCACCTGGTCCGCGAGGCGGAGCTTCACCGCCAAGGCAACGAGCTGCTGCTGGGCCCCGTCGTGGATGTTGCGCTCGACGCGCCGTCGCTCGGCGTCCTGGGCGGCGACGAGCCGCCGGCGTGAGGCGCGGAGCTCCTCGATCAGCCGGACGTTGCGGAGCACGAGCCCCGCCTGCGAGGCGAGGTCGCGGATAAGCTTCTCCTTGCCGGGGTTCATCGGGTCGTTCGCCGGCATGCGGACGGTGATCGCGCCGAGGAGCTCGCCCTGGTGCCGCACCTCGAACGTGCCGGGGTCGACCTCGGGCAGCCCGGTCATCGGGCGCGGTTCCTCGGCAGCGGCGCCAGCTGGCCAGCTCGCGGCCGGTCGCATCTCGCGCCCGACGAGCAGCCAGATGCCCACGCGCTCGGCGCCCGCGCCCGCGCCGACGATACCGGCCATCCTCGGCAGGACGTCATCGGTCGAGTAGGTCTCGGCCATGCGGTCGGAGAACTCGGTCAGGACCTCGTACGGGGTGGCTCGCCCGCCGTACACGATCCGGTCGGCGACCCGGCGCGCCATCCGTCGGAGCGGCCAGAACAGGACGCCGACCGCGATGCCGGCGACGAGCGTGGCTTCCGGGGAATCCGAGAGCGGTCCCACGACGACCCCCCCGATCAGCGCGAGGAGGGCGAGCGCCATGGCGGTGATGAGCACGACGACGATCGCTGCCACGATCGTCTTCTTCACGACGACGTCGAGCTCCCAGAGCCGGTACCGGAGCACGGCGATCCCGATCGCGGCCGGTACGCCGATCCCGATGCTCAGGAAGAACAGGAAGAACGCGATGTCGTTGACGAGCCGGGTCTGATCCCCGTGCATCCCGATGCCGGACACGATCGCGAAGACGAGCGTGGCGCCGGCGACCGCCGCGACCGTCGCGAGCCAGCGGATCTGCTGGCGCTCCTCGCCGACGGCTCGGCGGAACCGCTGTACGAGCGCGACGATCGAGCCGATGGCGACGGCGAGCAGGCCGAGCCCGCCGACCCAGAGCGCCCCGTGCGCGAGCCACTCGAGGGTGGGGACGGCCGTGGGGTTCGCGACCTCGATCCCCGGCTCGATGTCGAGGATCCCTGGGTTGAGGATCGAGCCGAGCGTGATCGCAGCGGCGGACGCTACGGTCGCCGCGGGGAGGAACCGCCACGCGCGGGTCGGCGGGCGGCCGTCCGGGAACAGGAGCAGCAACAGCGGGATCGGAGCGACGACGAGCACGATCTCCCAGTTCGACAGCCAGCCGGCCGCGAGCCGGAACGGGAGCCCGCCCGGGTGGGTGAGGTACGCGAACTTCGCGTACTCGTCGATCAGGCCGGCGACGACGAACGCGATCCCGATCCACATCATCAGCCAGCCGAGGGCGTTCCGGGGGTCCCTCGAGGCGACGATGGCTCCGATCGTGTCGTAGCCGAGCATCATCGCGATCGCGATCGATATGAAGAACGGGTCCTCGCCAAAGCTCCCGTTCAGGGAAGTGAGGACCAGCGTCGCTCCCAAGGCCGCGAAGGCGAACACCCACAGGACCCAGGGGAGCCTTGCTCTGCGCACGTCGCTCATCCGCTCGCGCTCCCGTCCGTCGAGACGCGTCCCGTCACCGTGGTACCGGCACCGGGCGCGCTCACGACCTCGAGCGAGCCGCCGATCGCGTCGAGCCGGTCGGCCATCCCCTGCAGGCCGGTCCCGTGCTCGGTCTCGGCCGGGTCGAACCCCCGGCCGTCGTCGGCGACCGAGAACACGAGCCGCCCGTCGCCGTCCGAGAGCCGGATCGTCACGCTCGACGCGTCCGCGTACTTCGCCACGTTGTTGAGCGCCTCCAGCGCGCAGAAGTAGACCGCGGACTCTACCCCCTGGGGGTAGCGGTCGATGCCGTCCGACTCGACCGTCACCGGCACCGGCGCCCGCTTCGCCTGCGCCGCGAGCGCGGCGGCGAGTCCCTGGTCGGCGAGGAGCGGCGGGTAGATCCCGCGGGCGAGGTCGCGGAGGTCCTCGAGCGTCGTCTGCGCCTCCGACTGCAGGTCGCCGAGCATCGTCGCGGCCTTCTCCGGGTCCTTCGCGACGAGCCCCTGTGCGAGCCGCAGCTTCACGGCGAGCGCGACCAGCTGCTGCTGGGCGCCGTCGTGGATGTTCCGCTCGAGCTTGCGGCGCTCCTCGTCCTGAGCGGCGACCAAGCGCTGTCGCGAGGCCCGCAGCTCCTCGATGAGCCGCATGTTGCGGAAGACCGGTCCCGCCTGCGCGGCGAGGTCGGCGACCAGGCGCTCCTTCGAGGGATCGAGGGGATCGTTGGCCGGCATCGTCACCGCGATCTCGCCGAGACGCTCTCCCTGGTGCAGTACGGGGACGACGTGCGGCGCACCCGTCGGCTGGCCCACGGCGGCCGCCGCCCGCTCCTCGCCCCCGACGCGGAGGAGGACCTGCGCGGCCGTCGCTCCGGTGGCGTCCACCACGAGCTGGGCCATCCGGGCAGACACGTCGTCGTTCGCGTAGGTCTCGCCCACGCGGTGCGAGAACTCCGTGAGTACCTCGTACGGCGTGGCTCGGTGACCGAAGATGATCTTCGTCGCGACCCGCCGGGACAGGCGCAGGAGCGGGACGAACAGCAGTCCGAAGATGATCCCGACGGCGACCGAGACCCGAGGGTTCGCGCCCTCCCAGATCGCGAACTGACCGAACACGGCGAGGATCGCGGCGCCGACGAGGACGAGCAGGCCCGTGAGGACCAACGCGACGGCCGTCTTCTTGATCACCACGTCGAGGTCCCACAGCCCGTACCGCAGGATCGCGATCAGGTAGGCCGCCGGGATGCCGAGGAAGATCGCGGCCACCGTGGGCACGAAGAACAGCGCGAAGAGCCAGCCGTCGCCGTTGTCACCGGGTCCGACGACCGCGGAGACCCCCGCCCCGAGCCACAGCAGCACCATCCCCGCCCCCGCGACGGTTGCGTCGGCCACGAGCCAGCGCATCTGCTGCCGCTCCTCCCCGCGCGCCCGCCGGAAGCGCTGCCACACGGCGACGACCGTCGAGAGGCTCGCGCCGAGCACCAAGATCATGCCGATGAAGACCAGCGCGTTCCCCGGGCCCCCTTCGCGGAAGGCGCCGAGGCCGATCGGGTTGTCGTAGAGGATCCCCCCGTTGTCCACGAGGTTGTTCAGCGGCCCCGGCGTGAGGGCGAAGGCGGTGACGGCGAGCGCGCCGCCTCCGATCAGCGCCCGAGAGGCCCAGCGCCACCGAGGGCTCGGGGGCCGGCCGTCGGGGAAGAGCAGGACGAGGAGCGGGATCAGGATGACGAACGCAAGTCCGTTCTCCGCGATGAGCGCGGCGACATCCTGCCCCGGCAGCGGCGCGGCCGCGACGCGGACGCTGTAGCCTGCGTAGCCGCCCGAGAGCAGGATCGTCGCGACGGCCGCTCCCCAGCCGGCGAAGATCCACCCCGCCGTGTTCCGGGGCTGCCGGGACACGATGAGCGAGCCGGTGATCGCCCAGATGAGCGCGATCGCGCTGACCAGCCAGCTGCCGAGCACGTCGGGCTCGAACCGCGCGCCCTCGGCGAGGCGTGCCTCGAGGTCGGCCCGCACCTCGGCCATCCCGGGGGCGTGCGGATCGCCGACGACCGCGATCGTCGAGGTGTCGTACCGGCCGCTGATGGCGAGGGACAAGGCGACGTCGGCGACCACCACCACGATGATCGCCGCCACGATCCCTCGCGAGACGAGCCGTGCCGTCCGCGGGCTCACGACGCTCCCTCCGGCGATCCCATCGCGTGGCCGAGCGGGATCCGGCCCTTCACGGTCGTTCCCACGTCGGTCTTCGAGACCACCTCGAGGTCTCCGCCCACCGCCTCGATGCGGTCGCGCATGTTCGTGAGCCCGGAGCCGTGAGCTCGCGCGGGATCGAACCCGACGCCGTCGTCGACGATCTCGAACGCGAGATGGCCGTCGCTCTGGGTCAGCCGGATCCTCGCCGAGGGGGTCTCCGCGTACTTCGCGACGTTCTGGAGCGCCTCGAGGGCGCAGAAGTACACGGCCGCCTCGACCTCCTGCGGGTAGCGGCCGATCCCGTCGCCGTCCACCCTCACATCCACCGTGGACTTGCGCGCCTGCGAGTCCAGCGCCGCGACGAGTCCCTGATCGGCGAGGAGCGGCGGGTAGATCCCGCGCGCGAGGTCGCGCAGGTTATCGAGCGCGTCCGTGGCATCCGCCCTCAGCTTGCCGAGGACCGCGCGGGCCTTCTCCGGGTCGCGGGCGGCCAGCTGCTCGGCGAGACCGAGCTTCACGGAAAGGGCCACCAGCTGCTGCTGGGCGCCATCGTGGATGTTCCGCTCGAGCTTGCGCGCGCGCTCATCCTGCGCGGCGACGATCCGGCGGCGGGACTCCTGCAGCTCCTCGATCAGGCGGACGTTGCGGAGCATGAGCCCGGCCTGGCCCGCGAGGTCGGCGACGAGCTTCTCGCCGTCCTTCGACAGCGGCTCGGCGGCCGGCATCGCGACGGTGAGGGCGCCGAGGAGCTCGCCCCGGTCCCGCACGGGGAAGGTCCGGAGCCGGTCGACCGCCGGGGCGTCGCCGGATACCACGGAGATCGGCGGCGGCGCCGTCGCCCTGTGCGGCGACGAGGCGGCCACGCGGAGCTCGCCGCCCACGTGCAGCCAGACCCGGGCGACCTCGGCGCCGGTGGAGGCCCGCACGATCTCGGCCATCCGGGGCAGCACGTCCTCGGTCGAGTACGCGTCGCCGAGGCGCTCGGAGAACTCGGACATCGCCTCGTAGCGGGTCGCCCTGCGCCCGTAGACGAGGCGCCTCGCGGCCCGCTTCGCGGGCCGGAACGAGACGACGAGCAGCACGGCGAAGACCGCCGCGCCCGTGACGATCCGAGCGGCGAGGGCCTCGTTCCTCGCAAGCGTCCCCGCGTCCGAGCCGCCCATGAACGCGAAGGGCGAGAGCGTCAGGCTGATCAGACCCACCAGGATCACGAAGAAGATGACCAGGACGACGTAGACGACCGTCTTCTTCATCACGAGGCCGACGTCGTAGAGGCCGTAGGTGAGCACGGCGGCGGCGGCGGCGACCGGGATCCCCACGAAGATCCCGAACATGTCGACGAGGGTGGCGAGGATGAGCGGGATCCAGGCCCAGTTCGCTTGTCCGGAGCCGAACACCGCGACGATGGCCGTCACGGTCGCGATCGCCATGGTCGAGATCACCGCGACGAGCAACCGCAGGGGCTGGCGTTGCTCCTCGGTCGCGGACCGGAAGCGGAGCACGAGCGCGCCGAGGCCCGCGAACGCGGCCGTCCCCTCGAGGACCAGCCCGATCGCGACGGCGCCTCCGATCCCCGGGAGCCGGGCGAGCCAACCCGGCGGGGCGATCGGCATGTTCCCCGAGTACTGGTCGATCGTCCCGACCGCAGCGAGGAGGAGTATCACCCCGCCGAGGATCACGACGACGAGGACCGCGCGCCAACGCCGCGACCGGAGGTGGCCGTCGGGGAAGAGCAGCATGAAGGTCGGGAGCGCGACCCAGGGGACCACGAGCGGCACCAGCGTGCCGATCCATGCGGCCGCGGCCGCCCCTGGGAGCGGGCCGAGCCCGGCCTCCCCGCCGAGCCCTGCCTGCGCGTACGCCAGCCCGAACACCCACAGCACGAGCGAGAGCCCGAGCGCGCAGAACAGCCATCCGATCGGGTTCTCTGGCCGGCGTCGCGCCACGAGGCCGCCCACGAGCGCGTAGACCGCGGCGGGCAGCCCGAGCAGGGCGAGGAGGGCGTTCCCCGGCCGGTCGATGAGCACGATGACCAGGGTGCTCGCCCAGAGCAGCGCCATCGCTCCCCACAGGCCCCACACGAGCCGGTCGACGCGCCCGATCCCCCACCGAGCCATGCGGCGCATGGTGACACCCTCGGGGCGTTCGTCCAAGGGGGCCGACCTGCGGTTCTTTGGGGCGGGAACCCCACCACGGCCGGGGTGCAGGCACCCCTCGGCGCTTGTGGTGGCGGCCGGGTCGTCCGCCGAGCCCTTGGCGCCTACGGTGGGCTCAGCGAGGCAGAGGAGGCTCGAGATGAACAAGATCCTGGTTGGAACGGACACCTCGGGCTCGGCGGACATGGCCGTTCGGGCTGCCGCCGGGCTGGCCGAGGCGACGGGCGCCGAGCTCCTGATCCTGCACGTCCGAGCGCCGAACGGCGATCACGACGCCGCCGACCCACGCAAGGCGGCCGACCCCCGGGCGTACCTCGAGGCCATGCGCGCCCGTTTCCCGGCGATCCGGCTCCGGGCCTGGAGCGAGCCGGGGAACGCGGCCGAGCGCCTCGTCGACGTGGCCGAGACGGAGCGCGTGGACACGATCGTGGTCGGGAACAAGGGCGTGCACGGCCCGAGGTGGCGCGTTCGGGACAGCGTACCGACGATGGTCGTTCGCCACGCTCCATGCTCGGTGCTGATCGTGGACACCCGCTCGGCGCAGTGAGCTCAGGCGCCGTGCTCGCGAAGGAACGCGAGCACGGCCATCACCCGACGGTGGACCACGGGCTCCTCGGAGAGGGCGAGCTTATGGAACAGGGAGTTGATGTGCTTCTCGACGGCGCGCTCCGTCAGGAACAGCGACTTCGCGATCGCGGCGTTGTTCTGGCCCTGGGCCATGTGCTCGAGCACCTCGCGCTCGCGATCGGTGAGCTTCGCGAGCGGCGAGTGCGCCATCCGGTCCTTCGCGGACACGAGGGCTTCGACGACCTTCGGGTCCAGGACCGAGCCCCCGCTCGCGACCTCGCTCAGCGCGCGCACCAGCTCGGTCACGTCCGCGACCCGCTCCTTGAGCAGGTACCCAAGCCCGGCGGCACCGTCCTTCAGGAGCTCGTAGGCGTACTCCTCCTCGGCGAACTGCGACAGGACCACCACGCCGATCTCCGGGTGCTCGCCGCGGATCTTCCTGGCGGCGTCGATGCCCTCCGTCGTGTTCGTCGGAGGCATCCGGATGTCGGTGAGTACCGCATCGGGTCGAAGCTCGTCGACGGCGAGCAGGAGCTCCTCGAAATCCGTGGCGGTGCCCACCAGATCGATCTCGGGGGTGTTCGTGAGCAGGGCCGCCGTCCCCTCCCGAACGAGGTAGTTGTCCTCGGCGAACACGACACGGATCACGGCGGCATGCTACACAGACGGCCGGTGGGGGAGCCGAGGTGACGATCCGGGTCGTCCTGGGTGAGGACAACGTCCTCGTGCGCGAGGGCGTCCGAGCCCTGCTCGATTCCTACGGAGACGTCGAGGTGGTCGGCGTGGCCGCCGACGCGCCGTCCCTGCTCGCGGCCGCGGCGGAGCACACCCCCGACGTCGTCGTCACCGACATCAAGATGCCGCCGAACTTCCAGCTCGAGGGCATCGACTGTGCGCATGCCATCCGGGCCTCGCAACCGGGGACCGGCGTCGTGGTGCTCTCTGCCCACGACGACGAGGCGTACGCGATCGCGCTCCTCGGCAAGGGACAGAGCGGCCTCGCCTACCTGCTGAAGGATCACATCGCCCAGGGGGACGAGCTCGTGCGTGCGATCCGCGAGGTCGCGGCCGGGGGGAGCGCGGTCGACCCCGTGATCGCCGAACGGCTCTCGGGGAGACGGGAGACGGATCAGGCGGACCGCGACCTGCTGGACCTGATGGCGCAGGGGCTGGGGTACGAGGAGATCGCAGCCAGGCTCCGGACCACGCCAGAGGCCGTCGACCGGCTGGTGACCGGGCTGTTCACGAGGATGGCCGCGAACGCCGGCTCCGGCGAGGCGAGCGCGGTCGACGACATGAAGCGGCTACATGCCGCCGTCGTCGCGAAGCAGGCCGCGGCCTCGACGCTCTCGTCGTACGTGCCGCGGCGCGTGGCGGAGCGTCTCGCGGCCGGCGAGATGACGCAGGAGGAGCTCGAGGTCACGGTCCTGTTCAGCGACATCCGCGGGTTCTCGACGATCGCGGAACGCCTCTCGGCGCCCGAGATCGCGGAGATCGTGGGGCGCCACCTCGGCGCGATGGCCGAGATCGTCGTCGAGCACGGCGGCACGATCGACAAGTTCCAGGGTGACGCGGTGATGGCGGTCTTCGGCGCGCCCGACCCGATGCCGGACCACGCCGAACGCGCCCTCTCCTGCGCGATCGCGATGCAGCGTCGGGAGACCGAGCTCAACGCGCAGGGCTGGGGGACCGACGCGGTCGACGGATTGCACGTCGGGATCGGCGTCAACACGGGGCGTGTCGTCGCGGGCGCGGTCGGCGGGGGTGGCCGGCTCGAGTACACGGTCATCGGCGACGCGGTGAACGTCGCTCAACGACTGCAGTCCGAGGCCGAGGGAGGCGAGATCGTCGCGAGCGCGGCAACGATGGCGGTCGCCGACGGGATCGCGAGCGAACCGATCGGACCCCGCCGGGTCAAGGGGCGCGAGGAGCCCGTCGAGGCCTTCCGCATCCTGTTCGGTGAGCCGGGGGAGGGGCCGTGAACGGGACAGCCGCGCCTCCCGCGCTCCGGGCTCGTTGGCCGTGGGTGCTGCTGGCGTTCTTCGTCGCGCTCGCGGCCGCCGGCATGGCGGGCGTCGTGGCGCACGCAGAGGCGATCGGCGAGCAGATCCCGTTCGTCATCGCGTTCTCGATGTTCGGGATCGTCGGCTCCGTCGTGCTCAGCCGCGAGCCCCGCAACCGGATCGGCGCGATCCTCCTCTACGGGTCGTGCATGACCGCCGTCTCCTTCGCGTCCGGCGAGTTGGCCACCAGCCTGGTTCGGTCCGGCCGCACCGATGGGGTCGTGGTCTCGGCCGCCTTCCTCATGTCCGCGTTGGGATGGCTCCTCGGCCTCCTTCCCGTGCTGGTGCTGCTCCCGCTCCTGTTCCCCGACGGCGGACTCCCCTCGCCTCGGTGGCGTCGCTTCGCCTGGGTGTGTGCGGCGGTGTTCGCCTACCTGGCGGCCGCCGTCGTGCTCGGCTCCAAGACCCTCACCGGCTCGACCGAGGACGTCACCCTCGCGAACCCTCTGTACGTTCCCGCGTTCGGTCGGCTCGGACTCTCGGACATCGTCGTGCTCGTCCTGATCGTCTTGACGCTGCTCGGCTCGGTGGTCTCGCTCGTGTTGCGGTTCCGGCGGGCGCGTGGGATCGAGCGACAGCAGATCAAGTGGGTCGCGCTCGCGGTGGTGTTCGTCCTGGTGTCGTTCGTCCTCGCGCCCGTGCTGCAGGCTCTGGGTCTGTCGTCCTTCGTCGCCGAGACCCTGATCGTGGCCGCCGCCTTCCTCTCCATCCCCGTGTCGATCGGGGTCGCGGTGCTCCAGTACCGCCTCTACGACCTGGACGTGGTCGTGAAGAAGACCCTCATCGCGGGATCCCTCGCGCTCCTCGTCATCGCCGTGTACGCGGCCGTGGTGTGGGTCGTGGGCGCGGTGGCCTCCGACCGAGCGAGCTCCCTCTCGGTCTTCGTCACGGCGCTCCTGCTCGGCCTCGCCTTCCGGCCGGTGACGCGGTACGCGCGCAGGGTCGCCGATCGCCTCGTCTACGGACGGCGGGCGACCCCGTACGAGGTCCTCACCGAGTTCTCCGAGCGCGTCGGCGATGCGTACGCGACGGACGACCTGCTCGGCCGGATGGCGCAGATCCTGGGACAAGGGGTCGGCGCCGCCGAGGCGCGCGTGTGGCTGCTCGTCGGCGGCCGACTCCGCGCCGCAGGATCGTTCCCGTCGCAGGTGCCGGCGGTCCCACCGGTGACCGTGGAGCACGACCGACTCCCGGACCTGGCGGGCGAGACCGCCGTGGAGGTGCGGGACCGCGGTGAGCTGCTCGGTGCGCTCTCCGTGACGATGCCCCCGAACGACCCGATGACCGAGACGAAGGCCAAGCTCGTGCGCGACCTGGCGTCACAGGCCGGGCTCGCCCTGCGCAACGTCCGGCTGGTCGAGGAGCTGAAGGCCTCGCAGCGACGGATCGTCACGGCTCAGGATCAGGAACGCCGCAGGCTCGAGCGCAACATCCACGACGGCGCGCAGCAACAGCTCGTGGCGCTCGCCGTGAAGATGCGGCTCGCGCAGACGATGGCGACGAAGGACGGCGAGCGCACGGCGGCGATGCTCGGACAGCTCCAGGAAGAGACGCAGAAGGCGCTCGAGGATCTGCGGGACCTCGCTCGCGGGATCTATCCGCCGCTGCTCGCCGACCAGGGCCTCCCCGCCGCGGTCGAGGCGCAGGTCCGCCGGTCGGCGATCCCGGTCCGGATCTCTCCCGACAGCGTCGGGCGGTACGCGCCCGAGGTCGAGGCCGCGGTCTACTTCTCGGTGCTCGAAGGCCTGCAGAACGTCGCGAAGTACGCGGGAGCCGAGCGCGCGGAGGTCGACCTCCGGGACGAGGACGGGTGGCTGTCCTTCACGGTCCGTGACGACGGGGACGGGTTCGACCCCGCCGAGACCGGCTACGGCACCGGCCTGCAGGGGATCGCAGACCGGCTGGCCGCGCTCGACGGGGGCCTCCAGGTGCGGTCCTCGGTCGGGGCCGGAACCGTTCTGGTGGGCCGGGTCCCGGTGCGCGCGCGCGTCGAGGCCCGCGACCTGGAGCGCTCGCAGGGAGCCCGCGGAGGGAACTGACGATGGAGACGATGGGGTCGATGGTGGAGGTCTCGAGGGGCAGGATCCTCGCGTTCCGCATCGTGGCTGGGCTCCTGGCAGACACGCTCCGAGTGCGGTCGATCTCTCCGGCGCTCCTCGGTCTAGGCCTGGCCGCGCTCGTCGCCGCCGGCGTGTTCGCCCTCCATCAGGCTGAGCTCCAGCGGAACGGGAACCCCGCGCTCGATCCACACGCCGAGTTCCATCACTACAGCGGCATGGCGGTCATGGCGCTCGTCCTCGCCGCGGGAGCGTGCGCCGCGGCGACCGGCGGGGGAGGCTGGCGGGCGATCGGTTGGGCGACCGGTATCGGCGCGGCGCTCTACGGTACGGCGTCGCTCGCGTATGCCGACCACGCGGGAACGATCGACGCCCCCTGGGCGGTCGTCACGCTCGCGTGGGGATGCGCCCTGATCGTCGTCGTCGAGCTCCAGATGCGCCGCGCCGCCGAGGTCGATCGTGCAGGGGTGGATGTTCCGTGACCGACCGAGGCGCGCGTCGGTTGGCCACGGCGCTCTTCGCGCTCGTCCTCCTCGAGCTCGTTGCCGGGGCGGCGTTCGGGATCCTCCACGCGATGGACACCGACGGCGGCGGGGGACCGCTCGACGAGATCCCGTTCCTGCTCACCGCCGTCCTGTTCCCGGTGGTTGGGTTCGTCCTCGCGTCCCGCCGTCCGGACAACGCCTTGGGGTGGCTGATGCTCGCGATCGGGATCGTCGCGTGCGAACCCGTCAGCGCGTACGGGGAGTACGCGCTCGCGGCCGGCCTGCCCGGCGCAGCGTGGGCGCTGGCCGGGACATCGTGGACGTGGGTCCCGGTGATCGGGCTCTCGGGGACCTTCGTGCTGCTCCTGTTCCCCGACGGTCATCTCCCGTCACCAGGATGGCGATGGTTCGCGTGGACGATCGGGATCGGGATGGTGTTGGCGTCCCTGGCGATCCTCTTGTCGCCGGGAACCCTCGCGGACCTGGGGCATCCCGAGATCGAGAACCCCTATGGGATCGAGTCCCTCCGGTCCTTCTTGGCGATCGGGTTCGCCGCGATCGCGACGATCCCGATCGGGATCATCGGTGCCGCCGTCAGCCTGTTCCGCCGGTACTGGCGGAGCGGGCCGACCGAGCGGCTGCAGATCCGGTGGGTGGCGACGGCCGCGGCCATCGTCGCCGTCGCGTACGCCATCGCGATGATCGCGTCGGTCACCAGCGCCGCCGCCGGCTGGGCGACGGACGGTGGGTGGCTCGCCGTCCTGCAGTCGATCGCGATCCTGTTGTTCGCGCTCATCCCGATCTCGATCGGGGTCGCGGTGCTCCGGTACCGCCTCTACGACATCGACCTCGTGATCCGCAAGGCGGTCGTCGTCGGCGCGCTCGTCGGGTTCTTCACGGTTGTCTACGCGGGCGTCGTCGGCGGTGTCGGGGCCCTGGTGCAGACGCGCAGGACGCCCGTGCTCTCGTTCGTCGCGGCTGCGGTCGTCGCCCTGCTGTTCCAGCCAGTGCTCCGCCGCTCGCGCAGGCTCGCGGACCGGATCGTCTACGGCCGGCGGGCCACGCCCTACGAGGTGCTGTCCGAGTTCTCCGAGCGCGTGGGCGGCACCTATCCATCGGAGGATGTGCTCCCGCGGATGGCGCGGATCGCGGCCGAGGGGGTCGGCGCCCGCCGCGCCGTCGTCTGGATCGAGCGTGATGGTCGCCTGCGCGTCGCCGCGTCGTGGCCGCAGGACGACGACCTCCCGGAGCCGGTGCACCCAGACGACGAGCCCCTTGCCCTCCCCGGGGCCGACCACACGTTCCCCGTCGAGTACGACGGCGCGCTCCTCGGCGCGCTTGCGGTCGCGATGCCGCCCGCCGATCCGATGGACGAGGCGAAGGCGAAGCTCGTGGCGGACCTCGCGGCCCAGGCCGGACTCGTGCTCCGGAACGCCCGCCTGACCGATGAGCTGAGGGCGCGCCTCGAGGACCTCAAGGCAGCGCAGAAACGGCTCGTCGCGGCGCAGGACGCCGAGCGTCGCCGGCTCGAGCGCAACATCCACGACGGCGCGCAGCAGCAGCTCGTCGCGCTGTCCGTCAGACTGCGCCTCGCGCAGTCGATGCTCGAGCGCGATCCATCGGCGGCGCTCGCGATCCTGGACGAGCTGCAGGTCCACACCACCGCGACGCTCGAGGATCTGCGCGACCTCGCACGGGGGATCTACCCACCGCTGCTCGCGGACAAGGGTCTCACGGCAGCCCTGGACGTCAGGTCCGCAAGTCCGCCCTCCCGGTGGCCCTCTCACCCGACGGAGTCGGCCGCTACGAGCAGGAGGTGGAGGCGGCGGCGTACTTCTGCATCCTCGAGGCGCTGCAGAACGTGGCCAAGTACGCGGGCGCGTCGCGCGTGGACGTCGTGCTCGGGGAACGAGACGGCCATCTCGAGTTCGAGGTCCGGGACGACGGGACGGGTTTCGATCCGGATCGCGCGCCTCGCGGGAGCGGCCTGCAGGGGATGGCGGACCGGATCGCCGCGCTCGAGGGAGCGCTCGACATCCGCAGCGCGCCGGGTGCGGGCACAACCGTGCTCGGCCGGATCCCGATCTCGGCTACGGTTGGCTGATGGCGAAGCGATCCCCGGTCCGCCGGCTCGAGCGCTGGATCGTCGGCGTCGCGATGGGCGTGATGGCCTTCGTGCTCGAGAAGGCCGTGATGCGCTCGATCCGCAGGGGGACCACGCGACCGAGGGCCGTCGTCGAGCCGCCGACCGGCACGTTCAAGGGCGGGGAGGTCGAGGGTCCGCTCGGCGGCTGACGCGAGCTCAGGACCTCCGCCGCAGGATGTCGTAGAGCATCCCGAGGGTGAGCAGCCCGCCGACGACGCCGAACGCCACCGGCACCCACGCCTCGACCCTGGTCGACAGGGCGGTGAGACCGCTCGCGAGCACCGCGGCACCGGCGGTCAGGCCGAGGGCGAGCCGCCGCCCGGCCCGGCGGATCGTGTCCTCCAGGTTGGTCGCGCGGAAGTTGACCTCGAGCTTCTGCCCCGGGCGGGCCCCGATCAGCCGCTCGACGGCCTCCACGACCCGCAGGAACCGGACCCTCAGCCGCTGCGACTGATAGAAGAGCGCCTTCGGGTCCAACTTCGCGCCCATCCCCGTGATCAGGCTCCGCATGAGGAACCGCCCGGCGACGTCGAACGGGTCCAGCTCAGGGTCCAGCTGGGCGGCGGCGAGCTGCATCTGCGCGAGCGCCTTGCCCGTGAGCGTGAGCGAGGCCGGCAGCGGGACGTCGTGGCGGAGCGCGATCTCGGTCATCTCCTGGAGCACCGGCCCCAGTTGGATGTCCTTGAGCGAGGCGCCGTGGTACTTGGCCATGAGCGCCCCGATCTCGGCCGAGAAGGCTTCGGTGTCCAGGTCGCTGCGGTTGATCGCGCCGGCGAGCATCAGCGTCACGTCGGTGAGGAACCCGACGTCCTGCTGCCAGAACGCCATCAGCACGAGCATCATGTGCTCCCGCATGTCGGGTCCGACCTCGCCGATCATGCCGAGGTCCAGGAAGTACACGCGCTCGCTGGACGGCTGCCACATCAGGTTGCCCGGGTGCGGGTCCGCGTGGAAGAAGCCGTCCACGAGGATCTGCTTGTAGAACGACTCGAGCAGCTGCTTCGCGGCCTCCTTGCGCGCCGGGCCCTCGGGTGCGTCCGTGATCGGGCCTCCCTGCACGTCCCACATGACGAGCAGCCGCGACGTCGAGTAGTCCCCGTACACGTCCGGCACGGCGAGCCGTGGGAACGGTTTCAGGATCTCGGCCATCTGCCGCATGTGGGCCGCCTCCTGTCGGAAGTCCAGCTCGCGGTGGAGGGACTCGGACAGGTGGTGGAACACCGCCTGCATGTCGATGACCTGACGCAGGCCCGGCCGATCGGACACCTTCTCGGCGAAGACCTCCAGGAGCGCGAGGTCCTGCTCGATCTGCTCGCGGGCGTCGGGGCGCTGGACCTTCACGACGACGGGGTCGCCGTTCGCGAGGCGCGCGCGGTGCACTTCGGCGATCGTCCCCGCCGCGAGCGGCTGCGGGTCGATGTGGTCGAACACGTCCTCCCACGGGACACCGAGCTCCTGCTCCATGACCTTCACGACCTGTTCCTCGGAGAGCGGCGGCACGTGGTCCTGCAGGGTCGCGAGCTCCTCGATGAACTCCGGCGGCAGGAGGTCGGGACGCGTCGAGAGGATCTGCCCGAGCTTCGCGAACGTCGGTCCGAGCTCCTCGAGCGCGGCACGCAGTCGCTTGGCCTGCCGGCGCCGACCGACCTCGCCCTCCTCGTCGGGCCGGCCGAACAGCTCCTTCAGCCCGTACTTCGCGAAGACGGCGGCGATCTTCGAGCCGCGGGCCACGAGCCGAGGCTCGGTCTCCTCCTCGACGGCCGAGCTCCGGATCACCGTGACGGAGCGCGGGTCGCGGACGACGGTGTGCCCGTCCTGGCCGGCGGTGTTCACGATGATCACGGTGCAGCGTGCGTTGTGGCTGATCCGGTTCGGCACGTTGCCGAGGAGGAACTCCTTGCGGCCCGCCATGCCGGCGTTGCCCACGACCAGGACGTCGATCGCGTGCTCCTCGGCGGCGTGGACGATCGCCATCGCCGGGTCGTCGTCGATCACGACGTGCGCCCGACCGCGCTCGCCGGCCAGCCGCAAGGCGTCGGACTGGAGCTCCTCGGCGGCGCTGCGCGCGCGTGAGGCCTCGGCCGCGCCGAACTCGGTGTCGGCCGGGCTCGTCGGCACGACCACCTGCACGAGGTGCAGCTCCGAGCTGTAGCGCTCGGCGAACGCCACGGCCCAGTCGACGGCTCGGGCGGCCGTCGGTGAGCCGTCGGTGGCCACCATGACCCGCCCGATGCCGTTCGTCCCGATGCTCATCTCCTTCGCCATGCGCACGCAGTGTGCGGGAGCCGGGCCGGAACGGCAACGCGGAGGGGACGTCGATCCTCCGGATGGCACCACGACGGAGCGGAGCGGCGCGTTCGCTACACTCGCTGACGCGCCGGGGTAGCTCAGTCGGCAGAGCAGCGGTTTCGTAAACCGCAGGTCAGGGGTTCGAGTCCCCTCCCCGGCTCTGGATCACCGCGAGGGCTCTCGGAAGCGATACACCCGCCAGTCGGGCGGCAACGTCTGAAGGTACTCCAGTCGCGGGCCCATGTCCTGCTCCGGCTCTTCGCGGAGGACGACGAAGCGGGCGGTCTCGTTCCCCTGATCTGCGAGCCACGCGAGCGTTCGGTCCGCGCTCAACGGTCGTCCTCGACATCCGGAGGCGTAGGCGATCTGCGGGAAGCCGTCCGAGCTCACGAAGCCGCACGATCTCGATCCCGCGTGTGCCTGGATCGCGTCGCCGACCGCAGCTGTTGCGCCGCGTGTCGACGTCACACGGGCCTCGATCCGGGCCGCGACGTCGAGGTTCCAGCCGACCCAGAGCACGCCCACCACCACCAGCGCCGCCGCCAGCGCGCGCTTCATCCTCCAGACCACCGCGAGGCCCACCGCGCAGGGGATCTCCAGCAAGGCGTAGGCGGGGAGCAGGAAGCGAGAAGCCGCTCCCTCGACCAGGAAGAGGTAGAGGACCAAGAGCGCCGCCCCGCCCCCGATCCCGACCCGCGCAGCCTCTCGGCGGGTCCCCGTGGCGAGCGTCCCGCCTATCCCACAGAGGATCGCGACGGCGATCCACCAAGCGAGCCCGGGGATCGAAGGAGACCCCCCAGTTTCGGTGCCGATCGTCGGTCCGTCGGTCAGGGCGAGGTGCTGGAGGGCGTTGTGCCACGCTCCGACGCCAACGTGGCCGAGGTCGACCGCGGCGCTGAGCGCGCGCGTCGGCCCGCCGAGCCTCACCGACATCTCGATCACCCACGGCACGACGCCGGCGACACATCCTCCGACCATCCATGCCGATCTTCGCCATCCGCGATGTGCCAGGAGGAACGGCGCGATCACGGCGGTGGCGACGAGAGCATCGAGCGGGCGAACCAGGCCGGCCGCCAGGAGGGAGCCCGCAGCGATCACAGAGCCGCTGGAACCAGGTGCTCGCAGCGCGGCGCCGTACGCAGCGGTGATGAGGAGCGCGGACCACAGGTTCGGCATGACCTCTGCCCCGTAGAACAGCGCGACCCAGGTCGTCGCGAGCAGCCCTCCCGCCAGCGCGGCAGCCGTACCGAGCACGGGGACCCAACACGCGTACGCGAGCGCGAGCATCGCAGACGACGCGATCATGAGATAGACGCGGATGAGGTCGAGGCTCGCGCCCGCGAGGGACACGGGGGCGATGAGGAGCACGATGCCGCGTGACCGGGAGGCCACGAAGCGGAGGGCCGGGAACCCGGGGCGCACCTGCGACAGATACAGCGCCTCGTCCCAGGATGGATCCCGTTGGTACGAGAGGATCAGCACCTGGACGACGAGGAAGAACGCCCCCGCGGCGGCGAGCAGGATGTACGGTCTCCGCGTGATGCCGTTTGTCCGCGTCCTCGGAGGATAAGCCATCCTCTCCTGCCGCTCTCATCGTGCGAACGGCGCGCGGCGCGGTGACCCGAACCGACCTTGCTAGAATCCGCGCCGATGCGCCGCCGACCGCTTGGCTCGAGGCTCTTCGTGCTCCCCGCGACGGCCGTGGTCGCGCTCGTCCTGAGCGCTCCGCGCGCGGCCGCGCAGGTGATCGTGAGCCCGAACGCCGAGCCGGTGCGGAACGACGGCGGCTGGATCTACTGGATCGCGATCGCGCTCGTCGCGCTCGGCCTGATCGTCGCGGGGGCGATCATCCTGCGCTACATGCGCTACGCACCGCGGTTCGCGCGCGAGGAGGGCGGTCCCCGGGCCGTGAAGGCTCCGCGCATCCAGCCCGGTCGCGAGGCACCCCGCCGACCCGTCAACATCACCGGCGCTCCGGCCGTCGTCCCCGCGCCGGCGGTCGCCGTCGCCGCTCCCGCGAGCCCGTCGGCCCCAGCGGTTGCGCCCGCCGCGGCACCGGCGCCAGCCGCGGCAGCTGCGCCCGCTCCCGTGGCGCCCGCCCCCCCATCGGCTCCCACCCCGGCAACGGAGCCCGCACCGGCTCCGTCCCCGGCGGCCGCGGAGCCCGCGCCGGCACCGTCCCCCGCGCCGAGCGGCGAGCGCAGGGAGGTCGCGCTCGACCAGGAGACGTTCGACCGCGTCCTCGCCGAGCTCCTCGAGAAGGGCACCGCTCGTCGCGTCGCCGAGGGCCAGGCCCGGCGCGCCGCGATGATCGCCGCCAGGAAGAAGGCGGGGGCCTAGCGCCCCGCCACCGATGGGGGCCGCGCGGGTCGACTGGTCGATGGGATCGCGGGCGGCGGCCCTGGTCGACTGGCAGACCGCCCGCGACACAGGCCGACGGGTCGGCGGGCCCGGACCGCAGACCACCCCCGCCGACCGAGCCCGCCTCCGCGAAGACCTGGCCGAGCTCGTCCCCCGCGCCGAGACCCTCGTCACCGACCTGACGTCCCTGCGGGCCGAGGGCTACCGCTCGCGCCCGTGGGTCATGTCGCGCGGCGAGTGGGTCGGCGCGAACCTCGAGGGACTCCAGCGCCTCCTCGAGCCGCTCGCCCAACGCCTGGTCCCGGAGGGCTCGACACGCTCCCCGATCCGGCGCAAGACGTTCGGCGTTCAGATCGGCGGGCTCCTCGGTTACGTGTCGAAGAAGGTGCTCGGGCAGTACGACGCGTTCCTGCCGCCGGACGACGAGGGCCTGATCTACTTCGTGGGCCCGAACGTGATCGACGCCGAGCGGCGGTTCGCGCTCGAGCACCGCGACTTCCGGCTGTGGATCGCGTTGCACGAGACCACCCATCGGCTCCAGTTCGGCTCCACGCCGTGGCTGAAGCCGTACCTGAAGGGGCGGATCGACGAGTACCTCGGGACGGTCGAGGTCGACGCGCGCCAGCTGATGGAGCAGCTCCGCCGCGCCGTCGAGGAGATCCGCGGTGGCACCTCACCGAAGGGCGTGAACGGGATCATGCTCCTGCTGACGCCCGAGCAGCGCGAGCTCTTCAAGCGGATGCAGGCCACGATGTCGCTGCTCGAGGGCCACGCGTCCTGGGTGATGAACGAGGTCGGGTCGACGACGATCCGCGACCTGGCCCGGATGCGCCGGAGCCTGAAGCAGCGCCGGCATGCGGGCGGGATGGAGAAGGGCTTCCAGCGCGCGATCGGCTTCGACCAGAAGGTGCGGCAGTACGACGCCGGCGAGGCGTTCGTCCGCGGCGTGGTCGGCAGGGTCGGCGTCGAGGGCCTCAACCGCGTCTGGGAGCGACCCGAGGCCCTGCCCTCGATCGACGAGATCGCCGCCCCCGAGCGCTGGATCGCGAGGGTCACGGGCGCCTGATGGCCCGTCCGCCCGCCGTCGCCCGCGTGCTCGAGCGGGTCACGGCGACCGTGCGGGAGCACGGGTTGGTGCTGCCCGGCCAGACGGTGCTCGTCGGCGTCTCGGGCGGACCGGACTCCGTGTGCCTGCTCCACTCGCTCCACGCGCTCGGCCGGCTGCTGAGGGTCCGCCTGGAGGTCGTCCACGTCGATCACCGCCTGCGCGAGGACTCGGCCGCCGACGCCGCGTACGTCCGTCGGCAATGCGACCGGCTGCGGGTGCCGTTCCACCTCCGGATCGCGGACGGCGGTCCCGGAAGGGGCGAGTCGGTCGAGGCGTGGGGCCGCGCGCAGCGCCATCGGGCGTTCGACGAGGTCCGGCGCGAGAGCGGCGCCGGACGGGTGGCGCTCGCCCACACGATGGACGACCAGGCCGAGACCGTCCTGCTCGCGGCCCTCACCGGCCGAGGGCTCGAAGCGGTGAGCGGCATGAAGCCGATGGCGGGCCCGTTCGTCCGGCCACTGCTCGAGGTGACCCGTGCCGAGGTCGAGGCGTGCTGCCGCGCGCTGCACCTGCGTCCCCGGATGGACCCGACGAACGCCGACCCGCGGTTCCTCCGCAACGCGCTGCGGCTCCGCGGCATCCCTGCGCTCGAGCGGGCGCTCCGGCGACCCGTCCGAGCGCCGCTCGCGCAGACGGCGGCGCTGCTGCGCGACGACGCGGAGGAGCTCGCTCGTCGGGCGCTCGTGGCCTTCGACGACGTCGTCGAGGAGACCCCGGACGGCGTGGACCTCCGAGCGATGCGGCTCGCCTCGCTGCCGAGGGCGGTGGCGTCCCGGGTCGTGCGCCTGGCGCTCCTGCGCTGCAACGCGGTCGCGGGTCGCGAGGACGTCGACGCGGTGCTCGACCTCGCCGCGGGTCGCCCTGGACGTCGCCGCGACCTCTCTCAGGGTTTGAACGCCGCGCGCGGCGCGGAGTATGTTGGGCTCTCTCGCACTTCCCCCGAGAGCCGGGTGTGAAGGGGGGCGAGATGGAAGGCCGGGGCGCACTGTCCGAGCTCAGCGAGGTTTCGGTCCACCCGTCGGTCGCGGTGCTCGAGCGGAACATCGAGCGCGTGCTCATCACCGAGCCGGAGATCCAGCAGATGCTCCGGCAACTCGGGGATCAGATCACCGAGGACTACGAGGGTCGGGACCTGCTGCTCGTCGGCGTGTTGAAGGGCGCCTTCATCCTGATGGCCGACCTCTCGCGCTACATCCGGCTCCCCGTCGAGATGGACTTCATGGCGGTCGCGTCGTACGGAGCCGCCACGAAGACCTCCGGCGTGGTGCGGATCCTCAAGGACCTGGACCACGATCTCGAGGGTCGGGACGTGCTCCTCGTCGAGGACATCGTGGACTCGGGGCTGACGCTGAACTACCTGCTGAAGAACCTCCGCGGGAGGCGCCCAGGCACCCTCGAGGTGTGCGCCCTCCTCAAGAAGACCGGCATCCAGCGGGTCGAGATCGACGTGCGGTACTGCGGCTTCGAGATCCCCCCCGAATTCGTGGTCGGCTACGGGCTGGACTTCGCGGAGAAGTACCGGAACCTGCCCTACATCGGGACGCTGCGCCCCGAGGCCTACCGCGACGCTCGCTGACCCGTTCGGCCCGCTGGCCGGCACGGGGCCTGTGCTAGCATCGCCGAGGGCCCGGTGCGCGCTCGCGCACCCTGGGCCCTGAAGCATCCCCGCACCTCGGAGGGCCGAAAGGAGTCCCGCTGGCCGCGCCAGAATCCCCGTTCCGCCGGCTGCTGCGCGGCCCGGTCCTGTACCTGCTCATCGTGCTCATCGGCATCTGGCTGTTCGTCGCGCTCGCGAACCGCGAGCGACCAGCGCAGGACGTCACGTTCAGCGACTTCCAGCAGGCGGTGGATGCCGGGCAGGTCGAGACGGCAACCTTCCTCGAAGGCGATCAGAAGATCGAGGGCGAGCTGACCGACGGGACGAGGTACTCGACCGGCTACCCGCTGGCGATCCAGGAGTCGCTCACGAAGGAGATGCTGGAGCAGGGCGTCGAGGTCGACGCCGACCCGCAGAACGGATCCCCGTTCCTGGGCTTCCTGCTCCAGCTGATCCCGGTGATCCTCATCGTCGGCGCGTTCATCTGGATCATGAACCAGTCGCAGGGCGGCGGTGGGCGCGTCATGCAGTTCGGCAAGGCGCGCGCGAAACAGGTGACGAAGGACCAGCCGAAGACCAGCTTCGCGGACGTCGCCGGGGTGGACGAGGCGATCGAGGAGCTGCAGGAGGTCAAGGAGTACCTGCAGAACCCCGCGAAGTTCCAGGCGATGGGCGCGAAGATCCCTCGCGGCGTGCTGCTGTTCGGTCCGCCGGGCGCCGGCAAGACGCTGCTGGCTCGCGCCGTCGCGGGCGAGGCGGGCGTGCCGTTCTACTCGATCAGCGGCTCGGACTTCGTCGAGATGTTCGTCGGCGTCGGCGCGGCGCGCGTGCGCGACCTGTTCGAGCAGGCCAAGCAGAACGCACCCGCCATCGTGTTCATCGACGAGATAGACGCCGTCGGCCGGCATCGCGGCGCGGGCCTCGGCGGCGGCCACGACGAGCGCGAGCAGACGCTGAACCAGCTCCTGGTCGAGATGGACGGCTTCGACCAGCGCACCGCGGTCATCCTGATGGCGGCCACGAACCGGCCCGACATCCTGGACCCGGCGCTGCTCCGGCCGGGCCGCTTCGACCGACATGTGACCGTGGACCGCCCGGACCTCGAGGGGCGCAAGGCGATCCTCCGGGTCCACGCGCGCGGCAAGCCCTGGGACGAGGGCGTCGACCTGGACGTGATCGCGCGTCGCACGCCGGGCTTCACGGGCGCCGACCTCTCGAACGTGATCAACGAGGCCGCGCTCCTGGCCGCCCGGTGGAGCCGGAAGGCCATCGGGATGAAGGAGATCGAGGAGGCCATCGACCGCGTGATGGCCGGCCCCGAGCGCAAGACGCGCGCGATGAGCGAGCGCGAGAAACGCATGATCGCCTACCACGAGGGCGGGCACGCGCTCGTCGCCCACGTCCTGCCGAACACCGACCCCGTCCACAAGATCAGCGTGATCCCGCGGGGCCGGGCGCTCGGCTACACGCTCACCCTCCCCGAGCAGGACAAGTTCCTCGCCACACGCGAGGAGCTCGTCGACGAGCTCGCGATGCTGCTCGGCGGGCGGGTCGCCGAGGAGCTGATCGTGGGCGACATCACCACCGGCGCCGCGAACGACATCGAGCGTGCCACGAAGGTCGCGCGGCAGATGGTCACCGAGTACGGGATGTCCGACATCATCGGGCCGCTCACGCTGGGCCAGAAGCAGCACGAGGTCTTCCTCGGGCGCGACTACACGGCGCAGCCCGACTACTCGGACCAGGTCGCGTTCGAGATCGACACGGAGGTCCGCCGGCTGATCGACGAGGCCCACGACGAGGCGCTCGAGATCCTGCAGGAGCAACGGCCGAAGCTCGACGAGCTGGCGCAGATCCTCGTCGATCGCGAGACGATGGAGCGCGAGGAGGTCGAGGCCTTCCTGTCGGAGATCCCGAAGCGCCCCCAGCGCGACATCGCGGTCAGGGGCGCCGGCCTGGCGATCAGCCGACGCGCCGTGCGGACGCAGGAGCCCCCGGGGGCCTCGGGCACGATCCCGCCCAAGCCGGTCGGATAGGCTGTCCGCCGTGGCCGCGCGCTGGGCGACGTTCGACTGCTACGGCACGCTCATCGACTGGATGGGCGGGATCCGTCAGACGCTCGAGGACGTCTGGCCCGAGCACGACGCCGAGCTGCTCCTGTCCTCGTACCACGAGGTCGAGCCCGAGGTGACGCGCGGCCGTTCGATCCCGTACCGGCGGGTGCTCGCCGAGTCCCTCGAGCGTGTCGCGCACCGCGAGGGGCTCCACCTGGACGACGAGGACCGTCCGGCCCTCGCCGACTCGCTCCCGAGCTGGCCGCCGTTCCCCGAGGTCCCCGGCGCGCTGGCGGGGCTCCGGGATCGCGGGTGGCGCCTCGCGATCCTGTCGAACACGGACCCGGACCTGCTCGACGCGTCGCTCGAGTCGATCGGCATCCCCGTCGATCTGCGGGTCACCGCGGCCGAGGCCGGCTCGTACAAGCCGGCGCACGGCCACTGGGAGCGCTTCTTCGAGCTGAGCGGCGCCGAGCGCGAGCATCACGTCCACGTCGCGGCCTCGTTGTTCCACGACATCGCGCCCTGTCGGGAGCTCGGCCTCACCGCCGTGTGGGTCAACCGCCTGGCCGAGACGTCGGACCTGCCGCGCGCCGCCGAGCTCACCGACCTCGCGGAGCTTCCCGCCACCCTCGACCGGCTGGTGGCGGCATGACCGTCGACCGTGACAAGGTCGAGCGAGCGGTTCGGCTCCTGCTCGACGGGATCGGCGAGGATCCCGACCGCGAGGGCCTCAAGGACACCCCCCGACGCGTCGCCGACATGTACGAGGAGATCCTCGGCGGCATCGGGGTCGACCCCACGCCCATCGTCACCGTCGTGCCCGGCGCGGACTTCGACGAGATGATCATGGTCAAGGACATCCCGCTCACCGCGCTGTGCGAGCACCACATGCTGCCGTTCAACGGGCGGGCGCACGTCGCGTACATCCCGAACAAGGACGGCCGGATCACGGGACTGTCGAAGGTCGCCCGGGTCGTGGACGTCCTCTCGAAGCGCCTGCAGGTGCAGGAGCGCCTCACCACGCAGATCGCCGACGCGATCGACCGGGCGCTCGAGCCGCGCGGCGTCTTCGTCGTGATCGAGGCCGAGCACCTGTGCATGACGATGCGCGGCGTGAAGAAGCCGGGATCGAAGACCGTGACCTCGGCCGTCCGAGGGCTCTTCCGCTCGGACGAGCGGACACGCCAGGAGGCGATCAGCCTCATCGACCGGTAGCGGCCGGGACGCCCGCCCGGGGTTGGGTCGACCGGACTACGATGAACACGATGGCCGACGAGCTCCACTGGCACGCCGGCGGGCGTGTGCTGGATTGCGCCGAGCGGACGCTCGTGATGGGCGTGCTGAACGTGACGCCCGATTCGTTCTCGGACGGCGGACGCTTCCTGGACGCCGAGGCCGCGGTCGCCCACGGCCTGCAGATGGTCGAGGACGGCGCGGACATCGTCGACATCGGTGGCGAGTCGACCCGGCCGCACGCCGACCCGGTCTCGCCCGAGGAGGAGCGTGCCCGCGTCGTCCCGGTGATCCAGCGTCTGGCGGCGGTCCATCCCGGCCTCGCGATGTCGATCGATACGCGGAAGCCCGAGGTGGCCCAGGCCGCCCTCGCCGCCGGCGCCTGCATCGTGAACGACGTCTCCGGCGGGCGCTCCGAGGGGATGTTCGAGGTCGTGCGCCAGGCGGACGCCGGCATGGTGCTGATGCACATGCTCGGCGACCCGAAGACGATGCAGGACAACCCGCACTACGACGACGTCGTGGCGGAGGTCCACGAGTACCTCAACGGCCGGATCGAGGCCGCCGAGTGGGCGGGGGTCCGGCCCGAGGCGCTCGCGATCGACCCGGGGATCGGGTTCGGGAAGAACCTCGAGCACAACCTGACCCTGATCCGTCGGATCGACGCCCTGCGAGATCTCGGTCGGCCGATCCTGGTCGGGCCCTCGCGGAAGCGGTTCATCGGCGCGATCCTGGATCTGCCCGAGGACGAGCGCGTCGAGGGCACGGCCGGGGCGGTCGCGTGGCTCATCGGGCGGGGCGCCCACATCGTGCGCGTCCACGACGTGCGGCAGATCGCCCGCGTCGCCCGCGTCGTCGACGCGATCCTGCGGGCCGAGGCGTGAGCGCCCAGGACGAGCGGCGCTTCCGCGCCTCGGGCGGCGAGCTCGCATACCTGGATCTCGGCGACGCGGAGGATCCGGCCGTCGTCCTGCTCCACGGCTTCCCGGCGTCGAGGTACCTGTGGCGCACCCTCGCCCCCCTGCTCGAGCCCTGGATGCGCGTCGTCGTGGTGGACCTGCTCGGCGCCGGGGACTCGGAGAAGGCGGAGGGGGCGGACCTGGGGGTCCCGGCGCAGGCCCGCGCGGTCCGCGAGCTCCTCGACGGGCTGGGCGTGACGGCGTTCGCCGCCGTCGGTCACGGGGTCGGCGGCGGCGTGGCCCAGCTCCTCGCGATCGAGGGCGGTGCGCGGACGCTCGTGCTGATCGACAGCGTCGTGTTCGACGCGTGGCCGAGCGCCTGGGTGCGCGACGCGCAGCAGCGCGTCTCGATCGGCGGCCGGATCGCAGCCGCGCTCGTGGAGACCGCATTCCAGATCGGGGTCCGCAAGCAGGGACGGCTCACCGCCGAGGACCTGGCCGAGTACCGCCGTCCGTTCGAGGG
>DASTHN010000221.1:0-11533 GCA_035718185.1 Actinomycetota bacterium
TGCTGCAGCCGCTGCTGTCGGCCAAGGACGCGGATGGCCCGGTCCGTGGCGAGCGCTACGACCAACTCCTCGCGTCGGTCCACGAGCGGGTCCTGGCAGGTCCGATCACCGGGATCCGGCTGTGGGCGCAGGACGGCACGATCTTGTTCTCCGACGAACGGGGACTGGTCGGGGAGCGGGACGCGAAGATGCACGAGGACCTGCACGCAGCGATCGCCGGCTCGTCGCAGAGCGTCGTCGTGGACGGGGAGTTCCACACGCTCACGTCGATGCGGGTCGGAGAGCCGCCGAGTCTCGTCATGGCCGAGCTGATCCGATCGCACGGAGCGATCGTCGAAGAGTCGCGCGAGCAGTGGTTCCCGTGGGTCGGCCGGGCGCTCACAGCTGCGGCGGTACTCGCCGTGTTGTGGATCGCGACCGCGATCGCGTTCTGGGTGTTCGGCGTCGTCCAGACCGGCCGGACCGAGCGCCGGAAGGTCGAGGCCGCTGCACCGCCCGTCATCCCAGGCCGCCCGGTGCAGGGTGACGAGGACCTGCCGCCGTACATGCGTCCGGGCTTCCGCGAGGAGGTCGAGGCGCGCCGCCGCATGGAGATGGATGGGATCGCGGCCGATACGTAGTCCGGCGGTACGCCTATCTCTCGATCGGGCTACGCCGTAGGGCGAATGGGCCACGGCGGTCGAGGGATGTCGTCCGACCCCTCGATCGGAGACGGTCGACCCATAGCCCTCGTGCACACCCCGCGGTACCGTCGATCCCTGCGGAACGGAGGGACGACGGTGACGATCACGGGGAACCCCAGCACCGCTCCCACCCGGCGGGGTACGTGGCCGATGGCGGTCACACCGACGCCGGTGGGCGAGCGGGTCCACGTCCTCGAGCCCGGCCGGCGCCCCTGGGAGGGGACGGTCCTCGGGATCAGGCTCGGCCTCCGGTGCTGGTACCTGCAGATCCGGCGTGACGACGGGCGCGTCCGCTCCGTCGCCGCGCATCACGTCGCCTGAGCGAAGGCCCAGGCCTCAGGGAACCCTGCCGTCGGGCTGACGGTCCAACACGCAGAGGGCTCGGGAAACCACCTACTCGAGCATGCCGGTGAGGAAGCGCTGCATGCGCATCTGGCCTGAGTTCGTCGCGGCGACAACTGTCCTTGTCCTCGGGAGCGGGGTGCTGGGATCCGGCCCGGGTGCGATCGCCATCGAGGAGCGGCCCCGTCCCGAGTGCACCATCACCGGTTCGAACCAAGAGGATCACCTGCGTGGGACCGAGGGCCGGGACGTGATCTGCGCCCGCGGGGGCGGAGACCGGATCCGTGGGATGGGCGGCGACGATGTCCTCATCCTCGGCCCCGGGAACGATGTCTTCGACGCGGGCCCCGGAGACGATCGCGTGCTCGGGGGCAACGGCCGAGACTTCGGCATCGGCGGACGTGGCGACGACCGCATCTTCCTCATGAGCGGCGGCGACATCGCGGAAGACTGGTATGGCCTGGATCTGATCGTTGGGGGTGTCGGCGACGACTCGCTGTGCGTCTTCGACGGCCGGTCGAAGGCGCCGAGCGATACGGCGCTCGGCGGGCCGGGACCCGATTACGTCGGCGCGAACGTCGAGGACGTGGTGCGCTCGGCGGACATCGTCTTCTACGGCGGCTGTTGGGACTAGGTGATCGTCATGCATCCAGCTGTTCGGTTCTCGGTCGGGGTCACCGTCGCGCTCATCACGGCCACCGCACCAGCCTCCGCTTCTGACTGGACGCAGGACGGATACGACGGGGGTCACAGCGCGAACAACTCGCTCGAGACGCTCCTCGCGCCAAGGTCCGTCGGGGGCCTCCGGCTCGCGTGGCGGCACCGGGTCGACCCCGCCGGACACCACGGCTACGAGCAGTTCGCCGGCGTCACGGTGGTCCGCGACGGCCGAGCGTTCGCGTCGTGGATGGCCGATGGGTCCGGCTCTCGGCTCACCGCGCTGAACGTCGCGGACGGGAGGGCGCTCTGGCATCGGCGATATCCGAACGCCGATGCGATGTTCGTGGCCAGCACGCCCGACCTCGCGATCGCGAACGCCGGGCGTGGGACCGTCGCGTTCGACGCCGCGACGGGCGCGGTCGTGTGGGAGCTCGCGTCGACCCGGGTCTCGGCCGCCTCAAGGACCGGGTCGAGGCTGCTCGTGTCGTTCGAGGGCACGACCGACGAGATCGGCGTCGTCTCGGCCGCCGACGGCTCGGAGCTGTGGCGCCGGCCGCTCCGCGCCACGGCAGAACCCCTACTGAGCCAAAGGGTCGTGCTGCTGACGACGAGGACCGAGGCCGGGCCGTGCCTCCTCGGACTGGACCCGGCGGAAGGTCGGACGCTGTGGCGTCGGCCCGTGGGCGGGCAAGCGGGCCTGGAGCTCGCGTCCGGCGGCCGTGCCTACGTGCTGACCGGTGTCGGCCCGCGGGCGGGGCTCCTGCAGGCGTTCCGCGCGTCGGACGGCCACCGCGCCTGGGCGCGATCGTTCGACGTCCCGTCGTTCGTCGAGGTCCCCACGGCGGGGGACGGCCTCGTCTTCATCGACTGGCTACGGTGCGTGAGCGGGTGCGAGGGCGACGCGTTCGGCAACCACCGTGGCAGCCTGCTGGCGCTCGACGTCTCGAGCGGCGGGACGGTGTGGCACCGCCACGGGGGCCTCGGCACGGGCGAGCCGTTATGGAGGGCGAACGTCGTCACGCCGGGTCTCGTCTACGTCCACCGATTCGCCGGGTTCGACCGGGTTCGGGTAGCGGCGCTCGCGACGGAGGACGGCCGGCAACGCTGGGCGGCGTCGATCGGCCGAGGCGCGCTCGGGGAGGTCACCGCGGTCGCGGACGGCCGCGTCTTCGTCGGCGCAGCGAGCGGGTACGCGGCTCACCCGAACGTCGGCGGAACCGTGTTCTCGTTCGCGCTCCCGTGAGGCTGACGAACGCTGCACGACCCGTGGTGCCTCGACGCGCGCGTCGGACGCTCGTAGGAGGAGCGGGGCCGGGCACGTCATCGTGGACCTTCGGCGTCCCCCGATGACCCCACATCGGGGCACAAGAACCTCCACCACGGCTCCGATATGAGATGGAGGGCCGTTCCTTCGGCCCCCGTCACGGAAGAGGAGCCCGAGATGCGTATCCGGCAGGTTGTGATCAGGTGTGTGCGGACTTCCATCATCGTGCTGACGACGGTAGGCGCCCTGTCGCCCTCACCGGCTGCTGCCGTCGCCTCGCCGACGGTGAGCGCGGCCAAGGTCTATCCGGTGGCACCCGACCTCCCGGGAGCGCTCGGCGACGTCCTCATCACCGAGGCATCGGTCGGCCAGCTCCCGATGGGCGACAAGATCACCGTGCAGTTCGCGGACTTCGCGGGCGCGGCCACCTTCCACCTGTCGAACGTTCCCGTCGCGGGCGGGACCCAGGGATTGAGCGCGACGACGGTCGTCAACAACTCCAGCGGCTCGCTCCAGGATCGGGCCGTCATCACGATCGAGTCGCCGAGCTCCGGGAGCTGGCCGGGGGTCCTGACCCTGACACAGCTCAACGCGGACGTGGACGCCGGGGCAGCGAACGGGCTGAACCAGGTGAAGGTCTGGGACTCGGCGGGCGTGATCGCGACGGCAGGCTCGCCGATCACGATCTCGGACGCGAGCTCGATCGGAACGTCGCCGCACGCGACCTTCTCCGCCGTGACCAAGCCCACGCTCAGCGCCGTCGGCACCGGGCAGGAGACGGGTGCGCTCACGATCACGGAGCCGGCCAAGGTGTTCTTCCACACGGGCGACGTCATGACGTTCACGATCCGCGATGCGCTCGGGAGCGCCGACACGATCGGCCTCGCGGGCACGCCGACCGTCTCGGGCGGCGGCATGCTCGTCAGCGTCACGGGCCTGGCCAGCACGTCCGTCCAGCCGAACGAGACGGGCTTCAAGGTGAATGTCCTGGAGCAGGACCCGCCGAACGGCAGCTCATCGACGATCACGGTCAGCAACATCTTCCTGAACACCGGACAGGCGCCCGACGGCCCAGTGCAGATCGACGCCATGATCACGACCGGCAGCGGGACCGAGCACATCTTCCCGGGTCGCGTCTATGCGGCCACGGTCGGGGGCAACACGACCACCACGTCGGCCGGTGCACCGATCGTCCGCAAGAGCCAGTCGGACCAAGCGGCCGCGAACCTCAGGATCACCGAGACGCCGGCGACCCTCGAGGTTGGCTCGACGTTCTCGGTCGAGATCCAGGAGGCCGGCGTGACGTTCTCCTCGGCGCCGCTGGCGTCGGTCTCTGGCGGTGACCTGCAGCTCGCGTCCTCGACGGCCACGATGAACCCGGGGATGACCACGGCGACGTGGACGGTCAGCATCGGAAGCTCGACCACGTCCACGATCGTGATCGGTCCGATCGCGTACGACGTCGACGGGACGCCGCTCCCCGGAGACCCGGTCAACCTGCTCGCCGCCGGCAGCGTCGGCGGTGGATTCACGAGCCAGCTGGTGACGAACGCGATCGTGAAGCCTGCCGGGATCACGCTCTTCGAGTCGGTTTCCACACCGTCCGACCCAGATCACGCGGGGAACGTGACGTACACGGAGGCAACGGGGGCGCAGGCGCCGACGGGCGGCTCGATCGTCCTGACCTCGCCCTACGCCTCGGCGACCGAGGCCTTCCGGACCACGTTCGAGGCCGTCCCGACCGCGAACGTCACGGCTGGGGACCTCGGGCTCGGGAGCGGCAGCGTCAACCTGTCGCCCCTCGCCGTCCAGACCCCGAGTGGCCCGATCGTGTTCCCGCCCCAGACGGTCGCCGTCTTCCCGGTGACCTCGGGGAGCGTCACGCCGTCCAGCGTCACCTTCTCGAACATCCGATACGCGCTCGGGTCCCTCGTGCCGCCGGGCGCGCTCGTCGGCGCCGGCGTTGTGGACTCGGGCCCGAGCGGCAGCGGCACCGTCGTCGCCGGGAACGACTACGCGAACGCGGTCAATCCGACCGGCCTCGGCGGCGGCGGAGGCACGCCGATCTACCAGCCCGACTCCCAGATCCGGTTCGCTCGGTCCGCCGTGTGGTCGGGGAACGACGTGTACAACTTGGACGCCGCGGGGCAGGTCTCGAGCGCGAAGGTCAAGCGCACGAAGTCCGTCACGTTTGTGCTCCGGTTCCAGAACGACGGGAACAACGCGGACGACTTCTTCCTGCAGGGCGAGGGCAACGAGCCGGGTCTCACGGTCGCGTACTTCAACAGCCCTTCGGGGGGCACGAACATCACAGCCTCGATGGTGGACGGCTCGTATCAGACCCTGGCTGTCGCGCCGACCGCGAGCGCCTACCTTCGGATCGTCGTGACGGCGAAGAAGCGGGCGGCGCTCGGGCTGAGGACGTGGCTCGTGACGGCGACGTCTCTCGGCGACCCGTTGAAGCAGGACGCGATCAAGGCGCAGGTCAAGGTCGTGAAGTAGGGCGTGTGGAGGGTGGTTGTCCCGACCCTTTGTCCGGGTGACCTCGCCGCGGTCGGTGACAGGCGTTACGTCGCGGCTTCGACGGTGGCCTTGAGCTTCTCCATGCGTCTGCGGGTATCCGGCTTGCCCATGGTCGCGAACACGACGGGTACGAGCGCCGCCATGACACCCTTCATCTTCGGGAAGACGAGCGAGAAGGTCACCTCCGTGCCGCCGCCCGATGGCTTCAGCACGTAGGTGTTCTCGAAGGGGCCCTCCTTGTCGTCGGCTCGGAGGGCGAACCGCTGGTTGGGCACGACCTCGGTGATCACGCCCTCGTTCACGTGGTCCTTGTCGCCCGGCACCCAGCCGACCGACCGATACCGACTGCCCACCGCGTTCGGTTCCCCGGAGAGCCACTCGACCGAATACGGCTTGCTGGACCACTCGACATGCTTCTCCAGCTGGGAGATCCACGGCCACACCGTCTCCGGCGGGGCCGCGATCGTCACCGAGAACTCACCCTGCGTCATCTCCGCACCTCCAGACCGGCGCATCGTAGGCGCGGAAGGTGACTCGGTCAACGTGGTTGTCGTTCACGTCGACGGTCGGCCTGTCGGGCGCGCGAAAGGGCGGTTGCGGTGGAGAGGACCGCGACCACGATCCCGTCAGCACCATCCGCCGCACGGCACGCGTCGCCACGTCGTGCCCGGGTAGGCGACCGCAACGATCCATCCCGCGGTCGACCACCCGAGCGGGCGGGCGAGCGCCTGCCGGAGTTGCGACCGGTTGATGACCGGTTCGAGCGTCAGCTCGTTCCCGGCGATCGGGATGCTGTCGGAGGCGAGCCGGGACCCCGGAGTGACCTGAGGCGGTCTGATGTAGCGGGCCAGGGTGGACTCGCCGCCCGGCATGGTCCGAAGGAGGCGCCTCATGCGCATCCGCACACCGCTCCTCGCGACCGGGTCGGCACTCGTTCTCGTCACCGCGTTGTTCGACACGGCAGGCCGAGCGTCGGGCTCGGACGGGGCGACAGTCCCCGGCACCACCATCCGCGTCAGCGTGCCCTTGGACGGCTCGTGGGACCG
Organism: Actinomycetota bacterium; assembly: GCA_035718185.1. Taxonomy (GTDB): domain Bacteria; phylum Actinomycetota; class UBA4738; order UBA4738; family HRBIN12; genus HRBIN12. The sequence continues at coordinate 6,519 of DASTHN010000221.1, forward strand.
TGAGGACTCGGCCCACAGCGCAGTCAGCGACGATGGACGGTATGTCGCGTTCACGTCGACATCTGACCACCTCACGACGGCAGAGGGGGACTTCCTGACCGATGTCTTCGTGCGCGACACCTGGTCGGCCACGACGGACGTGATGAGCCTCCGCACCGATGGAACGGGCTTCCGAACCGACGCATACCTGCTCTCGATGTCCGGCGACGCGAGTCGCGTCTACTTCCGCACGCCAGAGACTCGCTACGCGGAGGTATTCCGTGTCTGGGTGCGTGACTGCGAGGCCGGCACGACCACGCGTCTCGCCGAACGCGTCGTGGACGCCGCGGTCAGCTCCAACGGACGATGGTTCGCCTACGGCGCGTGGACCGATGACACCCAAGACTCGATCGACCTCCACCTGAGGGACCTCGCAACCGACGCCGAGCTCGTCGTCGGATCCGTACCGACGGACTGGAGCCTGGCACCGAGCGTTGCGGACAGCGGGGACATCGCGTTCCACACGCCCTCGTCCCTCACGCCGGAGGATGGTGATGCTACATACGACGTCTACGTGTGGACCCGACAGACCGAGACGTACGCCCTGGTGCCGCACGGGCCGGACGGCTTGCACCGGAGGAACGCGGGTATGCCCGTCATCACGCCGGACTCGGGGGCCATCGTGTTCTGGGCGGATGGAGCCTGGATCCTGTGGGAGGCCCCGAGCACGTGGAGTTGGATCGACGAGGCGCTGCCGAACGAGTTCACGCCCCTGGGGGCAGCCCTCACGCCCGACGCGTCGTTCGTCGTCTACGTGAAGGGTGAGGCGGACGAGCACGGCTCCACCTACGTGTACCTGTACGACCGCGCAGCGGACACCACTGCGCGCGTGGACGTCAACGAGTACGGCGTCGGCTCGATGGACAGCCGTCCGGCCTACCCGTCGATCACGCCGGACGGGCGGTTCGTCGCATTCATGAGCGATACGTCGTCCCTCGTTCCCGGAGGTCGCCCGAACTACTACCAGCACGTGTATCTGCGAGACCGGGAGGGCTCGCCGGTACCGGGTCCGCTCCCCGATCTCATGGTCCACACATCGGAGCAACCGTTCTGGACGGGGGAGGGGAGTATCGGTGTGCGGGTCGACTCGGCCTGGGACGCCATCCAAGCGAACGGCCGCACGACGATCGAGCTCCGTGTGGTCAACCTCGCACCCTTCGAGGGCGCGATCGGGTTGGAGGCGCCGCCATCGACCCGTCGGGTTCGGCTCCGTTACGTCGTCGATCACGTGGATGTGACGGAAGACGTCACCGCGGGCATGTACGTCACTCCGCTCTTGCCCGCCGATGGCGCACACACGGTGGTACTCCGGGTACGCGTGGTCCCACGAGACGCGTCGGTCTATCGGCATCTCACGATCCGCACATGGTCGACCGTGGTGCCCGCGTGGCGGGATGTGATGATGCTCACCATCTCGGGATAGAGGCCGGAGCAGCTCGGATCATGGGTGACTGATGCCCGTCGGCTCCGCCGTATGCCGAAGGATCAAGGACCCCCGCCCGGGGAAGGTCGGTCTGACCCGCAGAAGGCTCCGGAGACCGAGCGTGCCCGGAAGGAGGCGCTGATGCGCATCCACTTACCGCTCGTCGCGGCGACGTCCGTGCTCGTGCTCGCGACAGGGCTGTCGGGCGCGTCGGCATCACTTTCCGCGACTGATCAGCCGGCCCGCCCGGCATGCACCATCACCGGGACCGGTGGACCGGACCGGGTTACGCGGGTTCTACGGTGATGTACGCAACCGAGTTCGCCGGGATAGAGAGGGTGATGCCGCTGTTCAGGTTGCCGGCCTGGCCGGACGTTACCGGGAGCGGGAACCCGTTGGCATCGCGCGGCCCGGAGCCGTCGTTCCCATCGAAGAGGTACCGATCATAGGTGACCGTGCCGGATCCTGGAACCTTCACCGTTACGTCCTGGGCAAGGGTGGGCTCTCGGTTGACGAGCACGAACGTCCAGGTGCCGGTCGACGGGTGGCGTGCTGCTAGCGCTCTGATGTTCGGGGGCTGCGTGGCCAGGTAGAGCGTGGACCCCGGACGAACGAGCCTCGAGAGCAGCGACCAGGTGTAGAACCACGGCTTCAGGGCTGAGCCGGAATCGCGGTTCGACCACATCCCGTAGAAGGTCGGGGCGTCGGTGTCAAGGCCGTCCGGATACGACTCATCGTCGAGCATCCAGGCCGACATCATGCTCGTTCCGGCGCGCGTCGCTTGGATCGCGTAGTCGGCCATGTCGGTCGCATACCCGTGCGTGGATTGATCCAACGATTGGAAGCCGGCCTCGCCGAGCACGAACGGCTTCGCCGACCAGTTCGGGTCGGAGGCGCGTGCCTGGTCCCACACCAACCTCAGGAACGATTCGGTCACGCCAGAGCGGACGTCTTCCGGGTCCGGGTAGCGGTGACGGTCCCACGCCGTGATCTGCTGGTTGAGGTCGAGGAGCGAACGCTCCCACCATCCATCCGTGCAGCAGATATCCGGACCCATCACGCGTACGGCGTCGAGCAGATCCCTCGCCGCGAGCTGGCGGTGGAGGTTGATGATGGCTGTGCTCCACCGCTCGTATACGGGTCCGAAGATATCGGGCTCGTTGCCGATGACGACATATCTGATGTTCGTGTAGCCAAGTGAGTTGATCAGGTGGTCGAGGCCCTCGGCGACCGCCTCCGCGTACCGTGGATCGTTCATCGGCCAGGGATCCTCACCACTGGTCCGATCCCATTCCGTGAGCACCACGTCGGTCCCGTTGGCCTTCGTCGCATCGAGGATGTCGTACAGAGGCTGCATCGCCGCACTCGAGAAGTCGTACTCCGTAACGCCTTCGTCGTTCACGTCGCTGTACCAGGAGATGACCATCCGTACGCGGACGAACGACAACCGCATGAACGCGATGCGATCCTTCACGAGCTGCGGCACGGCTGAGGTTGGCGAATGCTCGTACGGATCCCATTCCGCTCCGAACCCGTTGAACGTCCTCACCGCGACCTCGCGTGTATCGACGGTGACGTCGGTCGCTCGCGGCGTCGTGGTGCGGTCGGCCCCGCCGCCGCTGCACGCCGCGAGGACGAGGACTGCGACCGGGAGCACGAGGATCGCCCTAGGCACCTTCCCCACCCCCTCAGTGGTGGGTCGCTCCTCCCAGCCGGTAGCGTTCGGGCGCCGGCGAACCGCCGCAAGAGCCTTAGGCCCCGTCCGAGCCGGGACCCTCCCGGCCCAGCGATCCGCAAAGCCATCTGTGGGAAGAGGTTGGACCTCAAGATGTCCCAAGGCCCAGTCCTCGCGACGAACGGCCCGAGCTGTCCCGCCCCGGTAGCCGGCGTCGGTCGCGAGTGAGCGACCTGTGACGAGTCACCCTTCGAGCTGAGGCCACGTCTGGGTCGCGAACGTCTCGATCTCACGAAGGATCGAGTCACTATCGCCCACCCAAGGGACGTGATCCTCACCCGGGTGCCCACACGAGATCGATCGAGCCCGCGCCGGCAGGCGATAGGCGATGTGGACGCCGTCGACGCTCTTCGCGTATCGGGTCTCGGGGAAGTCCATGAGCCGAGCGTAGTCCCGTCGACGGGCGATGCACCAGCACTGGTCAACGGCACGGGGACGGCAGGATCCGGAGAGCCTTCTCGGGCGTCACCGTCACCCTGCCAGATCAGAAGATACGCTGGTCAGAAGGGTGCGACAGGGGGGAGTCGACCCCCCATGCCCTTTCGGGCACCGGATCCTAAGGTTGGTGCGGCCAGGCACGAGATTCGGTTCTACGCGTCGTCCAGTGTCGTCTGGTGTCGTCCTGTACCGTGTATGCCGTCCTGTCGTGAGCAGGATGTGAGCAAGGCGTGGGCGAGATGGATCGACTTCAGGTGCTACCTGGGGCCGACCGGATTTCTATCGCGATCCACTTCGCGGTCAAGGAGCAAGCTGGTCGACGGCATAGCCGTCGAGCAGTGCGGCGAAGACTTCCTCGGCTGAAAGGACGTCAAAACGATCACGGTCGCACGCACGTGTGATCCTGAGGTGTCGTTCGCACAACTTGCCAATCCCCTTCGACGAGCGGCCGTAGCGCATCGCCGACAAGCTCAGGTGCCGGTTCGAGGCGACTCGGGTGCATCTCACGACTTGAGCGCGGAGGCCGTACGGCTCACATTGGCTTGTCAGGAGCACGTGTGGTCCAGAAGGGCGTCGTTCGCAGACGCCGCCTCCTTCGCCGCGCCAATGACCCCAACCCAGCATCCGTGGACTGCCTCTGGGTGATCGCTAATGCAGACCAGTTCATTGCCACACACGCTCGCCTCCTGTTTGGATACGTATACCGCCGCACAGGGGAGAGGACGTGCCCGAGAGACTTCAGTGTGACCTAGACCACCAACGATCCACGCCTGCGGTCGTGAAGCTGGAGATCAAGTCGACGCGGGCTGGCAGGCCGGGCCATCCCATGGTTCGGGTTGTTGGCGTCTGCTCGAGGCATGCGCGTCAGTTGCGTGATCTCGGTCTGGAGTTGGTCCAGACGTAGGGCGAGAACGGCACGCGCCCGCAATAGCGCCGGGATCAGATGGCTGGCTTCGCGCTAGGAGGGCACGGTCTCGGCCTGAGCCGAGCGAGGCGACTTCGCGCATATGTCTCCTTGGCTTCCCCTTGGGCTTCCCTGACACGCGGAACGCTCGGCCGGTACCTGGGGGCCGGGGAGTTCATGAGACAAAGGGAAGGCCTCCCGTGACCTCGGTCGCTGGGCCGCGTCCCGTCAAGTGGTGGACATTTGACCCACCGTCATCCTCGCCTTCACGCGATTGCTGCTAGGAGCTCGCCCGGGCTCTCACCTCCCTCCAGTGCGTCGACCCGCGCCATCGACCCGACGCTGAAGTAGCGGCGGTCGGCGACCTGCCACTCGTCGTCCTGCTCCTGCAGCGGCGTCGCCACCATCCGCACCAGCGATGCCCGGTTCGGGAGGATCCCCACGAGGAATCGATCCCTGAGTGCTTCCCGTAGCCC
>DASTHN010000222.1:0-13431 GCA_035718185.1 Actinomycetota bacterium
GCAGCTGGCCTTCGGTGTGCGGCTCGTCGAGCTCGCCGAACCAGACCGCCACGTCGCCGCCGACGACGACGGGACGCTCGCCCGTCTCGACGACGACCACCTGCGTGCCCGCTGTGTGGCCCGGCGCCGGGACGAGCCGGAGCCCGTGGAGCAGTTCGAGCTCGCCATCGACCGGCACGTACCGCACGCCGGGCGCCTCGACCCACTCGCGGATCGTGTAGTCGTCCTCGCTGCGCGCGTCGTCGAGCTCCCGACGCTGGACGTGGATCGGCCTACCGGCGAAGAGGTGGTTGCCGCCGCAGTGGTCGAAGTGCAGATGCGTGTTGACGACGATGTCGATGCCGGCGAGGTCGAAGTCCTGCTCGCTCAGGGGACGGAGGCGGGGATCGAGGTCGGCCACCGCCGGATGCAGCTCCGTCATGCCGGTGTCGACCAGCACGCGCGCATCGGGATGGTCGATGACGTGCACGCAGACCGGCATCCGCTCATCCTCGGCGAGCAGGTCGGCTACGAAGACCGGCGTGATGGTGATCGAGGCGGGGGCGTTCATCGTGTATCGGCCGCCGCGATGGTGGTTGATATGTGAAACATGATGTCCTCCCTATGTCCTCCCTTTCCATCCTGAGTACGCGGATCCGTCTAGCGCGCCTCGTTCCCGAGGCCGGCGGCCCATCGGTCGCCGACAAGCACTGGCTGACCGGCGTCGCCTACCAGGAGTGTCGCCGGCGCATGAGTCCCTGTCGGTGAGATCTATCGGCCGGGCGATCAGCGACCGGCAACCCGCGCGGTCGCCGCGCGCTCGATAGCGTCGAGCCACCCGGGCACGCCGTCCATGAACCCGTCGCGGGTCTCCTCCGACTCCAGGTCGGACAGGCGAACCGTGAGCAGGGTCTTCCCATCGCGATCCTGGAGCGTGACCGTCTCCGTGAGCTCGACCGTCCGACCCCACTGCCCGATGAACATCGAGGAGCGGTAGGACAGACGGCGTGGGCGGTCGACCTCCGTGAAGACGCTGCTGCTCCGGTCCGGATCGCCCGTTCGATCGGACGGTCCGAATACGAAGGTCCAGGTGCCACCGACGCGGAGGTCGATCTCCCACTCCCACAGCTCCCATCCGGGCACCTGGTCGACGAAGATCTCGGGCTGCGCCTCGGGGTCGACGATCGTGTCGAAGACCACCTCCGGCGACGCATCGATCAGCCGTTCGAGCGTGAGGTCGAACGTCATCGCGAGCCTCCCTTCCTCTTGTCGATGACCGCCTCGAGCCGGTCGAGCCGCCGCTCCCAGAGGGAGCGGTACCGCTCGATCCACGCGGTCGCATCCTCCAGTTGCGCCGGCCCAAGCCGGCACTCGCGCGTTCGCCCCCTCTTCTCCGAGGTCACGAGGTCCGCCTCCTCCAGGATGCGCACGTGTTTCAACGCACCGGGGAGCGAGATCCTCGCCGGCGCGGCGAGCTCGCTCACCGTGGCGGGACCGAGCGACAGCCGCTCGAGCATGGCCCGGCGCGTCGGATCAGAAAGCGCCGAGAACGTGCGATCGAGTGTCTGAAAGTGAACCATTCGGTTCACTATACGCCCGGAGGGAGTGTCGTGTCTACTCGGGCGCCTCCGGCTCGACGCATCCTGGGCCTCTTCTTACCTTGACCGCGCTGAACGAACCTGGACCACCGGGTCGCGGCTACCAGGAAGACGACCTTCTGAGCGGTTGTACTGGAAGACTGCGGTGACCTCACGAGCCATCAGGCGTCGGACTCCGGACAGCCGTTACGATCGCTCCGTGAGCGAGCACTCACGCCACGACGTGGCCAGGAAGGCGGGGGTTGACTCCGACTACGTCGACCGGCTGGTCGACCTGGGGATCCTGACGCCCGGCACGGGAGACACGTTCTCGACCGGCGACGTCCGTCGGGCGCGGTGGGTGCGGAGCCTGGAAGACTCCGGCGTTCCCCTCGACGGGATGGCCGCGGCGGTCCGCGAGGGAGCTCTGTCGTTCTCGTATCTCGATGTGTCCGCCTTCGATCGCTTCGCGGAGATGAGCACCACGACGTTTGGGGAGATCAGCGAGAAGACCGGCGTTCCCCTGGATCTTCTGAAGGTGGTCCGCGAAGCCCTCGGCTACGCCGAGCCGAGGCCGGAGGATCCGGTCCGCGAGGACGAACGGTCGATCGTGCCCGCGATCGAGCTCCCGCTCTCCCAGGGGGTCCGGCCCGTGGTGATCGAGCGGTGGCTTCGGGTGTGCGCGGACGGTCTGCGCCGGATCGCCGAGACGGAGACGGACCTGTGGAAGACGGACATCGAACAGCCTCTGCTCCGAGGGGGCATGACGGAGGTTCAGATGCTGGAGGCGCAAGCCGATCTCGGCTCGGTGATCGCCCCCCTGATGGAGCAGGTGCTCTTGGCCATCTACCACGGCCAGCAGGAGCACGCCTGGACCAACAGCGCACTCGAGGACGTGGAGGGCGCCCTGGAGAAGGCAGGACTCCACCGTCGGTTGCGTCGTCCTCCGGCAGTGTGCTTCCTCGACATCACCGGATACACGAGGCTGACCGAGGAGAGAGGGGACGAGGCTGCGGCGGACCTCGCGGCCCGGCTGGCCACGCTGGTCCGACGATCCTCGGGGGAACACGGAGGACAGCCGGTGAAGTGGCTGGGAGACGGCGTGATGTTCTACTTCGCGGATCCGGCCCCGAGCGTCCTGGCGGCCCTCGAGATCGTAGAGGGCGCGGCGTCGCACGAACTTCCCCCCGCCCGCGTCGGGATCCACGCCGGGCCGGTCGTCTTCCAGGAAGGGGATTACTTCGGCCGCACGGTGAACATCGCGGCCAGGATCGCCGAGCACGCCGGCCCCGGCCAGGTCCTGGTGACCCAGGAGGTCGTGGCCGTGGCGGAGGGAACCCCGGTCACGTTCACGGACGTCGGTCCCGTCGAACTGAAGGGCGTGTCAGATGCCATCCGCCTCCATTCCGCGCGCCGAGCTGTCTAGGTCCTCGTACTCGTCGTGCCGACGGATCCAGAGGAGGTCGCTCATCGGTTCACTTCGCTTCTCGAGCGTGTGCTGGCGCGAGGTCTTCCTCGGACCTGCTGACAAGGGCGACCCCTGGCCGTCATCATCGTTGGGAGCGTCTGCTCAGGGGTCAGACCATCATGGACGGTATCCGGAGTTCGATGGAGGACGATCGGCCCGCGTGGCGTCGCCTCGCGGGCCTGCGGCTGCGTTTCCGGGATCCGGCGCTCGAGTCGGCGTTCCGGGCCGACCGCTTCCACCTCAACCTCGGAAATATCCGCTTCGCGTTCCTGGCTGGGATCGCCCTGTGGGTCGGGTGGGGGATCCTCCTGCGCCCTCACATGCTGGCGCTGTCCGACCAGCGGCTCGACATGGCGATCAGGTACGGCGTGTTCATCCCGATGTTGATCGGCGGGTTCGCCCTGTCGTTCACATCGCTCTTCCGCCGGATCTGGGAATGGGTCTCCGCGGCGATCGCCGTCATCACCATCGTGGTCTGGGTGTACTACACATCCAACGTGCTCACGCTGCCGGCGGAGTACGGGTACATCGGTGTCATCTTGATCACGGCGTTCACCTACACCCTGCTGCGGCTGCGCTTCATCCTCGTGGTGCTTGTCACGGTCGTGGGCATCGCCGCGTACCTCCCGTACGCCTTCACGGCGCGGTACATCGTCGATGTCAGTCGGGTGCTCGCGACGCTCTACCTGATCTCGTTCGGCATCCTGGGCGGTCTGGCTGCGTACTGGATGGAACGGTTCACGCGGCAGCTGTTCGTCCGTGAACGCCAGCTCGATCAGGAGCGCCAGCGATCCGACGTCCTCCTGTTGAACATCTTGCCCCCCGCCGTCATCGAGCAGTTGAAGGCCTCGTCCGGAGAGCGGGTCGCTGAGGCGTTCGAAGAGGTCAGCGTCGTGTTCGTCGACGCGGTCGGATCGACGACACAGGCTGCTCGCTCCTCGCCTGCGGAGTTCGCGGGAGCCCTCGACGCCCTCTTCCGCCAGTTCGACGAGATGGCCGATCGGTGTGGCCTCGAGAAGATCAAGACGATCGGCGATGCGTACATGGCGGTCGCGGGCGCGCCGGTTCCCGCGCCCGACCACGCGGGGTCGGCGGTCGCCATGGCCCTTGAGATCCTGACCGATCGCCAGAAGGTTCGGTGGCCGTCAGGAGACCCGATCGAGGTGCGGGCAGGGGTCGCCACAGGGCCGGCCGTCGCGGGGGTCATCGGAGAGCGGAAGTTCGCGTACGACGTATGGGGCGACACGGTGAACCTCGCGAGCAGGCTCGAGGAGCACGCGAAGCCGGGGCAGGTCTTGGTCTCAGAGCAGACGGCCATCGCGGTCATGGATCGGTTCGCGTTCGGACCGGCCCGTATCCTCGACATCAAGGGGAAGGGGCAGACTCCTGTCCGCGCCCTCCTCGGCCCGACCCCGACCTCCGACGACGGTGAGATCAGCCCCGACGCGGAGCCATCGTGAGGGGCGCTTCCGGCCGGACGCGTTCAGGGACCCTCCTTGTCGCGGTCGCGCTGTGCGTCGCGTCCGTAGGGTGCACGGGATCGTCCCCGGGTGACGTGCGACAGCCCATCGCGGAGCGGGAGGGAAGGATCGTCGTCGGCGTGTCGGGCGCGTTCACCGAGAATCAGATCGTGGCGGAGATGTATGCACAGGTGCTCGAGCACGCCGGGTTCACGGTCGAGCGACAGCTGGACCTGCGTTCACGAGAGATCTCGCAGAACGCCCTGGAGTCCGGGCGGATCGATCTCAAGCCCGAGTACCTCTCGTCGCTGCTCCTCTTCGTCGACCCCAACGCGGAGGCGTCGAACGACCCCGGCGACGTCGTCGTGAGGCTCCGGAGTCTCCTGGAGCCGCGCGGGATCACCCTGCTGATGCCGTCGCCGGCTCAGGACACGAACCAGTTCGTGGCGAACGCGGAAACGGCCGAGCGCTTCGATCTGACGACGATGACGTCCCTCGCTCGCGTCGCGAACCAGCTGACGCTGGGCGCGCCACCCGAGTGCCCCCAGCGGCCCTTCTGCCTCGCAGGACTGAAGAGCGCCTACGGCATCCTCTTCGACGACTTCGAGCCGCTCGACGTCGGAGGCCCCCAGACGGTCGCGGCCCTCAAGAGCAACGAGGTGCAGATCGGCCTGCTGTTCTCCACCGATCCGAGCATCGAGGCGAACGGGTTCACGCCGCTCGTGGACGACAGGCACCTGCAGAACGCGGAGAACCTCACGCCAGTGATCCGCTCGGACAAGCTGAACCCGGAGGTTCGCCAGGCGCTCGACGAGGTCAGCGCCCGGCTGTCCTCGGACGACGTGACCACCCTCGTGGGGAGGGTCGCGATCGAGGGTGAGGACATCGCGAGCGTGGCCAGGGCGTTCCTGGTCGCCAACGACCTGCTGTAGGTGTGTGCGTAAACGCTCTCGGTCCTCGGGCGTGGGGGAGCCGGGGGCGGGCCAGCCGGCCGCGAGGGAACGATCGACGTCGCTGAACCGGAGCGGGCCGCCGCCTACGGGGCGTGGATGGAACACACGGAGCGCATCCCGGGCGGCTCCTCACCAGTCCCAGAGCCGCATCTCCGCCAGCCCGGATCTCCCGAGCATCTCGTTCAGCTCGGCCGAGTGGTACACGTCGTGCGCGAAGACCCGCTGGAGGATCGAGCCTCGGGTGTACCCCCAGTTCGGGCCCCACTCCGGGTGCCGGATCTCCTCACCGAGCATGTCGATCGTCCAGCTGTCGAGCCGGTCCTCGACGACGCGGAAGGTCGAGTCGAGGGCGTCGGCGAGCTGCGCCGGGCCGAGGACATGCTCGAGGTCGTCGTCCCCGGGGCAGTTGTGCCCGGCGTCCGTGGATGGCGTCGTGTCGGCACCCGGCTCACCCGCGGCATCGCAGAGCCAGAACACGCGCTGGCACGCGAGATGACCGATCGTCGCCCACATCGGCCAGCGCTCCCGCGACGGCTGCACCGCGAGCTGATCGTCCGTCAGCCTCGCGACCGTGTCGCGGAGCTGAGCGTTGTAGTGGGGCCATGTGCTGTACGCGGCACGGATCGTCGGTCCGGTCATCGCGTGACCGCCTATCCGACCTGCTCGAGGAAGCGCAGCGTGCGCTGCATCAGGAGCGTCGTCATGGATCCCCACCCTGCATGCGACCGACCCCGTTGGGTCGCGGGCTGCGTCGGTGCTCCAGCGCATCGGATCCCCATCCCGTCGTTCGTCCTCAACTGGGAAGTAGGCTGAGGTCGTCCGCGAGAGGAGGAGGGGAGGAGGGGGCATGTCCAAGGCGCGCCTACCACCGCGGTGGTTCGTCGTGACCGCCTGGCACGTGCACCGAGCGATCTTCCGAACGAGCGGGGGCCGCAAGGGGCTGTGGCCCCCGCGCCCGGGGAAGTGGGGGGCCCTGCGTCTCACCACGAGAGGCCGGCGCAGCGGCGAGCCGCGGAGCGTGATCGTCGGCTACTACGAGGACGGGCCCAACCTGGTCTCGATGGCCATGAACGGTTGGGGTGCGGCCGAGCCGGCCTGGTGGCTGAACCTTCAGGCTCAGCCGGACGCGGTCGTCGAGCTGGCCGGTGGGATCCGGCGCGACGTGCTCGGCAGGGCCGCGGCAGGCGATGAGCGTGAGCGGCTGTGGCAGCAGTGGCGCGAGCTGGACAAGAACCTCGATGGCTACGCTGCCCGACGCCCGCATGAGACGGCGGTCGTGGTCCTCGAGCCGCGCCCGGTAGCCGGAGCTACCCGCGACACTGCAGTCTGAAGCATGGCTCGCCCGGAACTCATCCCCCAACCTGGGTCACGGAGCCGCGTCGGTGTGCTCCGAGAACGCAAGGGGACCGTCCAAGGCGCAGTAGGGTACGCGTGATGCGGATCCTGAACGTCGCCGTGGAACGGGTCGGATCGTCTCGAGAGGGACGCAACGTCCTGGTCGCGCGCGGTCGGGATATCGTGACCGGCTGGTCGATCAGCTTCGTCGTCCCGGCCGGCCAGCGCGACCGGGTGCTCCGTGAGATCCGCGCGGGCAGGAGACCCACGGTCTCCGTTCCGGAGGTGGACGCGTTACCGTGGGCCTCGGTCTCAGGGATCGAGTGGGAGTGACCGGCCCCCACCACCGTCCTCTCAGCTCGCTTCCGTCACGGACCCCTCCGCTGCTGTCATCCGCCTCTGCGCGGCCTCGAGGCGCGACACCGCTCTCCGTCGACATGATGCGATACCCTCCGTGTCCTTCGCGGGTGAACGAGGGCATCATCCGACTCCACCGCGGGTCGAGGTGACGGGTCGCCTCGCCCTTTCGAGGGCGCAGATCATCGCCTTCCGGCGGCACGTCGGCGGGCTCGACGAGCGGCTTCCTCATGGCCGGCGTTCGCTCCGGCGCGCGGCGTGGGCGGGTCTGCAGGACAGCATGCCCCGAGCCGCGCTCCTGTCGATCCACGCGCGCGTTGAGGGGACCGAGCCGTCCACCTGGGAGGACCCATCGCTCGTCCAGCTCTGGGGGCCGCGGTACAGCGCGTACGTCGTCGCCGCCCGCGACCTCTCGGTCTTCTCGCTCGGGAGGCTGCCGGACGACCCAGGTCCTCGGCGGGTGGCGGAGGACCTGGCCGCCCGTCTGCACGCCCTGCTGGACGGCAGGGCGATGAGCTACGGAGAGGCGGGGGAGGCCCTCGGCGAGCAGCCGAACCGGCTCCGGTATGCCGCGACGACGGGCACGGTCCTGATGCGGTGGGACGGTGCACGACAGCCGACCATCTGGACCGTCCCGCGACCCGAGGTCGACCCGCGCGACGCTTGCCTCGAGCTCGCCCGCCGGTACGTGCACGTCTTCGGACCCACCACGCCCGAGGCGTTCGCCGAGTGGGCGGGGATCGCGGCGCGCCAGGCCGGCGCGGCGTTCGACGCGCTCCGGAGGTCGCTGAGCCCGGTGCACACACCGGTCGGCGGCGCGTGGATCCTCTCGCGCGACGAACCGACGTTCCGCTCTGCCCCGAGACCCGTGGCGCCCGCACGGCTCCTCCCGAGCGGCGACGCCTTCTTCCTCCTCCAGGGAGCCGACCGCGAACTCCTGGTCCCCGACGGCGATCGTCGGCGCGAGCTCTGGACCCCGCGCGTGTGGCCGGGCGCGCTCCTCGTCGGAGGCGAGATCGCCGGGACGTGGCGACGTGCGGAGAGGACGGTGACGATCCAGACCTGGCGCCGTCTGCCGCGCGCGTCACGCGAAGCGCTCGTGGCGGAAGCCGAGTCCCTGCCGCTCCCCGGTATCCGAGGGCGGATCGTCGTCCGCTGGGCCTGACGCGGTCGGTTCGCGACGCCATGGTAGGCCTGCCGCTGCAGCAGCGGGTCACGGGCGCATACTGGTCCGATGTCCATCTCGAGGTCGAGGGGCGAGCTGCTCGCCGAGGAGGAGCGGCTCTGGGCGGAGCTCCATCGCCTCGTCGACTCGCTGCCCGCGGACCGGGTGGAGGAGCTCGGCTACTTCGTCGAGGGATGGTCGGCGAAGGACCTCGTGGCACACATCGGGAGCTGGCTTGCCGAGGCGGGGGTCGTCCTGGAACGGATCCGGTTCGGCACGTATCGGCCGGAGGAGATCGACATCGACGCGATGAACGAGCGGTTCTACGCCGCGATGCACACCGTGCCCTTGGACGTCGTGCGGGCGCAGGGGATCGCGGCCCGGAACCGCATGCTGCGAGCGTGGGGGTCACTGGAGGAGGGCTCCGCCGAGGCCGACCGCTGGATCGCCAAGGCCGGCCCGGATCACTACGCGGAGCACCTCCCGCGGCTCCAGGGATGGGTGCGTGAGCTCGCCCGATGACGGGCGGGCCCGAGCACGCTCAGGCCAGGACGACCCCCTCGGTACCCGATGGCGAGGGATCGGGCAACCGCATCATGCGGAACGAGGTGATCAGCCCGACGATGCCCGCGAGCAGGGGGACGAGCAACGCCACCTGGAGGGCGAGCGGACGAGCGTCGGTGTTGATGCGGATGATCTCGTCCTGAACGGCGGGGGGCTCGTCGGCGAGCAGCTGCTCGAGCTGCGTGTTGCTCATCACCTCGGCGTCGTCCTCGAGCGCGGTCGCGACACGCTGCTGGTCGGCCTCGGGGAGCACGGTGCTCGACTCCGCCATCGAGGTGAAGGTGAGGGACAGCGTGGCCAGCATGATCGCGCCCGCGAACGCCAGCCCGAACGAGAGTCCGAAGGATCCGCCCGCGGAGTTCACCCCGGCGGCCTCGCTCACCCGCTCGTCCGAGATCGGCGACAGCGTGTAGTTGTTGAGCTGCGACACCAGGAGGCCGAGGCCCGCCCCCGCGATCACCAAGGGGACGAAGAGGTACCAGCCGGAGTCCGCCCTGGGGACGATCGGGATCAGCAGCGCGATCCCGGCAGCCAGCAACGCGAACCCCAGGCGGATGATGCCGCTCGGGCGCCTCGATCCCGCCTTCTTCCCGGCCAGCAAGGCCACCCCGAACATCGTCAGCGAGAGCGGTGCGACGGACAGCCCCGTGCGCATCGCGTCGTACTCGAGCACCATCTGGAGGAAGATCGGGAGCACGATCATCGTGCCGCCGAGTGAGATCTGCTGGAGCATCTGTCCGGAGATCCCGAGCCGGAACATCTTCGACCGGAACAGGTCCGGGTCGAGCAGGGCGGCCTTCCCGCCGCGTTTGCGTCGCAGGAGCCACCACGCGAGGCCCGCCAGCGCGGCCGCGCCGATCGCGAGGAGGGCGGCCACGCTCTCACCGCCCTCCTGCCACACGAGGATGCCGAGAACGATCCCGCCCATCCCGAGGATCGAGAGGATCGAGCCGACCACGTCGATCCGCCGAGGGCCGGTGTAGGGCACGTCGTGCACGCGCCCGATACCGGACAGCACGATCGCGATGACGACGACCTCCAACCCGAACCCGACCCGCCACGAGAGGTAGGTGGTGATGAAGCCGCCCAGCAGGGGTCCGACCGCCGCCGCGATGGCCATCGAGGCGCCCACGAGCGCGTAGACCTTCCGCTGGAACGCGCCTGTGAAGTTCCCGTGGATGAGGGACTGCATGGCCGGGAGCAGGAGCGAGGCGCCCAGGCCACCGAGGATCGCCCAGAACACGATGATCGCGGTCAGGTTCTGAGCGAGCACCATCGACACCGCACCGATGGCGTAGCCGAGGAGCCCCAGCACGTACGCGAGCTTGCGGCCGATCAGGTCGCCGACCTTGCTGCCGATGAGGATGAACGCCGCCGACACGAGCGCCTCCAGCGCGATCGCCGACTGGACGCCGCTCACCGTCGTGTCGAGGTCTCGGACGACGGACGCGATCGACACGTTCATCAGGGACGTGTCGACGACCAGCACGAACATCGCCATCGCCAGCAGGACGGCCAGGCGCTGATCGCCCGCCGGCTCCTCCCGCGTGGTCGCGTATGCGCGCTCGGTCACCGCGGGTCCCCCTCCCTCGGGTCCATGACGGTACGCCCGGGATCGCCGTCGCGCTCCGCGACCTCCGGGAGCGCTCACTCTATCCGACGGCTACCCAGCGGTCAGGGTGATGTTGGAGAGCGTCCGGTTCCCGCTCGCGTCGACCGCGAGCACCTCGGCCGAGTAGTCGACGCCGGCTTCCAGGTAGGCGCCGGGGATGCGGATCCGGCGCGCATCCGGCGGGAGGTCGACGGTGAAGGTCCGGAGCGGATCCTCGCGCTCGAACGTGACCTCGTAGCCGACGATCTCGACCCCCGCGGGTTGGGGAACCGGCTTCCAGCGGAACATCGTGCCGTCGCTGGACACGGTTGCGCCGTCCGCGGGCCGGACGATCTCCGGTGCGTTCGGGAAGTCGTGGCTGAGGAAGGCCGTCGCCACGAGCCGTTGTCCGTCGATCGAGCGGCCGACGAACCGGTACTCCCCCTCGGGGAACAGCGCCTTGAACTCGTCGATCGGGAACCGGGTGAAGGGCGGCTCGCTGCTCTCCGAGAACAGCTCGGTCATCCCGTAGCCCCGGACCTCGCTCCTCGTCCGGTAGGCGAGGATGTCGTGCCCGTTCGGGCCGTAGATGGTGATGGCCTTCCACGGACGCCCGTCGAGGAAGACCTGGAGACCCGCGTCGCCGTCCGTCTCGTTGATCTCCACGAGCAGCTCGGCCCGTTCGAGGCGCTTCGCTCGCGTTGCCGTCATACCGGCCTGGTCGGTCGCGGCTCCACCCCCTCCGCCGCCGGCCGCGATGGCGCCGCCGGCCCAGATGCCGACCGCCGCGGTCACGACCCCCGTCCACACCACGAGTGCCCTTCTCACGATCCACATCGGCGATCCCTCCTTCCGCCGACGCTCGGGAGAACGCCGGCGTCGGAAGAGTCTGGGACGTCGAGGCTGAGGGTTCGCTGAAGCGGGCGTGGCCCCGCACCGCCGATCGAGCGTGGCGACCTAGCAGTCCGAAGGGGAGCCGCCGATACGACGGCTCCCCTCGGGGTATCTGCTCCGGCCGCCGGCGAGCGCGCGGACGACGCCGTCCGGGAAGCGGACGACGCGGTCCGGGAACAGATGTGGGTCAGCCGGCGAGGATCTTGGCCTTCTGGGCCTCGAACTCGGCGTCGGTGAGGACGCCGGAGGCCTTCAGCTCTCCCAGCTCCTTGAGCTGCGCGATCTTGTCGTCGGTCGTCGGGGCGGCGGGGGGAGGCGGCGCCGCGTACTCCGGCTCTTGCGCGTACGCCTGCTGCTCCTGCTGCGACCACCGACTGGCCTGGCGGCGCGAGACGCGGTTCGAGACGGCGGTCGCCGTGCCCGCGACGACGGCCGTGCGAGCGACTCCACGGATCAGACCTGGCATCGTCGGATCACTCCTTCCCCTCGGCCTCGTCGAGCGCGGCGATGATCGCGTTCACCGGGATGCGGCCCCCGGCGACGAGTTGTGCGCCGGTGCGCCGCAACGCCGTGGCGAACGGGGCCGCCCAGGTGTTCTCGTACACGAGCAACGCGGCCGCGCAGCCGGGCTCGATCGCGGCGCCCGCCTCCTGGTAGTCGTCGTCGCCCAGGATGCCCGAGGACGCTCCCTCGAACACCGTGAGCTGCGGATCGTCGCCGACGTCGGTCAGGTCCAGGCCGATCACCGTGCCGTCGTCCTGCTTCTGGACGAACGCGAAGTCCAAGACGCGGATCAGGCCGCGGTCGACCAGGTCGACGAGCAGCGGCAAGGCCTCGCCTGTGGGCGGCTTGCCCGCGGGCCATTCGACCACGATGTAGTCGATGGGCCCCATCTCGATGTCGGTGTCGCTCACGAAGTCCTCCTTCCGGACGAGCCCTGAGGGTCCGAGCGTATCCTGCTTCGGGTCGTCTTGGGTAGCGTCACCCACTTCGGGTGATTCAGGGCTGGAGCGGTGCCGGTAGGCTGCGCTGAGCGCACCGGAAGGAGCGTGTTCCGTCCGTGCGATGATGGGTTTCGAGCGTTCGTCACGGGGAGGTTGTGATGGCTGACGCGACGCGCCAGTTCTTCGACGGGTTGGCCGCCCGCGGCCACGAGCCGCTGCTGCAGAGCCTTTCCGGCACCATCGGCTTCGATCTGGCCGCCGGTGACGATGTGGAGCACCGGCTCGTCTCTGTTCAGGACGGCGACGTGACGGTGTCTCGCCGACGCGTGAAGGCCGACTGCGTGGTCACTGCCGACACGGGTCTGTTCGATCGCCTCGTGACGGGAGAGGTCAATGCGGTCGCGGCCGCCCTCCGGGGGGAGCTCCACATCGAGGGTCAGACGGCGTTGGTCCTCGCGTTCCAACGGCTCTTCCCCGGGCCGCCCGGGTCCGCCGAGGGTCGCGCGGCGGCGGGAGGAGGCGACCGGGGATGAGCGACGACCTGGTGAAGATCCTCGACGGCAACACCTTCGTGGTCAGCGACACGCGGGGGGACATCGAGGCGTCGCTGTCGGACCCGACCGGACTCTTCGCCTGGGACACGCGCTTCCTGTCTCGGTGGATCCTGACGATCGACGGCCAGCGGTTGAACCCCCTCTCGGTCGACGACCTCCAGTACTTCGAGACGCGGTTCTTCCTCGTCCCGGGGACGGGGACCGTCTACATCGACGCGAAGCTGTCCGTGATCCGCCGGCGGGCGGTCGGCGGCGGCTTCCACGAGGAGCTCACGATCCTGAACCACGACGCCCAGCCGGTCGACCTGGAGGTTCGCGTCGAGGCCGGCAGCGATTTCGCGGACCTGTTCGAGGTCAAGGACGCGCTCGAGAAGAAGGGCGAGTACTCCCGTCGGGTCGAGGACGACCGGCTGATCCTCGGGTACCGGAGGGGGACCTTCTCACGGGAGGCCCGGATCTCGGCTTCGGCGATCGCCGCCGTCGACCAGGCCGGGCTCACCTTCGCGGCGCACGTTGAGCCACACGGCGAGTGGACGACCGAGCTCCACGTGGAACCGGGGGCGAGCGGCGTCGACGACCGTCACCTCCTG
>DASTHN010000223.1:0-3144 GCA_035718185.1 Actinomycetota bacterium
TGCGGGATCTCGACGAGCTCGACGTGTCCGCGCGTGAGCATGCGCCGGTCCTCGTCGAACGCGGACCAGTCCGCATAGGCCTTGCGGGCGATGACCCTACCGCGCTCTGCGAGCGCGTCGAGCACGGGCTTGAGGTCGAAGGTCAGGCCGCCGAGCGCCTCACGCGCGCCGATGGCCAGGTTCTCGTAGTCCAGGAACAGCGCGATCCGTTCTTCGTCGGTATCCACTGACGTCCTCACCCTCGCGGCGATCGGGCCTCACGACGAGCGCCCGGCCGGGGGCTCAGGCTGGGAGGTTGCCGATCTCCCTCGCAGAGAGTCGTCGTGTCGTTGGGGAGATCCGGAGGCCGACCATCCCGAGCGGTGCGTCCGCCCAGACGCCGTCCTTGAGCACCTTCACGGTGAGGCTCCCCTCGTCGGACTCCTCCACTCGCAAGGTCTTCCCCTTCGCGGTGCGATAGAAGTCCCTCACTACTCAAGAGTACCTCGTCAGGGACGAGGCGGCGGCGACACCGACACCACCCACCTGGCGGCCGAGATGATCGGGCGGGTCCCATCACCCCGCAGGGGGTCATGTCTTCGCTGGGAGTGAGCGCGCGTACGTGACGCCGATCTCGACCCACTTGGCGAGCTGTCGTTCCGTCCGGACGTCCTCCGCGCCCACGCGCAGCCATCCCTGCATCGTGCGGCCGCGCATCTCCATCAGCCTGGCACCCGTGGAGGCCACGAGCCGGTCGGACCGGTCTGGGTCGACCCGGACCAGCAGTCCGCCCTGCCCGCTCGCCGCGACCGCCATGTTGCCGCCGATCAGGAACGCGAGCCCTCCGAACATCTTCTTCTCGGTCAGGCGACGTTCGCCGGCGACCAGCTCACGGATCCGATCGGCGAGGTCCTCGTCGTAGGCCACTGCCCCTCCTTCGACGCCTAGTCGAGCAGGGCATCCGCCGCCCGAAGGGTCTCGGTCAGGCGCTCGGCGAGCGTCGTCGCGAGCCACCGGTGCAGGGCGGCGGCGACCTCGGGCTCCTCGGTCTCCATCCGCGCGATCGACCCCGAGCTCAGCCGCAGGACCACGCTCGGCGTCTCGGCCACGACGTCGGCTGTGCGCCGCGCGCCGGAATAGAGCGCAACCTCGCCGACCACCACTCCCGGACGGAGCGTGCGCAGCCGGATCCGCGTGCCGTCGGGGGTGAGGGTCTCCACCGCGAGCCGCCCCGAACCCAGCACGTAGACATCGCCCGGCGGCGCGGCCTGGCGGATCAGCACGGCGCCCGCCGGCACCGAGATCCGCTCGAGGTACGGGACGACCCCGGGCGGCAGGCCGCCCCGGCCGTCGAGCTCCGGATCGCCCGCGAGGGCCGTCTCGGCGCCGCTCTCGAGCAGCGCGTCCTCGCACCACTGCAGCCCTCGGTCCAGGTCGGGTTCGAACCGGACGATCTCGCCCTCGTGCACGTCCCCGCGCTCGAGGTGCGCGCGGACCGGAT
Organism: Actinomycetota bacterium; assembly: GCA_035718185.1. Taxonomy (GTDB): domain Bacteria; phylum Actinomycetota; class UBA4738; order UBA4738; family HRBIN12; genus HRBIN12. The sequence goes on from DASTHN010000223.1 coordinate 1,481, forward strand.
CCGAGGCGCCCGTCAGCACGACCTTGAACGCGTTCGCCTGCGCCAGACGCGTCACCTTGATGAGGGCGGCCACCGCCGATGAGTCCACGCCCGTCACGCGGCGAAGATCGATCACCACGAACCCGGGCGGAACGGCCTCGAGGCGGGTGTGGATCCGCTCGAGCAGTCCGCTCGTCGATCCGAAGAACAGGAACCCGCTCACCCGCAGGATCTGGACCCGGTCCGCGAGCGCACGGAGCCTGGCGCGCTCTGCCGGGGGGCGATCGACGTTGCTGCGGTAGGTGTCCCCGAAGGCGACCTCGCGCACCAGGTCGGTCCTGCCGTAGCTCACGACGAACAGCACGACCGCGAGCACGAGCCCGAGCACGACGCCCGGCATGAACCCCCGACCCACGATCGTGAGCAGGATCACGAGCACGACCCCGTACTCGAGGAGCGGCAGCACCCTGCGCTTGTCCCAGACCCACTCGACGATGAACGCCAGGCCGAGGAACACGAGCACGCCTCCCACGATCATCCGTGGGATCAGCTCCACCACGGTGGCGCCGAGGATCACCGCCGACAACGGGACCGCCGCGGCGATGAGCCCCGCGATCCGCGCGTTCGCGTGCATCCGCTGGGACAGCGCGCTCAGGCTGAGCGCGTGGTACGCGGGGATCCCGCCGATCGCGCCGGAGACGACGTTCACGAACCCGGCGTCGCGGAGCTCCCGGTTGGTGTCCAGGTCGCGGTCCAGCACGACCTCGGCGCCGCTGACGTTGAACAGGATCGCGATCGCCGCGACGAACACCGCCGTGGCGATCCCCGTCCACTCCCCGAGCACGGCCGACCAATCCGCGCCGGTGAGCGCTCGGAGCGTCCACGGCTCCCACAGGCTCGTGCCCTCGAACGGTCCGAGCAGCCACCGTCCGTCCCGCGCCTCCTCGATCGAGGTCCCCGTGACCAGCATGCCGATCACGAAGACCGCCAGCCCGATCGCGATCACTGCCGGGATCACCATGGGCCGGCGTACGAGCCGCACGGCGACGAGCAGGATCACCCCGAACGCCAGGGCGGGGAGCCACAGGACCAGCTGGTGTCCTCCGATCAGCTGCGCGAGCGAGCGCAGGTGTGGCGACACACCGCAGGCGACGTAGATCCCGCCCGTCAGGAGGAGCCATCCCGTGCCCGCCAGGAACCCGCCCACGACGGGGTAGGGGACGAACCGGACCACGTTGCCCAGCCGGAAGCTGCCGAGCGCCAGGAACGCCACCCCGCACAGCACCGTCACGACCAGCGTCGCGGCGACCACGGTGAGGAAGATGTCCGGAGCTTCGAAGTCGTGCACGCCGGCCATCACGGCGACGCGCGCGAGGTCCGCCGCCTTCGTCGCGGCGGCCGAGGCGACGAGCGCGAGCACCGCCGTCGCGGCGTCCTGCACGCTGCCGACCACGCCCCGGGCGCCGCCACGCCACGCGAAGAGCGCGAGCGTCAGCCCGGCGGCTGCCAGGTACAGCCCGATCCCCTCGTCGAGCCGACCCGCGAGGAGGCCGCCGAACACGAAGGCGGCGAAGGCGACGGCGAGCACCGTCTCGACGGCGCCGAGGATCAGGCCCGCGGCGAGCGGGGCGAGCCACCTCCCTGGACGTCGGTTCCCGGTCACGACCCTCCGCTCACTCAAGCAG
>DASTHN010000224.1:0-5104 GCA_035718185.1 Actinomycetota bacterium
GGGGGCTGCCTCCGGGTGGTACTGGACGCTGAAGGCCCGCGCCTCGTCGCAGCGCAGGCCCTCGAGGGTGCCGTCGTTCAGGTTCCAGTGGGTGAGGTGCACCTCACCGAAGGTCGAGTGTCTGGTTGGCGGGGTGAGATCCGGGGCACGCTCCGCGGTGGGGAACGGCCCCGGCGCCGCCGACGGCCTGAGCGGCCCCGGGTCTCGCGGAGCGCCCGTCGGCTCTGCCGCCAGCGGAGCGAGGCCCGGGACCGCTCGCCAGCCATCTGGGTCGACGGCGAAGCCGTGGTTGTGGCTGGTGATCTCGACGCGGCCAGTCGTGTCGTTCCTCACGGGCTGGTTGGCGCCCCGGTGGCCGAACTTCATCTTGTACGTGGCTCCGCCGAGAGCCAGGGCGAGGAGCTGGTGACCGAGGCAGATGCCGAAGATGGGGAGCTGGCCGAAGAGGTCACGCACGGCTCGGACGCCGTAGACGGTGGCCGCGGGGTCGCCGGGGCCGTTGCTGAGGAAGACGCCGCGGAAGCCGTTCGCGAGGAGCTCGGACGCGGGGGTCGTGGCGGGGAACACCACGGCCTGGAGGCCGTTGGCTGCCAGCTGGCGGAGGATGGTCGCCTTGATCCCGAAGTCGTACGCGGCGACGTGCAGGGCCCTGCCGCGGTCGGCGCTCGCCGGGCCGACCACGGACGCGGCCTCGTAGGGCGCGGCCGTCGACACCCCCATCGCGAGGTCGGCCCCCGCCATGCCATCGGACGTGCGGACGCGCTCGGTCAGGGAAACGGGGTCGAGGTCCTCGGTGGAGATCGCGGCGCGCATGGCGCCGTGCTCCCGGATGCGGAGGGTGAGCGCGCGCGTGTCGATGCCGTCGATCCCGGGCACGCCGGCGTCGGCCAGGGCGTCGGGGAGCGAGCTCTCGGCGCGCCAGGAGGAGGCGCGGCGAGAGACCTCGCGGGCGACGAAGCCGGCGACGTGGATGCGGCCCGACTCGGGGTCCTCGCGGTTCGTGCCGTAGTTGCCCTGATGCGGGGACGTCATCGTGACGATCTGGCGCGCGTACGAGGGGTCGGTGAGGACCTCCTGGTACCCGGTCATCGCCGTGTTGAAGACGGCCTCGCCGAACGCCTCCCCCGGCGCCCCGAAGGAACGGCCGCGGAAGGTGGTCCCGTCCTCGAGCGCGAGGAGCGCGTCGCGCTCGCGCGTCACCGACCGTCCCTCATGTCCGGTCCTCGAGCAGCGGGCGCACGTCGACGCCCCACCGGCGGAAGCCCCGGACCCCTTCGGGGGTGATCCGGTAGCGGCCACCGCCGGTCTCCTCGAGCCAGCCCTGCTCCAGCACCCGGTCCATGATCACCTGGCCGAGGTGCGCGCCGATGTGGTCGTAGCAGGCGTTCGCCATGACCCGCCGCTTCCCGCTCATCGCTGGGCCTTGCCGTCCGTGACGACCGGTTCGCCGCGATAGACCGTGTGTACGACCCTGCCGCGCAGCGTCGTCCCGTTGAACGCGCAGTTGCGGCTCCTCGAGGCGAACGGGGGCTCCACGAGCCACTCGGCGGCGGGATCGAACACGACGAGGTTGGCCGGCCGACCGGGCTCGATCGGCCCGCCGTGGTCGGCGGCCGCGAGCAGCCGCGCGGGGGCCGTCGAGAGCAGTTCGATCGCGCGAGTGAGCGTGATCGTTCCCGGCTCGACCAGGTGGGTCAGCACAGCGGCGAGCGCGGTCTCGAGCCCGATCGTCCCGGGCGGCGCCTGGTCGAACTCGACCTCCTTCTCCTCGACGGCATGCGGCGCGTGGTCCGTGCCGATCACGTCGATCGTCCCGTCGGCGAGGGCGACGCGGAGCGCATCCCGGTCCTCGGGCGTCCGGAGCGGCGGGTTCACCTTGAAGTTCGTGTCGTACGTGACGAGGTCGGCGTCGGTGAAGACCAGGTGGTGCGGCGTCGCCTCGGCCGTGACGCGGAGACCCTCGGCCTTCGCGCGGCGGACCATCTCGACCGAACCCGCCGACGACAGGTGGAGGAGGTGGAGCCGGCCGCCGGTGAGCCGGGCGACCGCGATGTCCCTGGCGACGACGATCTCCTCGGACTCGCGGGGCTTGCCGGCCAGGCCGAGCGCGTACGAGTGCTCCCCCTCGTGCATCTGTCCGTCGGCGGCGAGCGAGTCGTCCTCGCAGTGCTCGGCGATCACCACGTCGTCGAACGCCTTCACGTACGTGAGGGCGTTGCGGAGCACCCGGGGGGTCGAGACGGCCCTGCCGTCGTCGCTGAACATCCGCACGCCGGCGTCGACCAACTCGCCGAGCTCGGCCATCGACGCCCCGTCCTGGCCTCTGGTGATCGCGCCGACCGGGAGCACGTCACACAGCGCCGCCTGCGCGCCCAGGTCGAGGACCTCGTGGACCACGGCGGCGTTGTCGGCGACGGGGTCCGTGTTCGGCATCGGGGCGACGGCCGTGTACCCGCCGAGCGCCGCGGCGCGGCAGCCCGTCCGAACGGTCTCCTTGTCCTCCCGTCCGGGCTCGCGCAGGTGCGTGTGCGGGTCGACCAGGCCCGGAGCGAGCACGAGCCCCGAACAGTCGATCCGCGTGACGTCGGAGGGCACCTCCTCGACGGGGCGGATCAGTCCCTCGACCACGAGCACGTCGCCGAGATGGTCCCTCCCGCTCTCGGGGTCGACGATCCGCGCACCCGTGAACAGCAGCGGCTCACGCATCGGCGCTCGCCTCCTCGACGCGCCCGCCGAGCAGGAGGTAGAGCAGGGACATCCGGATGGCGATGCCGTTCGTCACCTGCTCCTCCATCACCGCCTGGGGCAGGTCCGCGACGTCCGAATCGATCTCGACCCCGCGGTTCATCGGGCCCGGGTGCATGATCAGCGAGCCCTCGGGCAACCGGCCGACGCGGTCGCGGGTGAGCCCGAACAGGCGCGCGTACTCGCGGACGCTCGGGAAGTACTGCTGCCGTTGGCGCTCGCGCTGGACCCGGAGCATGTAGCAGACGTCCAGCTTCGGAAGGACCTCGTCGAGGTCGTACGAGACCGCAACCCCCCACGAGGGGGCGTCCGGCGGGATCAGCGTCGGCGGCCCGACCAGCGTCACCTCCGCACCCATCTTCACGAGGGCGAACGACAGCGACCGCGCGACGCGCGAGTGCAGCACGTCGCCCACGATCGCCACGCGGAGCCCCTCGAGCCGCCCCAGGCGGTCCCGCATCGTGTACAGGTCCAGGAGCGCCTGCGTGGGATGCTCGTGCGTGCCGTCACCGGCGTTCAGAACGCTGCCACGCACCCACTTCGTGAGTGTGAGCGGCGAGCCGCTCGACGCGTGCCGGATCACGATGGCGTCGGCGCCCATGGCCTGGAGGGTGAGGGCCGTGTCCTTCAGGCTCTCGCCCTTCGCGACCGAGGTCCCGCTGGTCGTGAAGTTGATGACGTCGGCCGACAGACGCTTCGCCGCCAGCTCGAAGCTGATCCGCGTCCGCGTCGAGTTCTCGTAGAACAGGTTCACGACCGTGCGGCCTCGGAGCGCGGGAACCTTCTTGATCACGCGCGTGCCGACCTCGCGGAACGACTCGGCCGTGTCGAGGACCCGCACGATGTCCTCGGCGGTGACGTCGTGGATCGACAACAGATGCTTGTTCATGGCGTACCCCCGGATCCCTCCACGACGACGGCGTCCTCGCCGTCGAGCTCCTTCAGCGCGACGCGCACCTGTTCGTCGGTGCGGGTCGGCACGTTCTTCCCGACGTAGTCGGCGCGGATCGGCAGCTCGCGATGGCCGCGGTCCACGAGTACCGCGAGCTGGATCGCCGTCGGCCTGCCGAAGTCGACGAGCGCGTCCATCGCGGCCCGGATCGTGCGGCCCGTGAACAGCACGTCGTCCACGAGCACGACCGTCCGGCCCGTGATGTCGAAGTCGATCCGCGTCTCGTGCACCTCGGGTGCCTCGGCACGCATGCCGATGTCGTCCCGGTAGAACGTGATGTCCAGGACGCCCACGGGCGGCGTGACGCCCTCGATGCGCTCGACCTCCGCGGCCAGGCGCCGGGCGAGATCGTCGCCGCGGTTCGCGATGCCGACGAGCACGACACCGGAGGCTCCGTGGTTGCGCTCGAGGATCTCGTGCGCGATGCGGGTGACCGCACGCCGGATCTCGGCCTCCTCCAGGATGCGGGCGGCGGCCATCAGCGATCGGCCTCGGGCGCGGGAACGGGAACGCCCGGCCGCCGGCGCGGCAGGGCGTCGAAGTCGAGCCTCATCATCTCGCTCCCTTCCCGGCCTCACGGGACCGGCTTAAAGGGGAAGGTCCCGCGTAGGATACCGCCGCTCGTGGCGGTCTGCCGGCGTTCCGGTCTCGTTCCGCCCTCCGGGGTCGGCGCGGGTATCGCCGAGCCGCGGGCTCCCGGTTGCGGGAAGGTCCTAGACTAGGGCGGGTCAGCAGTCGGAAGGTGGTCATCGATGCCTGGACCCAGTGAGTGGATCGTCATCGCGATCGTCGCGCTCGTCGTGATCTTCGGCGCGAAGAAGATCCCCGAGATGGCGCGGTCGATGGGACGTGCCCAAAGCGAGTTCAAGAAGGGCATGAAGGAGGGCCAGGCCGACCTCGAGGAGCCGCCGACGACGACGGCTCCACCGACCGCCGCCGCGGCTCCCCCCGCGACGGCGACCCCGACGACGACGCCACCCGCGGCGACCGCCCCGCCGGCGGCCGCCCCACCGGTGACGCCCCCCACCGAGCCGGTTCCCGAGCAGCAGCCCCAGGAACCCACCTCGCAGTAGGCGAGCGCCCTCGCGTTCACGGCGCCGGACCGCGGCTGGGACGCGCTACCCGGCGGCGCGCTCGCGGGCGATCTTGCCGAGCACGCCGTTCACGAACCGCCCCGAGTCCTCGGTCGAGAGCTCGTTGGCGCTGTCCACCGCCTCGTCGATCGCGGCGCCGGGCGGCACGTCGGGTCGGTGCAGAAGCTCGAAGCACCCGACGCGGAGGATCGTGCGATCGAGCGACGGCATGCGTGGGACCGTCCATCCCTCCGCGTGCGAGCCAAGGACCTCGTCCAGCTCGGGCAGGTGATCGGCGACGCCCTCGACCAGCTGGCGGGCGACGGGGGCGACC
>DASTHN010000225.1:0-3266 GCA_035718185.1 Actinomycetota bacterium
GTCCCCTTGTCCGTCTTCGACTTCCGGACGGGAGCGACGGAGGCGCGCTCGACGAGCTGGGTTCGGAACACGATCGTGCTCGGGGGACCCTCGCGACCTTCGCGGAGGCGGCGGAGCACCAGCTCGGCGGCGCTCCGCGCCATGTCCGCCACCGGCTGTCGGACCGCGGTCACGGACGGTTCCACCATGCTCATCCACTGCACGTCGTCGAACGCGATCACCGAGACGTCGCGTGGCACGCGCTGCCCGTCCTGCCCGAGCGCGATCAGGGTCGCCTCGGCCAGGATGTTGTTCGCGGCGAACACGGCCGTCGGCGCCGGTGTGACCCGGATCAGGTCCGTCGCATCCTCGATCGCGTGCTCGCGGTGGAACGATCCGGTCTTCACCAGCTCGCGTCGGACCGTGATGCCGTGCTCCCCGAGCGCCCGCTCGTAGCCGGCGAGCCTTTGCTGCGCCGTCGGGACCGCCAGATCGCCGGTCAGGATCCCGATCTGCCGGTGCCCGGCCTCGATCAGATGGGACACGGCGTGCTCCGCGCCCGACTCGTTGTCCACCAGGATCGCGTCGGCGGCCAGACCGTCCACCCTCCGGTCCACCTGCACGATCACCATGCCCTTGTCGTGGAGGCGGGCGAGGTCCCGCCGGTTCTTCGACGTCGGCGTGACGACCAACGCGTCCACCCGCATGGCCTCGAGCAGCTTCAGGTACTCGCGCTCGATGTCGGGATCGTCGTCGCTGTTGCACAGCACGACGTGGTATCCGGCATCCTTGGCCACCGACTCCACGTTCTTCGCGATGACCGAATAGAAGAAGTTCTCCACGTCGCCGATCAGCAGGCCGACCATCTGGGTCTGGCGCGTCCGGAGGCTCCTGGCGATCTGGTTCGGCACGTATCCGAGGTCCTTCGCCGCCTCGAGCACGAGCCGCCGCGTGTCCTCTGCAGCGTAGCCACGCCCCGATAGGACGCGGGCCGCCGTCGAGACGGACACCCCGGCCTTCTCCGCCACGTCCGCGATCGTCGCCACGTCGGCCTCCCGCGCCTACGGACCGTCGTCCGGATACCGGAGCCCGATCGCCGCGCGCCATCGATCGAGCGTCCGCATGTTCTCGAGCGACTCGTCCCACGCCATCGCGGATGAAGACCGCTCCCCCTTGCGGACGAACGTGTTCACGGCGTCGATCTCGACCGTGTACACGTCCGACACGAGCGGGATGTCGATCACCTGCGGCTCATCCCCCCACCGCTCCACGACGATCGTGGCCTCCGAGCCGATCCGCCCCGGGAGCCAGGGGGACGGTACCGCGATCCGGCCCTCGGATCCGTAGATGCGCGCGGAGCTGTCGAGGTTGGCCTGGATCGAGCAGGCCACCCTCGCGACCACCCCGCCCTCGAAGGTGAGTGTCGCCGCGGTCGAGTGATCCACACCGGTGGGGCCGAGGTGTGCGGCCCCGGCCACATCGACCGTGGGCGCCACGGCCCTCCCCGTCGCGGCGGCGGCGATCAGGTGCGACATCGACGTCGTGTAGCACCCGACGTCCAGGATGCTGCCGCCCGCCAGTTCGTGCACCATGAGGTAGTTGGTCGGCGCCGGGCCCGCGTCGTAGCCGAAGACCGCGTCGATCATCCGCACCTCGCCGATCGCGCCCTCCCGGAGCAGCTCGACGAGGCGCTGCGTCTGCGGGTGACACCGGTATGCGAACGCCTCGAGCAGGAACACGTCGTTGCGGCGTGCCGCCTCGACGATCTCCGCGGCGTGCTCGGACGTCACGGCCATCGGCTTCTCGCACAGGACGTGCTTGTGCGCGTCGGCGGCCGCGACGGCCCACTGGCGGTGGAAGGGGTGGTGGGTCGCGACGTAGACCAGATCGACCCCATCGTCCTCGAGCACCTCCGCGTACCGCGAGGAGCGGGCCGCGCCGAACTCGGCGGCGAAGGCTGCGGCGCGCTCGCCGTCGCGGCTCCCGACCGATGCGAGCTCACCGTCCTCGGACCCGGCGAGTGCGGTCGCGACGATCCTCGCGATCTTCCCCGTCCCCAGGATCCCCCAGCGAACCTTGTCGTCCACCCTCGCCTCCTGCTCGGGTCGCCCGAGCGAACGCCTCACCGGCGCTGGATCATCGGAACGTCGGCGTTCACGTCTGGACCGAAGAACTTGATCACGAACAGTTCGTCCCTGCCGGTGTTCCGCACCTCCACCCCGGCGACCGCCCGGTCGTGCGTGACGAGCAGCTCGTCGAGGCCCGGGCTGCCGCCCTCGACCTCGACGCCTCCGTAGGTGCCGCTCCCGGACCACACGAGGACGTTGTAGACCCCCTCGTCGACGGTCACGTAGGAACAGCCCGGCCGCACGACGAGCTTCTTCCCGCTGAACTTCGACGTGTTGTAGTAGATCCAGTGCTCCTCGCCGCTGCTCGTCCGCGAATCCTCGATGGGCTGCGGCGACAGATGGTGGTTCTCGTAGAAGTACGGGTCTCCGTTCTCCTCCCAGTCGATCAGCTCCAGGATGAAGCGCTCACCCTTGCCCTCGCGGTCTTCCTGCGAGACGTCCTTCCAAAGCAGCTCCTTCGAGATCAGCTTCCCGTGGTTCAGCGCCTGGAGCATGGCGAAGACGTCGGAGTCCTCCTGGAGCTCGATCGTGAGCGCGGTCCCGGGTCCGTGCAGGATGCCCGAGGGGACGTGGAAGCCCTCCTCCGGGACCTGCACGTACGCGATCGAATGCCGCAGGATCAGGTCGCTGTCCCAGTCCTCGAGGTACGGGAGCAGGACCTCGTGATCCCCGTCGTCGGCGATCGACGGATGGACGCCGAGGAACGTCTCGGGGTGGGGACCCAGATCCACGCCCGGCGGGAAGTAGTAGGCCTCGTCCTTCGAGTGCCGCCCGACCAACGCGGCGTGCTCCTGCCGCTGGTGCAGATGGAGCGGGAGCCGCCCCCGGTAGTCGAAGATCTTCGCCAACCGGGACAGGCCGGCGTGCATCGCAGCGTACTCGGCACCCATGATCGTCGCGGGTGCCGCCTCGACCGCATCCTTCAGCGTGATGCGCTCGGAGCCATCGAGCGCCAGATAGCTCAGACCCTCGTCCGGGGGGCCGATCCGGTTGTCAGCATGCGTGGTGGACGCCAGCCAACGCTCGCACATCTCGCCGCGTTCACCGAGGTCGTACGCGTCGTCGGTCAGACCCAGGCGTCGGCCGGACGGCAGCAGGTCCCGCCCCACCCAGGCGGGCTCCAAACGAAGGACGCCGTCGGTGTCGGCCAGCTCCTTC